>NZ_CP042306.1:3071512-3403025 GCF_007859635.1 Sphingomonas panacisoli | reverse complement strand
GAAACGATCGGAAACGGCCGCGCGATCGCGACCTTGCTGGCACGCGAAGGGGCGCGGGTATGGTGTGCCGACCGGGACCTCGCGCGCGCCGAAGAGACCGTCGCCGCCATCGTCGCTGACGGTGGCAGGGCGCAAGCGATCGCCTGCGACGTGACGAACCGCGCCGACTGCGAGGCAGCCATATCGGCGGCGGGCGCGGTCGACATCCTCGTCAACAATGTCGGGATCGGCGGCAAAGACGGGCCCGCGCACAACATCGCCGAGGACGCGTTCGACCGCATCCTGGCGGTCAACCTGAAGGGTGTGCTCAACGGCATCGCCGCCGCCGTCCCCGGCATGCGCGAGCGGAAAGGCGGCGCGATCGTCAGCATCTCGTCGCTCGCCGGAATCGCGGGCTGGCACATGGTCGCCTATGAAACGTCGAAAGCGGCGGTGAACCGGCTTACCCAATCGACCGCCCTCGCTAACGCCAAATACGGTATCCGCGTCAACGCGGTCGCGCCCGGGCTGATGGATACGCCGATGGCGATCGACGGCATCGCGCGCGCCCGCGGGCTCGACCGCGAGACGGTCCGCGCCGAGCGCGCGCAACGCGTACCCTTGCTTGCGCAGATGGGCGACGCCTGGGATACCGCCTATGCGACGCTGTTCCTGTGCTCCGACGAAGCGAAGTTCGTTACCGGCGTCATCCTGCCGGTCGATGGCGGCATGGGTGCGCGGATCGGCTGAACTTCGCTTGCCGCCGCCGCGCCGCGCTCGCTAAAGAAGGCGCATGTGGCAGCTCTATCAATTCCCGCTTTGTCCGTTCTCGCGCAAGGTCCGGCTGCTGCTCGGCGAAAAGGGCGTGGGCTATACCTTGGTGCGCGAAAACCCGTGGGAGCGGCGGGACGAGTTCATCGACATGAACCCAGCCGGGCAGACCCCGGTGATCGCCGATCCCGAACGCGACGTCCGGCTGATCGATTCGCTCGTCATCTGCGAATATTTCGACGAGACGGTCGACAAGGCGCAGATGATCAACGGCACCGCGGCGCAGCGCGCCGAGATCCGGCGGTTGTCGACCTGGTTCGACACCTTCTTCTATCGCGACGTGACCGAGAAGTTGCTCGGCGAGCGGATGATCAAGCGCGTCGTGACCAAGCAGGGGCCCGACGCCAAGGTGCTGCGCGAAGCGATGAAGTCGGCGGTCGAATATCTCGACTACACCGATTACCTGCTCGGCCGGCACAACTGGATGGCCGGATCGACGCTGAGCCTCGCAGATCTGGCGGCGGCGGCACAGATTTCGGTCGCCGACTATCTCGGCGGGATCGACTGGAAGAGCCACGAGGAAACCGCGCGTTGGTATTCGGGGATGAAGAGTAGGCCAAGCTTCCGCCCTTTATTGAGTGAGCGGATGGAAGGGATTCCGGCCGCATCGCATTACGACGACGTGAACTTCTGACATGCACGTCACGCACGATGCCGGCGCCCCCGCGGAGGCCGAGATCGCGTTCGACGACTGGCTGAAGGTCGATATCCGCATCGGCACGATCGTCGCGGCGGACCCGTTCCCGGAGGCGCGAAAGCCCGCCTACAAGCTGAGCATCGACTTTGGCGAGCCGATCGGCGTCAAGCGATCGTCGGTGCAGATCACCGAGCACTATGCGCTGGACGATTTGGTCGGACGCCAGGTCGCGGCGGTCGTCAACTTCCCGCCGCGCCAGATCGGCCCGATGCGGTCCGAGGTGCTGACGCTTGGTTTCCCCGATGCCGACGGCAAGGTCGTCCTGATCGGCCCGAGCGAGCTGGTGCCGAACGGTGGCCGCCTCTTCTAGCGCGCGATCAGAATACCGACCGCGGCCGCACCCGCGACCAATGTCAGCGATCCGTTGATCACGATCAGCATCGACGGCGGCAGGCGTCGCTGGCTGGGATGCAGGTCTTCGAATGCCGGACTCATCTCGCGCCACACGGCGGCGAGGAAGCAGAAGGCACTGAACAGCGCCAGCAGCACGCCGGTCGCGACCGCCAGCCACGCCGGCACCACCGTCGCGTATAACGTCCGCGCGCCGACCGCCGCCGCCAATGACGTGAGGCCGGTGCGCACCCACGAGCCATAGACCTGTTCGCGCGCCAGGATCGTGCGATCAGCGGACAGCGCGAGGTTGCGGTCGAACTCGGGGAGCGGATCGCTCACCCCTCGAGGCTCTTCGACGCCTGCTCGAACAGATCCTTCGACAGGCCCGGCGTTGCAAGGATACGTTCGAGCTCAGCCTTCATCAGTGTCGCGCGCGCCGGATCGAACCGGCGCCAGCGACCGAGCGGGGGCAGCAATTTGGCCGCGGTCTGCGGGTTGAGCTTGTCGAGCGCGATCAGATGATCGGCCAGGAAACGATATCCCGCTCCGCCCGCCATGTGGAACGCGCGCTGGTTGACCCCGAACGCCCCGACCAGCGACCGCGCACGGTTGGGATTGGCGAGGCTGAAATCGGGGTGCCGTGCCAGGTCCGCGACCACCTGCGGCGTGTCGTCGCGCATCGACAGCGCCTGGGTCTGGAACCATTTGTCGAGCACCAGCGCGTCGCCCGAATAGCGATTGTAGAAGATGTCGAGCGCCGCGATCCGCTTATCCGACTTCCCGTTGACCAATGTCGTCAGCGCGCCCTGGCGATCGGTCATGTTGTCGGCCGCCTCGAACTGCGCGAACGCGACGTCGGCGGCGTCCTCGGCCCCGCTCGCGGCGATGTAGCCGAGCGCGACGCTGCGCATACGGCGGGCGGCCTTGGCGGCGGGCGAATAGACAAACGTGCCGGCTTGGCTCGCATTCGCGTAAGCCGAACGCCACAAACCGGCGAGATGCTTGCCGAGATCGCGACGCAGCGCTTCGCGGGCCCGGAACACCGCCTCGGGATCGACCATTTCCAACTGATCGCCGACGAAGCTGTCCGACGGCAGCAGCACGGCCTCCGCCGCGAACGCGCGGTCGAGCGCGGGGTCCTCAAGCGTGCGCCGGACGGCGTCGATCACCGGCTCGTGATCAGCCCGCCCCAGCGTTACCGCCGCGACGAGCGTGTCGAGCATCAACTGCTGCATCGCTTCATAGCGCGCGAACGGGTCGTCGTCGTGCGCCGACAGGAATTTTAGGTCGGCCGACGATCGGTCGCTTTCGATGATCACCGGCGCCGAAAAGCCGCGGTTGATTGAGAGCACCGGGCGTTCCGTGACGCCGTCGAAGGTGATGTCGGCGGTCGGCCGGTCGAGCATGAACAACTGCTCGTTGCTCAGCGCCGCGCCGGTCTCGCCGCCGAACAGCTTGAGCTTGAGCGGCAGGACGAACGGCTCCTTGTCCGGCTGGCCCGGCGTCGGCGCCGTGCGCTGCGCGAGACGCAACGTCGCGCGGCCCGATCCGGCGTCGTGGTCGAGCGCCGCCGACACGCGCGGCGTCCCGGCTTGCGAATACCAGTGACGGAACTGGGTCAAGTCGATGCCGCTGCCGAATTCCATGCAGCGGACGAAATCGTCGCACGTCGCCGCCGTCCCGTCATAGCGATCGAAATAGAGGTCGGTGCTCGCGCGGAAGCTATCGGGACCCAGGATGGTTGCCATCATCCGGATCACCTCGGCGCCCTTGTTGTAGATCGTCGCAGTGTAGAAGTTGCTGATTTCCATGTAGGAATCTGGCCGGATCGGGTGCGCGAGCGGTCCGGCATCCTCCGGGAACTGCGCCGCGCGCAGCGTGCGGACATCCTCGATCCGCTTGACCGCCGCCGATCCCTGGTCCGCCGAAAAGCCCTGGTCGCGGAAGACGGTAAAGCCTTCCTTCAGGCTCAGCTGGAACCAGTCGCGGCAGGTGACGCGATTGCCCGACCAATTGTGGAAATATTCATGCGCGACGACGGCGGCGATCGCGTCGTAATCCGCATCGGTCGCGGTATCGGGATCGGCCAGGATGTAGCGGCTGTTGAAGATGTTCAGCCCCTTATTCTCCATCGCGCCGAAATTGAAATCGTCGACCGCGACGATGTTGAACACGTCGAGATCGTATTCGCGGCCATAGACGCGCTCGTCCCACGCCATCGCCGTCTGCAGCGCGGCCAGCGCGTGTTCTGTCTTGGGCAGATCGGCGGCGCGCACCCAGATGCCGAGCTGCACTTCGCGGCCCGACATCGTGGTGAAGGTGGCGCGATTGGCGGACAGGTCGCCCGCGACCAATGCGAACAGATAGCACGGCTTGGGGAACGGATCGCGCCATTCGGCCCAATGCCGGCCGTCCTCTGCATCCCCCGACGCGATCGGATCGCCGTTCGCCAGCAGCACCGGGAACCGCTTCCTGTCGGCGGTCATCCTGACCGAATAGCGTGCGAGGACATCGGGCCGATCGGGGAAGAAGGTGATACGCCGGAACCCTTCGGCTTCGCATTGCGTGCACAGGTTGCCGCCGGATGCGTAGAGCCCCATCAACTGCGTGTTGCGGTCGGGGTGGATCGCGACCTCGGTCTCGATCCGATGCTCGCTACCCGGCAGATCGATCTCGAGCGTATCGCCATCCATCCGCCAGTCGTTGTGCGGATTGCCGTCGACCAGCACCTTGGTCGGCACTTGCCCGTCGCCGTCGAGCCGCAGCGGGCGACCGTGCGCGCTCGACCGGACGACGTCGAGGACGGCCGTCACGCGTGTCGTCGCCGGATCGAGATCGAAATCGAGCGCGATGTCGGGGACGAGCCAATCCGGCGGCTGATAATCCTCGCGCCGGATGACGGCGGGCGAAGCGAGGGCGGATTGGGCGTCGATCATGCGTGTTCCGTTATCGTGGCGTCGGCAACTGTCGCACTAATACAATACAGTGTTGCCAAGGTTCCTCACCGTGCTACGCGTCGCGCCAGGCACAGCCAAGAGGAAAGCCATGTTCAGATTGATCGGTTCCGCCATGCTCTTGCTCGGTGCCGGCGCGGCGGTCGCGCAGACCGACAAGGCCGCGACGACGCCGCAAAAGGAAAGCGCCGCCTCGGTCAACGCGCGGGTCATGGCCCCCCTCCCCGCCGATCAGGCCGCGATGAAGGCGCATGTGATGTTCCTGGCGTCCGACGCAATGCGCGGCCGCGAGGCGGGCAGCCACGAATTCGACATCGCCGCGCAATATGTCGCCGCGCAATTCTACGCCGCCGGCTTGCGTCCCGGGGGTGAGGATGGCGGCTACCTGCAGCGCGTGCCGCTGGTCGGGTACAAGCTCGCCGACAAGGGCAGCTTCGTCTGGACGCCCGGCAAGGGTACGCCGCAGACATTGGTGTTCGGCGAGGACTTTTCGCCCGCGCCCAACGCCGCGAAGGCCGAAACCAGCCTGACGGCGCCCGTGGTGTTCGTCGGCTACGGCATCGTCGCGCCGGACTATAAGCGCGACGATTACAAGGGCGTCGACGTAAAGGGGAAGATCGTCGCCTATGTCGGCGGCGCGCCCAAAGGATATGACGGCGAGGAACGCGCCTTCTTCTCCAGCCCCAGGGCCAAGGCGGCGATCGCCGCGCAGCACGGCGCGATCGGCGCGATCCAGATCGAAAGCCCGCGCGTCGGGCGCGGGTCGCTGCCGTTCGCCATCACCACGCGCACCTGGGACACCGAACGCGTTACCTGGGCACAACGCGACGGCAGCGGCAAGAATGACGGTTTGCCGGTGCTCGGCACGATCTCCATGGCGGGCGCCGCAAAGCTGTTCGCCGGCGCGCGCATGTCGTGGGATCAGGTGAAGAAGGCCGCCGACAGCGACGACGCCAAGTTCACCGCCTTCCCGCTTTCCGGCAATCTGTCGGCGGCGCTGAAGACGACAATTCGGCCGATGCCCTCGTCCAACGTGATCGGCATCATTCCGGGCACCGATCCGAAGATGAAGGACGAGGTCGTCATCCTCTCCGCCCATCTCGACCATATCGGCGTCGGCAAACCCGACAAACTGGGCGACACGATCAACAACGGCGCCGAGGACAATGCGATCGGCATCGCCAGCCTGATCGAGGAAGCGAAGCGCTTCGTCGCGTCGGGCAAGCCGCCGCGCCGCACGGTGATGTTCCTGGCGGTGACGGCAGAGGAAAAGGGCCTGATCGGCTCCGACTATTTCGCCAACAACCCTACCGTCCCGCTCAAGTCGATCGTCGCCGACGTCAACCTCGACATGCCGCTGATCACCTACAAGTTCGAGGACATGGTGGTGTTCGGCGCGCCGCGATCCACGCTCGGGCCGATCGTGAAGAAGGCGGTGGAAAGCGTCGGGGTCGAGCTCGCGCCCGATCCGATGCCGGACGAAGGATTGTTCGTCCGCTCCGACCATTTCCGCTTCGTCCAGAAGGGCATTCCCTCGGTATTCCTGTGGCCCGGCTACAAAGGAGGCGGGAAAGCGGCGTGGGAGGACTTCATGAAGAACCACTACCACCAGCCCTCGGACGAGATCGGCCTGCCGCTCGACTGGGAGCAGGGAGTGCGGTTCGTGACGGTCAACTACACGATCGCGCGCGAGATCGCCGACAATGACGAACGCCCGCGCTGGAACAAGGGCGATTATTTCGGGACGTATTTCGGAGGCTATGGCGCCAAGTAACGGGCGCCTGCTGATCTTTGGGCTGGGCTATACGGCAAGCGCCGTCGCAGCCCGGCTCGACGGGTGGCAGGTGTCGGCGACGGGCAGCGCAGGCGACCTCGATTTCGAGGACGACACCAGCGTGACCGCCGCGATCGGCAACGCGACGCACATCCTCTCGTCGGTCCCGCCGGCCGAGGACGATCCGGTACTGACGCAATACGGCGACCGGTTCGGCGACAGATGGCTCGGCTACCTTTCCTCGACCGGCGTCTACGGCGACACCGGCGGGGCGTGGGTCGATGAAAGCGCGCCGATCAAGGGCCGCCGCGAACCGCGCAATCGCGCCGACGCCGATTGGCGCGCGATGGGCGCGCGCGTTTTCCGGTTGCCCGGCATCTACGGCCCTGGTCGCTCGCCGCTCGATCGCGTCGCGGCGGGTGCCGCGCACCGCACCGGGATCGCCGGACAGGTGTTCAGCCGCATCCATGTGGATGATCTCGCGCGCGGCGTGATCGCCGGGTTCGATGCACCGCCGGGCGCCTATAATCTCGCCGACGATCTCCCGGCACCGCAGGATAGCGTGGTCGAATTCGCCAGCATGCTGCTCGGCATCGAGCCGCCGGCGATCGTGCCGCTCGAAGCGCTGTCGCCGGCCGCGCGTGCCTTCCACGCCGAAAACCGCCGCGTCGCGAACGGCAAGGCGAAGCGCGTATTAGGCTGGTGTCCGATCTACGCCGATTACCTGTTGGGCCTGCGCGCCCTCAACGCGATGACCAGCCCTGCCCCCGCCAGCACGGCACCGGCGATCGCCAACCCCGACCAGCGATAACCCTCGAAGATCGTCGAGAGCAGCATCGCGATGACCGGCACGATCACGCTCGAATAGGCCGCCTTGGCCGGGCCGATGGTGCGGATCACCCCGAAATAGAGCGGGAAGGCGAGCGCACTCGCGAATATCCCGAGATACAGTGTGCCGAGCCAATAGGCCGCGCGCATCTCGACTACCGGCGGGCCGACGGTCGCAAACGCGAACAAGGCGTCCAGGCCGGCGCCGGCGAACATCGCGATCGCCAGCATCGTGATCATCGGATAGCGCGCCGCGGTGGGGGTCGCCTGCATGACGTTCGCGGTCGAGGCCGACATCACCGCGCACAGAGTGAAACCGATCCCGGCGAGCACTTGCCATGGCCCATGCGGATCGACCCGCGCCTCGCGGACGAACAGCAGGACGATGCCCGCCATCGCGATCGTCGAACCGATGACGAGTTGCCGCCCGAGCTTCTGGCCGAGGAAGATGCGCGCCAGCACCGCATTCGGTACCAGCAGCAGCGCGAAGACGACCGACACGAGCCCCGACGTGACATGCTGCTCGGCGCGATAGACGAAGTTGAAGTTAAGACAGAATTGCGCGAGCCCGAGCAGGCCAGCGAAGGCGAAGCCGCTCGCGCCCAGCCGCCAGCTCTCGCGTTTCCACACGGCGTAGATCGCCATCACGATGCCCGCGACGAGGAAACGGTACGACACCGACCAGCTCGGCGGTACCACGCCCAATTGATCGCGGATCACCAGCCAGGTCGAACCCCAGATCAACGTCACGATCCCGAACGGAATCAGGACGGCGAGCCGCGTCGATTGCGGTTTGGCTTCGGGCGGCTGGAGCACCGATCCGCTCTACGCCCCTACGACCGCCCCGCAACCCCGCTTATGCTTGTGCGATGATAAGGCCAGCCTATGGCAAAGCGGCGATGGCGTCGGCCAGCGGTTTGATCGCGGCTTCCTGTTGATCCCACGACGTCACCAGCCGCACTTCGCCCGGCGCCCAATCGTAGAAATCGAACCCCGGCGCGCGCAGGCTCGCGGCCTCGTCGGGCGTCACGCGCAGGAACACCTCGTTTGCCTCGACCGGATAGACCAACCGATCGCCCGCGGCCCTGGCCAGCATCGCCGCGCCGGCATTGGCCGCGCGCGCGTTGGTCAGCCACACATCGTCGTCGAGCATCGCGAGAATCTGCGCGGCGAGGTAGCGCCCCTTCGACGCCAACAAGCCGGCGCGCTTACGGCGATAGAGGCTGGCATCGGCCAGCTCTGGCTTGAAAAACACCAGCGCCTCGGCTCCCATCCCGCCATTCTTGACGAAGCCGAAGCTCAATGCATCGACGCCCGCGCGCCACGTCAGGTCGGCAAGGTCCGCGCCCGAATGCGCCACCGCATTGGCGAACCGCGCGCCGTCCATGTGGAAGCCCAGCCCGCGCGACTTGGCGAGATCGCCGAGCGCCGCGACCTCGTCGGGCGTGTAGCTCAGGCCGTATTCGGTCGCATTGGTGATCGACAGCGCGTGCGCCTGGACCTGGTGCACGTCGGGACGGATCGCGCCCAGGATGTCCTCGACCGCCGGCGGCGTCAGTTTCGCGCCCGGCCCTTCGCCAAGCAGCAGTTTGGCGCCGAGCAGGTAGAAACCAGGCGCGCCCGCCTCGTCCATGTTGATGTGCGCGTCGCGGTGGCAGATAACCGCGCCGTGCGGCTGGCAGAGCGCGGCGAGCGCCAGGCAGTTCGCCGACGTCCCCGACGGCGTCCACAGGACGCGGACCTGGGTGCCGAACAGGTCGGAGAAACGCCCGTCGAGCTGTTGCGACCAGCGATCGCCGTCATAGGCGGTGTCGAGCGTGTTGGCGGCGGCGATCGCCGCGATCACTTGCGGACAAGCGGGGGCGGCGTTGTCGGAGAAGAAGCGCATGAACTCTTCCTTCACCAGTCATGGTCGGAGGAAAAGCCCCAATCGGTATGCTTCACATTCCCCTCCCTTTCACGGAGGGGAGCTATTGCTGCGACGGCGGCCGCGGCGGGCGATCGCCGGTATCGGGCGCGGGGGCGATGCGGATCGTGCCGTCCTTCTTGACCTGGACGTTCATCCCCAGCCCTTCCAGGCTACCCTCGACCGGCACCGGTCCAATGCCCGGATCGATCGTCAGGTTGCCGTCGGTCGAATTGCCGTCATCGGGCTCGGCCACTGGCGGAGGTGGCGGCGGCGGAGCGATGCCCAGCGCCTGTTGCATGAAGTCCTTCCACACCCGCGCCGGCACGCCGCCGCCCGACAGCCCGGCATTGGGACTGTTGTCGTCGTTGCCGACCCACACGCCGACGACGAGGTCGCGCGCGAAGCCGACGAATAGGGCATCGCGCGAATCCTGCGTCGTTCCGGTCTTGCCGTAAGTGGGTACCGACAGAGCCGCCTCGCGGCCCGTACCTGAGGTCGCCGATGCCGATAACAAATCGAGCATTTCGTCGCGGATGGTGCCGCCCAGCGCGGTGCGCGAGCCGACCAGCCGGTCGTACCAGCTCTTATCGTCGGTGCCGTCGATCCCGCGCGCGCCGACCGGATAACCGTCGCCGGCCACCGCCGCGAACGCGCTGGTCAGTTCGAGCAGCGAGCCGGTCGCTGTGCCGAGTGCGATCGTCGCTTCGTGCGGCAACGGGGTCGAAATGCCCAAGTCGCGCGCCGCCTTGATCACCGCATCGACCCCGACCTTCTGGATCAGCCGCGCGGCGGCGACGTTCGACGATTTCTGGAACGCGCGGCGCAGCGTGATCTTGCCTTCGTAGCGGCCGTCGCTGTTCTTCGGGCTCCAGCCGGCGATCGTCACCGGTTCGTCCTCGATCATGTCGTCGGGCGTAAGCCCCGCGCGCATGGCGGCGAGGTAGACGAACAGCTTGAACGCCGACCCCGGCTGACGACGCGCCTGGGTCGCGCGGTTGAACGGGCTGGCGGCATAATCCTTGCCGCCGACCATCGCGACGACGCGGCCGTCGGGGCGCATCGCGACGATCGCGATCTGCGCCTGTTTGAGCCCCGCGCGCTTGATCGCGCGCTCGGCGGCCTTTTGCAGCCGCCGGTCGAGCGTGGTGGTGACGGTCGATTCCCGGCTGAGATCGCCCGCCGTATCGCGCGCTTCGGGCAGCACCCAGTCGGCGAAATACGTCCCGTCGGGGACCAGCTTGACCGGGCGCGGCTGCGGCGTCGCGGGCCTGATCCCCGCCGCCTGCGCCTTGGTCAGCACGCCGGTATCGACCATCGTCGCCAGCACGACTTGCTCGCGCGCCCGCGCACCTTTGAGATTGCCGGTCGGCGCGAGCTTCGACGGCGCCTTCACCAGCCCCGCCAACATCGCCGCCTGGCTGATCGTCAGCTGGCTCGGCTCGCAATCGAAATAATGCTCGGCCGCCGCGGTCAGCCCATAGACGTTGTCGCCGAAATAGACGTTCGACAGGTAGCGCGACAGAATCTCGTTCTTCGTCAGCCAGGCCTCGAGCCAGAAGGCGATGAAGACCTCGCGCAGCTTGCGCCCGGCGGTCCGGTCCGAATCGAGGAACGCGTTCTTGGCCAGCTGCTGCGTGATCGTGCTCGCGCCCTCGCGCACGCCGCCCGCGCCGATGTTACGGAACAGCGCGCGACCCATGCCCCAAGGATCGACGCCCCAATGCGAATAGAAGCGCCGATCCTCGACCGAAATGAACGCGCCGGTCACGTATTTGGGCAGCTTCGACGCATCGACCGGCTTGCCGACCAACGCGCCGCGCTTGGCGATCGGCGACCCGTCGCTGGCAAGCAGCGTGATCGAGGGCGGCGTCGGCGGCTGGAGCGATTTCGACAGAGGCGCGGTGACCGCGAGCCAGGCGACCAGCAACACGAACAGGATGACCATGACCGCCAGCGACCGGATCGCAATGCGGCCCCAGCGGCGCTTCTTCTTGAGCGGCTTGGTCGCGCCCGGATAATCGAGCGGGGGAATGCCGTCGAACGGATTGGGCGGCTCGGCTTCGGCGGGATACGCGATATGCGCGCCCCAGCGAGGGTCGGGCTTGCCAACGGCATCCATCGGGTCGTCACGCATTAAAGTAAAATCCACACGGCCAACGGGCCGTTGGGCGTATTACTTGAGTAACACAGATGATGCAAGTCGCCCACGTGGTGACCCGTTTAACCGAAATGACATGGTTCGCACAGTCTTCACGTTGAGCGCAGGCGTGCGGGCGGCTATCGCAGACCCACCGCACGGCGCGGCAGGGAATCGACGAGCATGGCCGACGCGCCGCTGGTGGTGGGAATTGGCGGGACGATCGGCGCGGTGTCGTCGACCGAACGCGCCTTGCGGATCGCGCTGGATGCGGCGGGGCGCGAAGGGTTCCGCACGCGGCTGTTCGGTGGCGAGGACATGGCGCGGCTGCCGCTCTACGACCCCCGCAGCACGACGCGGACGCACCACGAGCAGGATTTCGTCGCCGCGGTGCGGGATGCATCGGCGCTCATCATCGCCAGCCCGGGCTATCACGGCAGCATTTCGGGTGTGGTGAAGAACGCGCTCGATCTGCTCGAGGAAACCGCGAAGGACGCGCGGCCCTATCTCGCCGACATGCCGGTCGGATTGATCGCGACAGCTTATGGTTGGCAGGCGACGGGCAGCACGATCGCGGCGCTGCGCTCGATCGTCCATGCCTTGCGCGGCTGGCCGACGCCCTTCGCCGCGGCGATCAACACCCAGATCACGAAGTTCGACGACCAGGGCGGCGTCACCGATCCGGCGGTGATGGAGCAATTGTGCATGATCGGCAAACAAGTCGCGCGGTTCGCGCCGCTGGTGGATCGCACCGGCCGCTGATCCAAAATCAGGTCTCGTGCGTATAGCCTCGACACCAAGACGAGGACCCGCATGGCGCTGCTGAAGCATTCGAAGGTTCATCTCGCGCCCGATGCGAGCCGCACCGTGATCCGGCCGTTCGATCCGCAATATCCGTCGAGTTTCGCCGACCAGGGATCGCGCACCGAACGCATTGTCGAGGCGGTCATGGCGATGTCGCCCGATGCGCTCGCCGCCGATCGCGAGCGCGTGGTCGCGCCGCTGCGGCATCGCCACCGCGACCTCAAGAATATCCTGCTGCGCCGCTATGAGGAGATCGCCAAGATCGTGCCGGCCGCGGCCAAGGCGGACGACGAAACCAAACTCGTGCTCGGCGCCTATTTCAGCGAGGAATATTCGTTCGAGGCCGCCGCTTTGTTCAACCCCAGCATGGTCCCCCACCCGCGCCAGGAGGACGTGCCCGACGGCGCCGTCCGCATCCTGCTATCGCTGCGCGGGATCGGCGAAGGGCACGTGTCGTCGGTCACCTTCCGCACCGGCCATTGGAGCAGGAAGGACGGGTTCGTCATCGACAAGGCGGCACGCAACGCCGTGTCGCCGCGGATCGACGATGCCGACATCCCCGGAGACAACATTACCCGGATCATTTGCGAGGACAGCCGCGATCCGTCCGAAAGCGTCCTCTTCCCGGTCACCGAAAGCCAGCGCCAGGGGATCGAGGATCTGCGCCTGTGCTGCTTCGTCAACGACGACGGCACGGTCGATCATCTCGGCACCTACACCGCGTTCGACGGCCGCGCGACGCGATCGGAGATGCTGCGCGGGTTCAGCTGGCGCGAGTTCGAGATGCAGCCGCTGAAAGGCGCGGCCGCCGAGAACAGCAAGGGCATGGCGCTGTTTCCGCGCAAGATCGACGGGCGCTACGCGATGCTCGGGCGGCAGGACAATGAAAGCATCTGGCTGATGTTCTCCGACGACCTCTACACCTGGGAAGGCGGCGACAAGCTGATCAGCCCGAAATTCTCCTGGGAATTGTGCCAGATGGGCAATTGCGGGTCGCCGATCGAACTCGACGAAGGCTGGCTGGTCATTACGCATGGCGTCGGGCTGGTGCGCAATTACTCGATGGGTGCGGCGTTGCTCGACAAGCAAGACCCGTCGAAGATTCTCGCCCGCACCGCCGAACCGATCCTCAGCCCGTCGTCCAAAGAACGCGACGGCTATGTCCCGAATGTCGTTTATAGTTGCGGCGCGATGGTCCATGACCGGACATTGTTGTTGCCCTATGGCATCGCCGACAATTTCGCCGCGTTCGCGACATGCGAAGTGGACGAACTTCTCAAGGTGATGAAATAAAAATGGTGCTGCCGGTGAGGATTGAACTCACGACCTCAGCCTTACCAAGGATGCGCTCTACCACTGAGCTACGGCAGCACTCGCGTCGGGCCTGACGGCCAGCGGACGGGAGGCGCGCCTATGTCCGCCCCTCCCGATCTTGTCAAGGCGCGCGCCGGCACCACAGCTTACCAGCGGTAATTGGTCACCACGCCCAGCACCACCGCCTGCATCAGCGCCTGGCGTTCGGGGATCGTCTTGTTCGTGTCGCCGATCATCACTGCGATCGTGAAGGTCTTGCCGGTGGGCGAGACCAGGAAGCCGACGTCGTTATAGCCGGCGGTCCGGCCGCTGAAGTTCTGGCCGGTCCCGGTCTTGTGTCCGAACGTCCAGCCCTCCGGTACGGCGCCGCGCATGCGCAGCTTGCCGGTGCGCGACGATTCCATCGTGCCGATCAGATATTGCGTCGAATTGGGCGAGAGCAACTCGCCGCGCTTAAGCCGCGCCAGCGCCGTCGCGATCGCGCGCGGGGCGGCGCCGTCGGGCGGATCGGCGATGTAGCGCTCGAACGCATCCATCCGGGTCGAGGCGGGGATTTGCGACCGCGCGCGCTCGAACGCGTTGCCCTTCGAATATTCAGGCTTCCAGTCCATCCCGGCGGTCAGGCTCTGCAAGGCGCGCTCGCCGGGGCCGAAGCGGATGTCCGCGATCGCTTTCTTCGCTAGGAACGCGCGGACCACGGTTGGGCCGCCGACATATTGCAACAGGCGGTCGTTCGCGGTGTTGTCGCTTTGCGTCATCGCGCGCTGGAGCAGCTCGCCGACGGTCGTCGTATAGCCGGCATCCTTGACCAGCGCAGCGATCGGCTGGTTGAACAGCGTCAGGTCTTCCTTTTTGACCGTGATCGGGTCGTCGAGGCTCAGCTTGCCGGCGTCGCGCGCGTCGAGCACGGTCATCGCGACCCACAATTTCGACACGCTTTGCTGCGGCAGCTTGATGTCGCCGTTCGATTCGACCGTCCAGTCCTCGTCGAGGCTCTTGACCGCGATCCCGACCTTGCCGCCGAAATCGCGCGTCAGCATCTGGACGAGCGACACCAACGCCTCGGGCGGCCTGGGCTTTGCCTTGACCGGCAACGGCTGCACCACCGGCTTGGGTGCGGCGTAATAGACCGCTTGCGGCGCGGCGCGGGCAATCGGCCGGCTGTCCGACACGCACCCGGCGATCGCGAGACCCGCGACGACGCCCATCAAAATCTTGCCGATACGCTTCACTGGATACGCCATGAGGCCCCCGCCCGCTACTAACCGGGAGATACTGTATCGCCCCGATTTGGTTGAGGAATCCCTTTTCTTGCATCGCCAGCGATGAACCGCGCCTGAAAAGCGGCGGGTCGAGCAACCCAACCGGCTGGAAAGGCAGAAGGAATCACGGAACCAGGATCGTATCGACCGCGACCGGCAGCGTTTCGGGATAATCGAGCGTGTAATGCAGCCCGCGCGATTCGTGGCGGTGGAGTGCCGAGCGCACGATTAGGTCCGCGGTCTGGAGCAGATTTCGCAGTTCGATCAGGTCGGGCGTCACGCGGAAATGGCCGTAATAATCGCCGACCTCGTCGGTCAGCATCTTGATGCGGTGCGCGGCACGTTCGAGCCGTTTCGTCGTCCGCACGATGCCGACATAATTCCACATGAAGCGGCGGATTTCGGTCCAGTTCTGCTGGATCACGACTTCCTCGTCCGAATCGGTGACACGGCTCTCGTCCCACGCGCGGATCGGCGGCGGCGCGGGCAGGGCATCCCAATGCGCGTTGATGTGTTTCGCCGCGCTTTCCCCGAAGACGAAGCATTCGAGCAGCGAGTTGCTGGCGAGGCGATTGGCGCCGTGCAGCCCGGATTGCGTGCACTCGCCCGCCGCATAGAGCCCCGGCAGATCGGTCCGCCCGTCGAGATCGATCATGATCCCGCCGCACGTATAATGCTGCGCGGGAACGACCGGGATCGGCTCTTTCGTCATGTCGATGCCGAGCCCGAGCAGCTTTTCGTAGATCGTCGGGAAGTGGTGCGTGACGAACTCGGCGCCCATATGGCTGATGTCGAGATGGACGTAGTCCAGGCCGTCGCGCTTGATCTCGGCGTCGATCGCGCGCGCGACGATATCTCGCGGGGCGAGTTCGGCCCGGGGATCGACATCGGGCATGAAGCGATGCCCGGTCCTGGGGTTCTTGAGTTGCCCGCCCTCGCCGCGCACCGCTTCGGTGATCAGGAAGTTCTTGACCTCCAGATTGTAAAGGCAGGTCGGGTGGAACTGCATCATCTCCATGTTCGAGATGCGGCACCCGGCGCGCCACGCCATCGCGATGCCGTCCCCGGTCGCCCCGCGCGGCGCGGTCGAGAACAGGTACGTGCGCCCCGCCCCGCCCGTCGCCAGGATCGTCGCGTTGGCGGTGAACAGCTCGACGCGCCCGCTCGCGCGATCGACGGCATAGACGCCCCAAACATTGCCCGCGCCCGAATAGCGTTCCTCATGGCGACTGGTGGCGAGGTCGATCACGACCTTGTCCGGGACGAGCGTGATGTTGGCGTGCGCGCGCGCGGCGGTGAGCAGCGCTTCTTGCACCGCCCAGCCGGTCGCGTCGTTGACGTGCACGATGCGGCGATGGCTGTGCCCGCCCTCGCGCGTCAAATGCAGGTCGCCCGCTTCCTTGTTGAACGGTACGCCCAGTTCGATCAGCCGCTCGATCGCGCGCGGTGCGCCTTCGACGACGAACTCGACGGTGCGACGGTCGTTGAGCCCCGCCCCGGCGATCATCGTGTCCTCGATATGGCTTTCGAACGTGTCGCCGGGTTCGAGCACCGCCGCGATCCCGCCCTGCGCCCAGGCGGTCGATCCCTCGGCGAGCCCACCCTTGGCGAGCACGGTGACTTTGAACCGCTCGGCGAGGTTCAGCGCCGCGGTCAGCCCGGCGGCGCCGGAGCCGATGATCAGGACGTCGGATTGGTGGGTCATCTTCTCCCCTCCCGCTTGCGGGAGGGGCTGGGGGGGGGCCTGTTAGCAAGTGCGGCGGCGATAGTGTTCACGATACCTTCGACATTCGTGGTCACATCCTCGTTGCTGAACCGGAGCACCTGAAATCCCTGCTCTTGCATGTAGCGGTCGCGCCGGGCGTCAGCCTCGACTGACAGATCGTGCGAGTATCCATCCAGTTCGACAACGAGTTTTGCACCGCGACAGACAAAGTCGGCGAAGAAAGGGCCAATGGGCATTTGGCGGCTGAATTTATGCCCTAATTTGCTCGCACCTAGGTACCGCCACAATGTGCGTTCTTGTGGCGTCGCCTGATTGCGCAGTTCTCGCGCACGCGTCGTATCGCGAGCGCGCCATTCCATTACGCAGGCCCACCCCCAACCCCTCCCGCAAGCGGGAGGGGAGAAGAACGGGTCAGGTTGAGGAACACGTCCTCCAGATCGGGCTCCTTGGTCGAGACATCGACGATGCCGTAGCCGTCGCCCTGCACCGCCGCGAGCACCTGGCCGGCATTCGCCTGATCCTTGCGATAGGTGATTTCGAGGACGCGCTCGCCCTTCAGCTCGACCTTCTGGAAACACGCCGCGGTGGGCGGTTCGGTCACGTCGCGGTCCACCGTCAGCGCGACGACCTTTTCCTGCGCCATCCCGACCAGATCGCGGGTCGGTTCGTTGGCGATGACGCGGCCATGGTTGATGATCGCGATGCGGTCGCACAATTGCTCGGCTTCCTCGAGATAGTGCGTGGTCAGCACGATCGTCACGCCGCGCGCGTTGAGTTCCTTGACGTAGGTCCACAGTTGCTGGCGGAGTTCGACATCGACCCCAGCGGTCGGCTCGTCGAGGACGAGGACCGGCGGCGAATGGACCATCGCCTTCGCCACCATCAACCGCCGCTTCATCCCGCCCGACAACGTGCGCGCATAGGCCTTCGCCTTGTCCTCGAGATGCACCGCGCGCAGCAGCTCCATCGAGATGCGCTTGGCCTTGGGCACACCGTACAGGCCGGCCTGGATGTCGAGGGTTTCGACCGGCGTGAAGAACGGGTCGAAGGTGATCTCCTGATTGACGATGCCGATCGACGCCTTCGCGTTCCTGGGATGCTCGTCGATATCGAAGCCCCAGATCGTCGCCTTGCCGCCGGTCTTGTTGACCAGCCCCGCCAGGATGTTGATCAGCGTCGACTTACCGGCGCCGTTGGGACCCAACAGCCCGAAGATGCTGCCCCGCGGCACGTCGAACGAGACGTTGTCGAGCGCCTGCTTGCCTCCTGCATAAACTTTGGAGAGCTGGTCGATCACGATCGCGGCGTCGGTCATAGTGCGGACTTAGGCTTGCCGGCGCCGAGCGCAAGTCACTTCGCGGGCGGCTCCGTCGGCAGATCCGGGCCTTCGGGCTTGGCGGGCGCCGGGTCGGCCGGCTTGGTCTCGCCAGATTTCGCGGGTGTCGCCTTGCCGGCTGCGATGGTCAGCGTCTGTTCGGTGGTCAACGTCGTGCCGGCAACGCGGTCTGTCACAGTCGCGACGACGCGATAGTCGCCGAACGGCCCCTCGTCGTCGACGCCGTAGCCGAGCGCGCCATCACCCAGATACGGCTTCTTGGGATCGGTCGGCGCGGTCTTGTTCCACACCACGACGCCCTTGTTCTCGTCGTTGATCGTGCCGTCGGGCCGGGTGATCGCGAAGTCGGCGACGATGTCGCAATTGCCCTGCGCGTTCGCCTTGCACCCGCGAAAGATCAGGAAAGTGAAGAGCGGCCGGTTGGCGACGGTCTTGGTCGTCGCGCTCTCGCCGCCGGCGCCGACCTTCCACCCGGCGATGAACTTGGCGGAATCGGGAACCGCGACCTGGAGCACGCTGAAGCCGTTCTTCTCGTCATGGCTGAGCGGCGAGATCGTCGCGAGCTGCGTCTTGGGCTTCGGTTTCGTGGCGGGAGGCTTGGGCTTTGCCGCGGGCTTGGCAGGAGCGGGCTTGGTCGTTTTCTGGGCGAGGACGGGGCTGGCCGACAGCAAGGCGACGGCGATGACGGGGAGCAAGCGTACCATGGCCCAATGGTGCGGCGGCGCGCGGCGCTTGGCAAGCGTGCGGAGGAGATTGATGCGCTGCCCCGTGCTTGCTATCGCGCAATCCATGTTGCCGCCGCCCGAAACCATCCGCGTCTCCCATGCCCGCGTCGCCTGCGACGGGGCGACCGACATTCCCGGCGGCGCGGCGCTCGGCCATCCGCGCGTGTTCCTGCAGATCGACGAGGAAGGCTATGTCGATTGCGGTTATTGCGACCGGCGCTTCGTCCTGATCGGCGGCGCGGCCGACGGGGCGGACCAGAGCAGCCTGCCCGACCATCCGGCTGGCGCGAGCGTCTAAACCGCTTATATCGTCGGGCATGACCAGCCCGACCGATCCCCGCCAGTTCCTGTATCGTGACCAATTGTCGCCCGACGAAGCGCAGGCGCTGACCGCGCAAGCGCTCGGCGAGGCCGACGATGGTGAGCTGTATCTTCAATATGCACGGTCGGAGGCGTTCGGGTTCGACGACGGGCGGTTGAAGACCGCGAGCTACGACACGCATTCGGGGTTCGGCCTGCGCGCCGTGTCGGGCGAGACGACGGCTTTCGCGCACGCCAACGAGATCAGCGCGCCGGCGATCAAGCGCGCCGCCGAGACGATGGCGCTAATCGACCCCGCTACGGGTCCGAAGGCGGCGCCTCCGGGCCGCACGAACCGCCATCTCTATACCGACACCGACCCGCTCGACCTGGTGCCGTTCGCCGACAAGGTGAATTTGTGCCAGACGATCGACGCCGCCGCCCGCGCGCGCGACCCGCGCGTCGCGCAGGTTTCGGTCAGCCTCTCGGGGTCGTGGAACGTCGTCGAGATCGTCCGCGCCGACGGCTTCGTCGCGACCGACGTGCGGCCGCTGGTCCGCCTGAACGTCTCGATCGTCGCCGAGGTCAACGGCCGCCGCGAGACCGGTATGTTCGGGATCGGCGGGCGCTATCTCTACGGTTCGCTGTTCGAGGAAGCGACGTGGCAGCGCGCGATCGACGAGGCGCTGGCGCAAGCGCTGGTCAACCTCGAGTCGGTCGCCGCGCCGGCCGGCGAGATGACCGTGCTGCTCGGGCCGGGCTGGCCGGGCATCCTGCTCCACGAGGCGATCGGGCACGGGCTGGAGGGCGACTTCAACCGCAAGGGCACGTCGGCATTCTCGGGCAAGATCGGCCAGCGCGTCGCGGCGCCGGGTGTCACGGTGGTCGATGACGGGTCGATCACCGACCGTCGCGGCTCACTATCGATCGACGACGAAGGCACGCCGACCAGCGAGACCGTGCTGATCGAGGACGGCATCCTGAAGGGCTATATGCAGGACCGGCTCAACGCGCGACTGATGGGCGTCGCGCCGACCGGCAACGGCCGCCGCGAGTCGTTCGCGCACGCGCCGATGCCGCGCATGACCAACACCTTCATGAAGGGTGGCAAGGACGATCCGGCCGAGTTGATGAGCCGGGTGAAGCGCGGCATCTTCGCCAAGGCATTCGGCGGCGGGCAAGTCGATATCGTCAGCGGCAAGTTCGTGTTCAGCTGCACTGAGGCGTATTTGATCGAGGACGGCAAGCTGGCCGCGCCGATCAAGGGCGCGACGCTGATCGGCGACGGGCCGACGAGTCTGACCAAGGTGACCGGCATCGGCAACGACTTCGCGCTCGACGAAGGGATCGGCATGTGCGGCAAGGGCGGGCAGAGCGTGCCGGCGGGCGTGGGCCAGCCGACGTTGTTGCTCGAGGGGCTGACCGTGGGCGGCACCGCGGTCTAGCCCGCATAACGCTGATCGGGGCAGTCTCGCCTCAATCGATGATCTCGCCGCGCTTGGACGCGATACCGTCCTTCATCGCCGCGATCTGCTCGGGCGGGTGCCCCTGCCATTCGGCGACTTCGCCCAAGACCCGCAGCGCATCGCGCGATCGGTAGGAGGCGGTGATGTTGCCGGGGAACTTCTTGTCGGTCAGGTTCGGATCGTCCTCGAACGGGCCGGTCGGCTCGACCAGATAGATGCGCTCGCGTCCTTCGCCCCGCGCGAGTTCGGCGCCCCACACCGCCGCCTCCAGCGTGGCGGCGAAGTAGATCCACGACGCCGCCCAATCGTCGGCGAAATTGGACGGGCGCCCGGCGACGAGCAAGTCGCCCGGCGACAGATCGGCGCGGGTGCCGTGATAGAAGGGCGGCTTGGCATCCCTGGCGTAAGTCATTCGACGTCCCCTTCGACGCGCAGCGGCCAGCGACCGTGCTCGACATGCGTCGCCTTGCCGACCACGCTTTCGACCAGCAGGATCTCGGTCACCGTCCAGCCGATCCGATCGGTCTTGCCGCCGCGCAGGCGGTCGCCGTGATAGTTGATCGTCACATGCGGTTCGGGGGTGGTGCCGAGCATCATCGGCGCCTTGCGTTCGAGCAGATGGCGGACGAGCGCCGCCTGGAACGCGCGCGCTTCGGGGAGGGGATCGCGGGTGCGCAGCGTCACCGCTTTGTGATTTTCGATCCGGTCGAAATGGAGCGGGAACGCGGCCCCGTCGAAACCGTCCAGCGCGGCGATCACTTGCGGCAGCCACTCGGCCGGCGCGTGATGGAGGTCGAACAGCTTCATCAGCGTGACGTGGAGCAGGTCCGACCCGCGCTTGGGGTCGTTGCGGGGGAGCGCCACGATCCGCGCCTGCACATCGGGCGGCGGCTTGGCCATGATGTAGAGCGGGTTGCGGGCGCGCATGGGAAGCAGATTAGCGGCGTTGGCGCGGAAGTGAATTCCGCGCCGTCGGACACGGCTCCGCCGTGCCGGCCGGCCTCGCCGCCTGTGGGATTTAGCTCTCGCTAAATCGCTCGGCGGCGGGGCTAAGTTGACACTAGGGTTACACTAGCGCGATCGCCGTTGCCGCGGCTTGTTGCCGACCGGGTCGTACCAATAGCATTCGTCCGCGAACTCCTCCTGCGTCAGCTCCTGCCCGGCGTCGCGCTTGGCGATCGCCGCCTCCCCGCGCGCCATGCGGGCCTGGTGCTCGTCGGCGGCAAGCTCCGCGTCGGTCCTGGGCCGGCGTTGTTCGCTGTCGTAATGCGGCAACACGCCGTCCGCGGTGTCGGCATCCTCCAGCGCGTCGGCGAATTCGTCGGGCGTCAGCAAGTGTTCGGGCGGCGCGGGGAGCGCGGGTTCCATCGCGCGCAGGCTGTCCTCCACCGACAGCGCCGGTGCGGGCGCGGGCGTGGCGTCGACCACCGCCCCGCCGGCTTGCGCGTCGCGGCCGCGCGCGGCGCCATAGCGGTCGGCCTTCAAGTGGCTGAGCAGCCATTTGAGCAAGCGATTGTCATGGACCAGCCGCGCGCCGACGACTTCGCCGCAATCGTTATAGACTTCGTGCTCGACCCCCTCGATCGCGCGTTCGAAGGCGATGTCCTCGATCAGCCCGCCGGCATGGTGCCGCGCCGCGTCCCAGGCGCGCGCGAACGCCCCGCCATGACCCGACCGGCGCAGTTTATAGGCGCTGTTCCGCGACATGCCGACCGCCTTGGCCGCCGCGCCGACGAGCCCGGTATCGGCGAGCGTTTCGATGAAGCGCCGCTGCTTCTCCTCGGTCCACCCGTCGTACCGCGGCGTGCGGCGGACGGGCACCCAGCGATAGTCGGCGGGGTCATAGGGTTCGGGGGCGTCGAACTCGGTATCGTCGAGGTCGGTGACGGCCAGCGCATTGCCCGGCGCTAGCTGGCGGGGATCGGATGAGTCGGTCATCCGGGAGTATAAATCAGGCGAAATCCTACATTGGAAGGGATTTGGCGCGGGTTGCGCTAGTCGAGAACCGCGAAGTCGAGCAAATCATTGACTTTCCGAAACAACGTGCCCATGTTCGGCCTGTTGGATCGCATTCTACGTGGAACGATTCCACCGTGGGTTACGGCGGCCAACAGGAACGAAAGGTAATATTGTGACGAACACGTCTAACGACGTGCGCGGTCGTGAAACGCGCATCTCCTACCAACTGATCCGTAACGTCACGTCCTCCGAAGAAAAGGAGAACGGGGTTCAGACCCATATTGTAAATATCCCCGCGGTTGAGTTGAAGAAGCTGGGTACCGAGGATAACCTTCGGACCTATATTCCTGCGCACAGCAATAAGCGGCGTAATGCCGTCCATCGCGCTATCGCCCGTACGATCG
Source organism: Sphingomonas panacisoli (assembly GCF_007859635.1). NCBI lineage: Bacteria > Pseudomonadati > Pseudomonadota > Alphaproteobacteria > Sphingomonadales > Sphingomonadaceae > Sphingomonas > Sphingomonas panacisoli. The sequence continues at coordinate 3,380,287 of NZ_CP042306.1, read as the reverse complement.
AAACGGAACCGTCGCGGTTTATCAACCGCAACTCGGGCATTACGATCGCGTGTTCGAAGGCCACCATCAACGACAATGCCAGTTTGATTGCGCTCGTCGGCGCGAGCATCATCAACGGGGCACAAACTCAAGGTGAAATTCTCCGCTTTCTGTCCGACCTGACTGATGAAGAAGAGGAAGCGTTTGGTCGCTTCTCTGTCCGCGCTGAGATCATCGTTGACCCGGATCACTCCTCAATCGTGGAGACGGCGATCGCTCGCAATACAGCGACGAAGGTTCAAGATATTTCGCAAGCTGGTGCCAGGGGACATCTGAACGATCTTAGCGAGGCGATCCGCCGCGAATTCGGTCAAGACATCCGAACGTCTGAAACGGATACCGACGTATTGGAGACTTTTCAGATCCTGCAGTTCGCTCGGTTGCTCATGCCTATTGCCGTTTCAGGAAATCCCTCCGCGTCCGAAATGCTGCGCCCCTATAAGAATAAGGCCCAGTGTCTTGAGGACTTTTCGGAATGGTATCTCAATAAAGACGCTGATCTAGCGGCGGCCACTCGCTACCAATTCGTGATCGACATCGCCGCTACAGCCATCCGAGAGTATCAGTATTGGGAGCGCCATCCGGCATGGAATGGCAACTATGCTTGGGGCGAAACCAAGAAAGGCGGTCGTGCCGTCAGGCGAGACAAAGCCAACAAGGTGGTTTGGGTTTCGCCCGGTATTATTTTCCCGATCCTTAAAGCTATGTCCGCATTCGTGCGCCCCAACAGCGAGGGCAAGTGGATCTTGGACAAGCCATCATTGTTCAAGCCGGACGAAATGGTTCGTAAAGCGGTGGCGCAGTTTCGAGCCCACGAGTCCAACCCCATGGATATGGGTCGGAGTCAGAGCGCGTACGAAGCTTTGCTGACTTATCCCGAAACGATCATCGAGGTGATGCGGGACTTTGCGGACGCTGACGCAAACACGTAGACAAACCGACAGCGGAGGCTGCCAACGGCCGCCTCCGCTGTCCATTCGACGCGAAATTTAATTCCCCCGCTTCCGGTGCACGAAGAACGCCACCAGCAATATCCCCGTCACGATCCCGATCGCGCCGCCGCCGATCGTCGTGACGGTGCTGATCGCTTCGGCCGGCGGGACGGTGAGCGCGGCGCCGTGCTTGATATCCATCACGAACCAGACGACGCCGGCCGCGATCAGCGCGTCGAGCACCAGCATGCCGAGCAGCGCGCGGGTCGATTTCTTCATGGAAAGCCCCCTCTCCCCCCGTGCGGTGAGCACGGCGCGGCGGGAGGCTATCATGTCGGGTCAGGCGGTCAATCGTGCTCCCGACCGCCCGCGCCCATGTACAGTTCGCGGCCGGTGTCGTTGTAGAGCTTGCTCATCTCTTCCATGCCCTTGATCGCGGCGGCCTTGCTGGCGGCGGCGGTTTCGGCGGCGGTCGGGCCGGCCGCGATGAACCCTTCGCTGCCCTGGTTCTGCAGCTTGGCGAAGTCGCGGACTTCCTGGGTGATCTTCATCGAGCAGAATTTCGGTCCGCACATCGAACAGAAATGCGCGGTCTTGGCGCCTTCCGCCGGGAGCGTCTGGTCGTGATATTGCTCCGCGGTGTCGGGATCGAGCGACAGGTTGAACTGGTCGCGCCAGCGGAATTCGAAGCGCGCGCGGGACAGCGCGTCGTCGCGCATCTTCGCCGCCGGATGCCCCTTCGCCAGATCGGCGGCGTGCGCGGCGAGCTTGTAGGTCACCACGCCGACCTTCACGTCGTCGCGGTCGGGAAGCCCCAGATGCTCCTTCGGCGTCACGTAACAGAGCATCGCGGTGCCGTACCACCCGATCATCGCGGCGCCGATGCCGCTGGTGATATGGTCGTAACCGGGCGCGATGTCGGTGGTGAGCGGGCCTAACGTGTAGAACGGCGCCTCGCCGCAGACCTCGAGCTGCTTGTCCATATTCTCCTTGATCTTGTGCATCGGCACGTGGCCGGGGCCCTCGATCATCACCTGGACGTCCTGCGCCCAGGCGCGGTGGGTGAGTTCGCCCAGCGTGTAGAGCTCGGCGAACTGCGCCTCGTCATTGGCGTCGGCGATGCTGCCGGGGCGCAGGCCGTCGCCGAGCGAATAGGCGATGTCGTACGCCTTCATGATCTCGGTGATTTCGTCGAAGCGTTCGTAGAGGAAGCTCTCCTTGTGGTGCGCGAGGCACCATTTCGCCATGATCGAGCCGCCGCGCGACACGATGCCGGTCACGCGCTTCGCGGTGAGGGGGACGTAGGGCAGGCGCACGCCGGCGTGGATCGTGAAGTAATCGACGCCCTGTTCGGCCTGTTCGATCAGCGTGTCGCGGAAGATCTCCCAGGTCAGGTCCTCGGCAATGCCGCCGACCTTCTCCAGCGCCTGATAGATCGGCACCGTCCCGATCGGGACGGGCGAGTTGCGGATGATCCATTCGCGCGTGTCGTGGATGTTGCGGCCGGTCGACAGGTCCATGACGGTGTCGGCGCCCCAGCGGATCGACCAGACCATCTTGTCGACCTCGCTCGCAACGTCGCTGGCGACCGCCGAATTGCCGATATTGGCGTTGATCTTGACCAGGAAGTTGCGGCCGATCGCCATCGGTTCGGATTCGGGGTGGTTGATGTTGTTGGGGATGATCGCGCGGCCGCGGGCCACCTCGTCGCGGACGAATTCGGGGGTGACGTAGTCGGGGATCGCGGCGCCGAAACTCTCGCCGTCGCGGACGTAGCTGGCGAGCATCTCGCGGCCGAGATTCTCGCGGGTCGCGACATATTCCATTTCGGGCGTGATGATGCCGCGGCGGGCATAGTGCATCTGCGACACGTTCATCCCGGCCTTGGCGCGCAAGGGGCGGCGGACCGGGTTGGGGAATTGCGGGACGCCGCCCGAGCGGTCCGGACCGAGCTGGCCGTTATCCTCCGGCCGGATCTCACGCGCGTCGTAGCTCTCGACGTCGCCGCGCGCTTCGATCCACTGGCGACGGAGGTTGGGGAGGCCAGCCTGGATGTCGATCTTCGCGGTGGGATCGGTGTAGGGGCCGCTGGTGTCGTAGACGTTGAGCGCGGGTTCGCCGCAGCCGGGCTCGAGGTCGATCGCGCGCATCTTCACGCCGAGCGGACCGACGCTGATCTTGCGGCTCCCGCGGATCGGTCCGGTGGTCACGCCGATTTCGGTGCGGGCGGGGGCATCGGCCATGTGTTCACTCCAGTGTCGGAGCGAGGATACGGATTTCGGATGAAAACCGCCCACTCCCTCCGCCGGTCTCAACCGGATCAGGTTCAGCGGGTCGCGCGGTCGTCCGCGCCTCTCAACCGCCGATCAGCGGTCCCCCGGGGATGGCCATCGGTACGCGCTTGTCCGGACAAAGAAAAGGCCGCGCGAGAGGTCTCGCGCGGCCAAATCGATCTTCCGCCTGCCCCAGGGTTACGGCTGGGCCGTACTCGTCTTCACGTTCCCGTTGACGCCGTTCGGGAAGAATCCGCCGGCGGCCACGGCGGCCTTCGACAGATAGGCAATGTTGAGCACCGCGCCGGTCGTGCGGCTGTACGCGATGCCGTTGGCGTCGGTGGGGACGATGTTCGACGTCGTCGCGTCGCCGGTGATGCCCTGATCGTCGTCGCTCGTGCCGTCCAGGCTGTCGCGCGCGTCGCTGATCTTGCCGGCATTGGTGCGCAGCGCCGGTGTCGTCATGCCCTTGGCGTAGAGCACGGTGCGGACCAGGCCGGCATGATATGCCTCCGCCGCCAAGATGCCGGCGGCCGCCGACAGGTAGGTGGTGTTGGTGATCAACGGCGCGGCGCCCTTGTACGCGCTGACGCCGACATCCTCGAAGATGAACGCGCCGAGCAGGAAGTTCTCGTCCGACGCATAGGGATCGAACGTCTGCCCGGCGGTGATCACGCCCGCAGCCGTCGCCGCCGCGGTGAAGGCGCCGCTCGCGCTGCCGTCGATGTTGATGTTGGGCATCGCCACCGCCGCGCTACCCAACGCGGTACGCAGGAAGTTGACGTGCGCCGCCTCGTCCTGCGCGATCTCGCGGGCATATTGTGCGACGACCGGATCGGTGAAGGTGACCGCGCGGCCGCCGGTGACGGTACCCGCCGCGGCCCCCGCGCCGCCGACGGTCTGCGATCCGGGCAGGCCGGTGCCGTAGACGGCGAATTGGTAGAATTGCGCTTCGAGATATTCGAGGTTGAGCGCGAAGTTGAGGATATCGATGTCGAGCTGCGCCGTGGTCGACGACGCGGTGGGCGTCGGGGTCGGCGTGGGTGTCGGCGTGGGGCTGCTCGACCCCTTGCTGCCGCCGCACGCGCTCAACAGGCTCAGCCCGCCGATCGTGGCGGCGCCGCTGCCGGCGAGGGTCAGGAACCGGCGGCGTTCGGCGCGGCGGCGATCGGTCGCATCGAGGATGGCGAGCGCGGTATCGTTGTCGATCATGATAATCTCCTTTCGCTCGCGATCAGTTGGCGGCGCTGGTTTTGATGTTGCCGTTGACGCCGGCGGGGAAGAACCCGCCCGACGTCACCGCCGCATTGTTGAGATAGACGATATTGAGCACCTGACCGGTGCTGCGCGCATAAGCGAGGCCGTCCGCGTCGAGCGGCGCGATGTTGGACGCCGCACCGCCGTTGATCGTCGTCGGCGAAATGCCCTGGTCGAGGTCGGTGGTCGTCCCGTCCAGGCTGTCGCGCGCGTTGGAGATCGCGTCGGCCGACGTCCGCAGGCTCGGTGTCGCGACGCCCTTTGCGTAGAGCGCGGTGCGGATGATCGCGGCGTGATACGCCTCGACCGCCATGATCCCGGCCGCCGCTTCGACATAGGTGCGGTTGAGGATCATCGGCGCCGCGCCCTTATACGCGGTCACCCCGACATCTTCGAACAGGAACGCGCCGAGCAGGAAATTCTCCGGCGACGAATAAGGATCGAACGTCGCGCCGGCGCCGATCAGGCCGGCCGCGCGCGCGGCGTTGGAGAAAGGGCTGGTCGCGGTCGCGCTGATGTCGATCGCGGGCTGCACCACCGCCGTCGTGCCGAGCTGAGCGCGCAGGAAGGTGACGTGCGCCACTTCGTCGGCGGCGATTTCGCGGGCGTAATCGCGCACCAGCGGGTCCGAATCGAGATTGTCGACTCGGCGCGCATTGGTTGCCGTCACCGCCCCCGGGCTGGTCCCAAGCAACGACGCCGCGAGACCCGCGCCGCCCGCCGCATAAGCGTAGAATTGCGCTTCGAGATATTCGAGGTTGAGCGCGAAATTCAGGATGTCGGCATCTGTGACGGTCTGCGCGAACGCCTCCTGCGTCACGACCAACGTGGTGGCGCCGATCGCCGCGGCGCCGATCGCCGCCTTGAAGAATTCACGCCGTTCGGAACGCCGTTTGACTCTCGAATCGAACGCCTCGAGCAACTGGTCTTCGGCCATCGCGTGATTCCCTTTTCTGCAATCGTTGGGGGTCTAGCAGTCCTCTCGTGCCGAAATCTGGCGGCATCAAGGTAGATACGTGCTAACCATCCCCTTGGCTGCACGGCAACCCGATATTTGTCGCAGACCGTCGCGCGATCCGATCGTTCAGAACGTGTAGGCGAGGCCGACGACGCCGATCCACTGATTGCGGCTACCCGCGATCGAGACCAACGGCGAGCGGGCGAAATCGTTGAGCATGCGGGTATAGGTGCCGCCGCCGACGATCTTGAAGCCGTGGAGCAAATCGCCCGTCAGCGCGATCGTACCTAGGGCGCCGACCGAATAGTCCTTCCACCCCTTGCGCGTCGTGAACACGGGCAGGCCGCTGGCGAGGCTCTGCGCCGCATCGACGTCGAAATAGGCCTTGCCATAGCCGCGTTCGGCATAGTCGGCCGAGGCGAACACGCCGACCGCGGCCTTGGTGCTGAGCGGGGTGAAATAGTTGATCGTCGGCGTCCAGATCCCGGCGCGGTGGGCGCCCGACACGCCCTTGCGATAGCTGACCGACACCGACAGCCGGTCATAGTCGCTGGTGATCACTCCGGTCTTGCCGAGTCCGACGAACCCGCCGGCTTCGATCGCGGTGGAGCGCTTGCCGAGCGCGCGGACGCGCGGATCCTCGATGCTCTTCAGGCTGGACCGGTTGAAGTTGACGACGGCGATCGGTCCGGCCTGGATGTCCCAGGTCGGCCCGGGCTTGTTGGGGATCAGGTCGACCGAGGCGCGGTTGCCCGCCACGCTGAAGCTGAACCCGCCGACCGTGCCGATCGCGCCGGGGGCGATGCGCCAGACGTAGTGGTTCGAGCCCTCGTAATCGTTGAGGTACACGCCACCCGCACCGATCGTGACGCTGTCGCCGCCCGCCACCGCCGTGGTCGCGCCTGCATCGGGGGGTGTCGTCGTCTCTTGGGCGGCGGCGGGTAGGGCGGCGAGAGCAAGGGCGAAAGCGGACAGGACGAAAGCGCAGCGCACAGGCAAAAACTCCGGACGAACGAGGATGTTACGTGGCCGCAACGCCCGCCCGCGCGCTTTTGCTCCGTCAGAACATGTAGCGCATCGTCACCTGTTGCGTTTCGGCAACGCCGCCGACCGCGAAAGCAGCCGCCGAAAAGCGCGGCGGGCCGAACCCGATGCGCGGGTTGCGCGAGAAGCCGAACCCTTCGCGCGGGATGCCCGCGAAGGTATCGAGCCGGGCGTTCGAATTCTCGTCGTGGATCACCGCGGCGGCATAATTGCCCGGTGCGAGACCGACGATCCGGATGTCGCGTTGCGTCGCGGGGACCGATCGGGTGATGGCGCGCTTGTCATCGACGCAGCCCGGGAAGTTGGCGGGATCGGCGGTCAGGCACACGCGGATCATTCCCTTGGCCGACCGCAGCCCGGTGACCGACAGGTCGAGATTAGTCGTCGGCGCGCCGTTCGCCGGGAGCATCGCCGCCAGCAGCACGAGCCCGGCGCGGCGCCGGATCGAATCCGCCGACCCCCCGGTCGGTGCCGCAGAGGCGATCCCAGAAGCGAAAATAGAGCCCATAATTGCACCTGTATTCGGCATGATGCCGCTGATGATGGCTGGCGGTGATCAGCCATCCGCCCATTGCCCCGCGCCACATGAACCGGGGGAAAACCTCCCACCCCATATGGTTGGTGACACCCATAACCGTCATGATTCCAAGTACCAAGCCGAGCGCGGCGACATGTACTGGAATGACGAACACCAGCAGCGGAATGACCACGGCCCCGGTCAGCGCCTCGACCGGGTGGAACGCCATCGCCGCCCAGGCGGTCGGCGGGCGGCTGGCGTGGTGGACGGCGTGCGCGAGGCGGAACGGCTTGGGCCGGTGCATCCAGCGATGCGTCCAGTAGAACCAGGTGTCGTGCGCGGCGAGATAGAGCAGGATCGACAGCGGCAGATACCAGAGCGGATAGGCGTGCGGATCGGTATAGATCCGGGTCCAGCCGCGATTCTGCCATCCCCAGGCGACGATCCCCGCCGGCACGCCGTAGATCGCGGCGGAGGCCAGGCTCCAGGCGATCTCGCGCCGGATCTGCGCATCGAGTCCGGTATACAGCCCCGGCCGCACCGCGCGCGTCGCCAGCGCGAACGCGCCCGAACTGGCGAGATAGCGCAGCCCGACGATCAAAGTCATCGCGGCGGCGGACAGCAGGATGGCGACGGTTGCGGTCACGCAGTCATCCTACGAGTCCGCGCCCGTCAAAGCGACTCCCCGCAGGTGCGCCGATATGTCACCCTCCGCGTCTCGGCCGCGAGTCGGCCGCTTGGGGGAGATCGAGGATGTCGAGCGCGCGTCTGGCCGTCGTGGCGATCTGGATGGTGTCGGTCGGAGCGGCCGCCGCCATCGACATGCTGCCGTTGAAGCAGGGAATATACGTGCCGGTCGGCCGCGCCTGCAAAGGCGCGTCGAATGCCGAGATGGTCAACTACTGGGGCGGCAAGAGCTCGATCGGCGTCGCGCAGGCATCGTGCACGATCAAGAAGATGACGCACCAGGGTACGACCTACACGATCACCGACGTGTGCAAGGACAATCAGAGCGGCGACGCGATCGAGGGCGGGCCGACCGTGCTCAAGATCGCCAGCCCGACGCAATTCAGCATGGCCGGCACGAGCTACCGCTATTGCGGGCTCAAGCCGCAATGGTGAGCGACGCTAGCGGATGACGGTCAGGCGTTCTCGCCCGCGGCGAGGCGCTTGATCTTTTCCTCGAACCGCGCGTCCGACAGCGCCTTGGCCTTGCGCAACGCGAAGCCGACCGCGCCGAAGCCGAGCAGGAGCATGCCCCAGGTCGCCGCTTCGGGAAGGCGGCCGGGCACGGTGGCGAGCACTACGGCATTCTGCCCGGCGCCGCGGTTGAGCGTGATCTTGTCGAGGTCCGACGCCGCGATCTTGTAGATCCGCATCGACTTGCCCGCATTGCCCTTGCCGTCGTCATATTCGACGCCGAGATAGACCGTGCCGTTGAACGCGTTCGGCAGATTGAGCGTGTGGGCGCCGTTGAGCGATCCGAGGAACGCGGTGCCGGGCAGCCCGCGATAGGTGACGGCGGGTCCGTCGTAGCCCAATTTCGCCAGCGCGGCGTTGAGTTCGGGATCGCGCACGGTGTCGAGCACATCGCTGTCGGAACGGTCCGAGCAGCCGGCCAGCGACGATCCCGCGGTCAGCACCAGATCGTCCGCGCACACGCCATCGACCGACACCGCAGCGAAAGCCGGTGCGCTCAACGTCGCGGCGAGAAAAGCCGCTGCCCCCAACACGATACGCTTCATCTGGTCCCCTCGCCCGTCGGCGACTCAAGTCCTGTTAACGGCGCGTTAGCAGTGTCGGGGCGTTTTGTCAGTGGTGGACCGCACCCTGTCCCGATCCGGCACGATAACTATGCGCCTGCAGCTTGCCACACTCGGATCGACTCGATCGGGTAGGTCAGCATCAGCACGTTGAGCGTCAGATTGTCGCGGATCACCGCCAGCGCGAGCAGTTCGAAGAAGATCGCGATGCCGACCGTCCACCATACCGGCAAGCGGCGCGCGAGCGCGAAACCGATCACCATCATCCCGATGTCCGACATCGAATTGAGGATCGAATCGCCCGAATAGCCGACCGCCGCGGTCGCCGCGCGATAGCGGTCGATGATGATCGGCGAGTTCTCGAGCAGCTCCCAGCTCCCCTCGATCGCCACCGCGAACGGCAGCGCCCACAGCCGCGCGCGGCCGGGCAGGATCAGCCAGGCCGCGCCGTAGAACAGGAAGCCATGGATGATGTGGCTGAGCGAATACCAGTCCGAAATCTGCTGACTGTTCTCGGCGCTCCAGACCGCGCCGGTCCACAACTTGACCGTTCCGCACGGACAGATCGGCGGGCGGTGCCAACTCAACTCGATCGCGAAATAGACGAGCACGAGCGCGATCGCGGCGATCGTCGCGCGGCGGTCGACGGTGATGGGCCCCCTCATCATGCCGGGCAGGCTAGCCGCGATGCGCACGGTCGCCAAGGGTTTGCGCTCGGCGCACATTCGAGTAGCGCACCCCGATGCCCGCGATCATCCAGTGCGACGTGGCGATCGTCGGCGGCGGGCTCGCCGGCGGACTGATCGCGCTTGCGCTCAAGACGAAGCGCCCTGACGTCGACATCCGGTTGATCGAACCCGGCGCGATCGGCGGCGAACATGTCTGGTCGTTCTTTTCGAGCGACGTGGTCGAGGCCGACCGCTGGCTCGCCGCGTCGCTCGTATCGTATCGCTGGCCCGGCTACGACGTGGCATTCCCCGCACATCGCCGGACGCTCGGCGAAAGCTATTATTCGATCGAGTCCGAACGGTTTGCCGACGTCGTTGCGGCGGCTCTCGCCCCCGGCCAACTGATCGTTGAAAAAGCGATCGGCGTGGGTCCGGGGGCAGTCGTGCTGGCGAGCGGGGACCGCGTCGAGGCTGGCGGCGTGATCGACGCCCGCGGCGCGGCCGACATGGCGATGCTGGACCTCGGCTGGCAGAAATTCGTCGGGCGCGAACTCGTGCTGGCCGCACCGCACGGGATCGAGCGGCCGATGGTGATGGACGCCACGGTCGAACAGATCGACGGCTATCGCTTCGTCTATTGCCTGCCGTTCGCGGAAACGCGGATGTTCGTCGAGGACACCTATTACAGCGACACGCCCGATATCGACCGTGCCGCGCTGACGAAGCGGATCGATGCCTATGCGGCCAAGAGAGGATGGCGGGTCGAAAGCGTGGCGCGCGAGGAAGTCGGCGCTTTGCCGGTCGCGATCGGCGGCGATTTCGACGCGTTCTGGCGCGGCAATGGCGTGAACGTCGCCAAAGCGGGCCTGCGCGCCGGGCTGTTCCATCCGACGACCGGCTATTCGCTGCCCGATGCGATCCGCCTCGCGGCCGCCATCGCCTCTGCGACCGACCTGTCGAGCGAGGCGCTCCACGACCTCACCCACGGCACGGCCAAGCGCGCCTGGGACCAGCGCGGCTTCTACCGCATGCTCGACGCCATGCTGTTCCGCGCCGCCGAACCGGAAGAGCGTTACCGTATCCTTGAGCGCTTTTATCGCCTGAACCCCGCGCTTATAGGCCGCTTCTATGCCGGGCGATCGACGATGACGGACAAGGCGCGGATCCTGATGGGCAAGCCGCCGGTCCCGGTCGGCCGCGCGCTGGCGGCCATTCGAGGCACGCGATGAAGTCCGCACTTTCTGTGCTCCGGCGCAGGCCGGAGCTCTGGCCGCGAGCGATGCGCGAGCCTGCCAACGCTCCGGCCTGCGCCGGAGCACTGGTTATCGAGAATTGCCGATGAAGTCGGCGATCGTCGTCGGCGCCGGGTTCGGCGGGCTGGCGCTGGGCATCCGGCTGCAATCGGCGGGCGTCGCGACGACGATCGTCGAGGCGCGCGACAAGCCCGGCGGGCGCGCGTATTTCTGGGAACGCGACGGCTTCACGTTCGACGCCGGGCCGACCGTCATCACCGATCCCGCCGCGCTCAACGAATTGTGGAAGCTGTCCGGGCGCGACATCTCCGACGACGTCGAGCTGATGCCGGTGATGCCGTTTTATCGGCTCAACTGGCGCGACGGGACGAATTTCGATTATTCGAACGACGAGGCGCAATTGCGCGCGGAGATCGCGCGGCTGAGCACCGACGACGTGACCGGATATCAGCGGTTCCTGGACTATTCGGCGGGCGTCTATCACGAGGGGTACGAAAAGCTCGGCACCACCGCGTTTCTCGATTTCGGTCAGATGATCAAGGCCGCGCCCGCGCTGATGCGGTACCAGGCGTGGCGGTCGGTCTATTCGATCGTCGCCAGCTACGTGAAGAACGAGAAATTGCGCCAGGCGCTGAGCTTCCACACGCTCCTCGTCGGCGGCAATCCCTTCACGACGAGTTCGATCTACGCGCTGATCCACAAGCTCGAAAAGGATGGCGGCGTTTGGTTCGCGCGAGGAGGGACCAACCGGCTGGTCGCGGGGATGGCGGCGTTGTTCGAACGGCTCGGCGGGACGATCCGGCTCGGCGATCCGGTGACGAGCATCGAGACGCTCGGCGACCGCGCGACCGGGGTCGTTACGCAAAGCGGCTGGCGCGGCGAAGCGGAAGCGGTCGCGACCAATGCCGACGTAATGCACTCGTATCGCGACCTGCTGAGCGGGTCGCGGAGCGCGCAACGCACCGTGCGCGGGTTGGCGAAGAAGAGCTGGTCGCCCTCGCTCTTCCTCGTCCATTTCGGGGTCAAGGGGACGTGGCCGGGCATCCCGCACCACATGATCCTGTTCGGCCCGCGCTATAAGGAATTGCTCGCCGACATTTACGATCACGGCGTGCTGGCGGAGGATTTCTCGCTCTACCTCCACCACCCGACGGTGACCGACCCGAGCCTTGCGCCCGAGGGTCATTCGACCTTCTACGCGCTGGCGCCGGTGCCCCACATGGGCAAGTTTCCGGTCGATTGGGACGAGGTCGCGCCGGTGCTGGAACAGCGCATCCTCGACGAGGTCGGGCGGCGGCTGATCCCCGACATCCACGATCGGATCGTGACGAAGTTCAGCTATGCCCCCAGCGATTTCGCACACGATCTGAACGCGCATCTGGGCAGCGCGTTCAGCCTCGAGCCTACCCTGATGCAAAGCGCCTATTTCCGCGTCCACAATTGCGATCCGCATATCTCCAACCTGTATTTCGTCGGTGCGGGCACGCATCCCGGCGCGGGGATTCCCGGGGTAGTGGGAAGTGCCAAGGCGACGGCGCGGTTGATGCTGGAGAAGAAATGATGGCGACGATCCCACATCCTCCCCAAGCGAGCTTGGGGAGGTGGCAGCGCGCAGCGCTGACGGAGGGGCCGCAGCCGCGCAGCGGCGAGGATAGTGCCACGCTCGCTGCGCTCACGCCCCTCCACCGCTTCGCGGTCCCCCTCCCCATCTGCGATGGGGAGGAATGATGAAACGCCTCGCCGTCTATTGCGGATCGGCCAGTCCGAGCGACCCGCGCTACATCGAAAACGCCCGCCATGTCGGCCGCACGCTCGCCGAGCGCGGAATCGGTGTCGTCTATGGCGGTGGGCGGCTCGGGCTGATGGGCGCGGTGGCGGACTCCGCGCTCGCTGCGGGCGGCGAAGTGATCGGGATCATCCCGGAGGCGCTCGTTGCCGCCGAAGTCGCGCACAAGGGGCTGACCGATCTCCAGGTCGTCGGCACGATGCACCAGCGCAAGCAGGCGTTCACCGATCTGTCTGACGGCTTCGTCACCCTGCCCGGCGGCACCGGGACGATGGACGAATTGTGGGAAGCGCTGAGCTGGGCGCAGATCGGCTATCACGCCAAGCCGGTCGGGCTGCTCAACCTCGACGGCTATTATGACGGGCTGATCGAATTCTGGGACAAGATGGCCGAGGTCGGATTCGTCCGGCCGCAGCATGTCGGACTGCTGATCGTCGCCGATACGCTGGAGGCGCTGCTCGACAACATGGCGGCGTTCGAGCCGACGGTGACGGTGGGTCAGATCGGCGCGAAGGATTTGTGACACGCTCTAATTCCGCTGTGCTCCGGCGCAGGCCGGAGCGTTGGCAATCGCGAGCGAAGCCGACGAGGCCAGCGCTCCGGCCTGCGCCGGAGCACAATGATGAATAACACCGACCTCCCCTCCCGCGCGGCGATCGTCGCGACGGCGCGCGAGTCGATCGCGAAGGGGTCGAAGAGTTTCTACGCCGCCTCCCTGCTGTTCGATCGGCGGACGCGCGAGCGGGCGTGGCTGCTCTACGCCTGGTGCCGGCGGTGCGACGACCTCGCCGACGGGCAGGATCACGGCCACGCACTGAGTCATGTTCCCGATCCCGCCGAGCGGCTGGCGCGAATGCGGGCGATGACCGAAGCCGCGCTGGCGGGCGAGGTGGTCGGCGATCCGGCGTTCGATGCGCTGCGCATCGTCGCGGCGGAGACCAACTTGCCCCCTCAATTCGCGCACGACATGGTCGAGGGGTTCCGGCTCGATCTCGAGGATTGGCGGCCGCGGTCGGAGAAGGACCTGTATCGGTACTGCTATCACGTCGCGGGCGTCGTCGGCTGCATGATGGCGGTGGTGATGGGTGTCTCGCCTGAGGACGAGGAAACGCTCGACCGTGCCTGCGACCTGGGCATCGCGTTCCAGCTGGCCAATATCGCGCGCGACGTGGAGGAGGACGATCGCGGCGGGCGCTGTTACCTCCCCGAGGAATGGTTGGTCGAGATGGACTTTCCGCCCGGCCAGCACATGAAGCCGCCGTTTCGCCAACGGCTTGCCGTGCTGGCCAAGTGGCTGGTCGAATATGCCGGGGACTATGAGGCGAGCGCGCGGGTCGGCACGCCCAAGCTGTCGTTCCGCGCCGCTTGGGCGGTGCTCGCTGCGGCGGGCATCTATGGCGATATCGGGCGTGCGGTCGTGGCGGGCGGCGAACATGCCTGGGACCATCGCGTCGGCACCTCGGCGGCCGCCAAGCTGCGCTGGATCGCGCGCGCCGGGGGGCAGGCGTTGCGACGCAAAAGCCTCTATCCGCCCGCGCCGCGCGACCCGACATTATGGGTGCGGCCACGCGGTTGACGCGGCGCTAACCAAAAGCCTTGGCGAAGCGACAAGGACGACGCCGCTAAACGCCTCTTATGACGATGCTTTCGCTCAAATTATCGCGTGCGCTGAATGGTGGGCGGGCCGAACCCGCGCCCCCGGCCGATCGTGCGTCGTTGCTGGTCACCTTGCTCCGCAAGCGCGCCGCCGCGCACAATACCGGCGCCGACGAACTGGAGGCGATGTTGCGCGACCAGATCCGCTGGGCCCTGCCGATGGCCGAGCCGGAAGAACCCGCGTCAGTTGATTAAGGGGTCGCCGGGCCGCGCCCGGTGAAAGTGCCGTTCGGCCAGCCAGCAGCCGAGCAGGGGCGCCACGAAGCTCATCACCTGCATCCACCATGGCTGGGCGAGTTGCGTCAGGTTCCAGACGCCGAGCGCGACGATCACGACGCCGACGATCCAGCCGGCGGGCCGCCATTGCGATATCCGCAAGGCGATGAACGCCGCCGCAAGCCCCGCGATCAACCACCCCGCCACGACCATCAACTTGGCCGCCAACGGCATGCGGATGACGTAGGTCGCAAGGATATCGACGTCCGCCCCCGGATCGATCGGCGAAGGAAACCAGCGCGCCGCCAGTCCCCAGGCGAAATCGATCGCCGCAACTGCAACGACCAACCCGACGATGATACCGATAACCTTACGCATGCGGCGTGCGTAGCCGCGTCAGCCGCCCGCGATCAACCGCGGCGATCCCTGCCCGGACGATCCGCCATCGACGTGCCGACCTGGCGGCAGGCGGCGGTCAGCGTCGGAAAATCGAGGTCGGTGTTGCGCTGGAGCGCCGCGGGCATCGCCGCCTGGCATTGCGCCGCATTGGCGTACCGGACCGTCTCGATCCGCTGTTGCGCGCATTGCGTCTGGCCGTCGCCGCAGCCCATGATCGCGATGACGTAGAATATCGAACTCATACTGTCCTCCGTCGGTAGGCAAAACCGATGGACAGCGTTGGCGGTTCCCTGAACGCGTGCGCGCACCTACATGGGGTGCCGATGCCGCCCGTTGCCACCCCGCCGACCAAGGATCGTCCGCTGATCCCGACGCTCCGGCGGTTCCTTCCCTATCTCTGGCCCGCCGACGCGCCGATGCTGAAGGTGCGGATCGTCGGCGCGATGGGCTTCGTCTTGCTGTCGAAGCTCGTCCAGGTGTTCGGCGCGGCCTACACGCTCAAATATGCGGTCGATCGCATGGCCGGGGGCGATCGTGGCGCGGTATGGATCGTGGTCGCGCTGGTGCTGGGTTACGCGGCATCGCGGCTGTCGACGACTTTGTTCGACAACCTCCGTAACGTCGTGTTCGAGCAGGTCGGGCAAGAAGCGACCCGGCGGCTGGCGGCGACGGTTTTCCGGCACCTTCACCGGCTGTCGCTGCGCTTCCACCTCGAACGCCGTACCGGGGCGGTCACCAAGGTGGTCGAGCGCGGGACCAAAAGCATCGACACGATGCTGTACTTCATGCTGTTCAACATCGCGCCGACGGTACTCGAGCTCGGGCTCGTGCTCGGCATTTTCTGGGTCAATTTCGGCGCGTGGCTGGTCGCCGCCACGGTCGCGATGGTCGCGCTGTACATCTGGTTCACGCGCATGGTGACCGATTGGCGCAATGCGTTGCGTACGCGCATGAACGACCTCGATACCGGCGCGGTGGCGCATGCGGTCGATTCGCTGCTCAACTTCGAAACGGTCAAATATTTCGGCGCGGAGGAGCGCGAGGCGCGGCGCTACGATAGCGCGATCCACGCTTATGCCAACGCCGCGGTCAAGAGCGAGAACAGCCTGGCGCTGCTCAACATCGGCCAGGCGGCGATCACCAACGTGATGCTCGGCGGCGGAATGGCGTTCGTCGTGTGGGGCTGGAGCCAGGGGCGCTTTTCGGCGGGCGATGCGGTGTTCGTGTCGACCCTGCTGTCGCAGCTGTTCCGCCCGCTCGACCTGCTCGGCATGGTCTATCGCACGATCCGCCAGGGCGTGATCGACATGGGCGCGATGTTCGACCTGCTCGATACCGGCGCGGAGGTAGTCGATGCACCGAACGCCCAGCCGCTGCAAGTCGGCAAGGGACATGTCCGGTTCGAGAACGTCCAGTTCGGCTATGATCCCGGTATGCCGATCCTGAAAGGCATCGACCTCGACATCGCGCCGGGGACGACTTTGGCGGTGGTCGGGCCGTCGGGCGCGGGCAAGTCGACGCTCGCGCGGCTGATGTATCGCTTCTACGACCTGACCGGCGGGCGGATCACGATCGACGATCAGGATATCGCGGAGGTCACCCAGGCATCGTTGCGCGCCGCGATCGGCATCGTCCCGCAGGACACCGTGCTGTTCAACGACACGATCGGCTACAACATCGCGTACGGTCGCGAGGGCGCTGGCGAGGAAGAGATCGTCCGCGCGGCGCAGGGTGCTGCGATCGCCGGGTTCATCGAGCGACAGCCCGACCAGTATGACACGCGCGTCGGCGAGCGCGGGCTCAAGCTGTCGGGCGGCGAGAAGCAGCGCGTCGCGATCGCGCGCACCTTGCTCAAGGACCCGCCGATCCTGATCCTCGACGAAGCGACCAGCGCGCTCGACAGCCGCACCGAAGGAGAAATCCTTGATACGTTGCAGGCGATCGAGCGCGGCCGCACGACGATCGTCATCGCGCATCGCCTGTCGACCGTGGTCCATGCCGACCAGATCGTCGTGCTGGAGGCGGGCCAGGTCGCCGAGCGCGGCACGCACGCCGAACTGTTGCGCAAACGCGGTTTGTATGCGGAGATGTGGGCACGCCAGGCGCGCGAACGCGAAGAGGCGCTGGCGGCGGAATAGGAGAGTGCGATGCGGTGGCTGATCGGTTTGGCAGGGTTGCTGGCGATCGGTGCGGCGCCCGTTCCTCGCACCATCGCCCCCGCCAAGTTCGTCGAATGGAAGGCCGAAGGCGGTACGCGCAGCTTCAGGTCGGGCGACGTGACGGTACGCGTTAGCCTGAGCGGTAAGGACAGCGATTCGGCACCGGTCTTCACGATTTCCGCGCCCGGCACCCCGGTACTTCGCATCAGCAACGACGACACGATCGCGCATTACGGGACCAGCATCGCCATCGGGCCGTTGGTGCGGGGCGCTCCATCCAGCGTGATCGTCCAGGCATGGACGGGTGGCGCGCACTGCTGCATGCACATCGTCGTCGCTTTGCGCGGCGACAGAGGTTTCAAACCGATCGACCTAGGCATCTGGGACGGGGACGGTGCGGTTTGGCCGAAGGATGCGTCGGGTGACGGCGTCGCCGACTTTCAGTTCGTCGACAACGCGCTCCTCTATAAGTTCGACTGCTACGCCTGCAGTTGGGCGCCGCCGCAGATCATGACGATACGCGCCGGCAAGGCGACCGACATCTCGACCGAACCGGTGTTTCGTCGATTGTTCGTGGCCGATATGGCGAAGGCGCGGAAGGCCTGTTTTGCCCAGGATACCGTCTCGGCGCACGGTGCGTGCGCCGGGTATCTCGCGGACGCCGCGCGCCTCGGCCAATTCGCCCAGGCCAAGGGCGAAGTCTCCCGGCGCTTTGCCAAGGACGACCCCGATTTCGTGTCGTCCGTTGCCGCCTTCCTGCGCGAACGTAATTATCTGCGCTAGGCGAGCAAATCCCGATACTCGCTGTGCCGCTCGATATACGCCTTCACGAACGGGCATTGCGGGACGACCTTGAGCCCGCGGTCGCGCGCGGCGTCGAGGGCGCCGCGGATCAGCTTCGATCCCACCCCGCGCCCCTCGAGCTTCTTCGGGACCAACGTATGCGTGAAGACGATCGTGTCGCCTTCCAGCTGATACGCCGCGATCGCGCGCAGGCCGTCCACGTCGAGTTCGAATTCGTGTTCGGCGCGATTGTCGGTCACGGTATCGGGCATGCTCGGTCTCCGCTGGCAGGCGTCGCCAATCGGCGATAGCGTGACGGCATGCAAGCGACGCGCAGACAAATCCTGGGCGGCCTGGCCGCGTTACCGCTGATCGGTGCAGTGCCGGCCCCACGCGTCCGTGTCGTATTGCTCGGCACCAAGGGCGGGCCGACGCCCGGCCCCGGTCGCGCCGCGCCCGCGACCTTGATCGAGATCGACGGCCAGGCGTGGGTGGTCGATTGCGGCAACGGCGTCGCCAACCAGCTCGCCAAGGCGCGCGTGCCGCTCGACACGGTCGCGCGGATCTTCGTCACACACAATCACAGCGACCATATGGCGGATGTCGGCACGCTGATCGAACTGGCGTGGAGTTCGGGGCTAAAAACGCCGGTGACGGTCCATGGCCCGCCGCCGATCGCGCAGATCGTGCGCGATCAGCTCGCGTCGTTCGCCTACGACATCGCGGGTCGCATCCGCGAGGAGGGCCGCATCCCGCTCGCGCCGTTGGTCCATATCGACGAGCGCGCGGACCCCGGCATCGTGGTGCGCGACGGCGGGACGTCGGTCACGAGCTGCCTGGTCGATCACGAAACGATCAAGCCCGCCTTCGCCTATCGTTTCGACACGCCGGCACGCTCGATCGTGATCTCCGGCGACACGCGCTACTCCGACACTCTCGTCGCGCTGGCCAAGGGCGCCGACCTGCTGATCCACGAAGCGATCTACGCCCCCGCAATCTCCAGGATGGCAGGCGAAAATGCCCCGACCCTCGCCGATCATCTCCGTCGCAGCCACACCAGCGCGGAGGAAGTCGGGCTGGTCGCCAAACGCGCGGGCGTGAAGAAGCTCGTCCTCTCGCACCTCGTCCCCGGCGGCCCGCAAGTGACCGACGCGATGTGGCTGGCCGCGGTGCGCACCAATTTCGCCGGCGAAGTCGTTATCGGCCGCGACCTGATGGAAGTCTGAGTCCGGCACGGCTACATCGGCCACGATGACCGATCCCGTTTCCGTGCTCCATTCGACCTTCGGCTTCCCGGCGTTTCGCGGGGTGCAGGAAAGTGTCGTGTCGCGCGTGCTGGCGGGCGAGCGGACGCTGGCGGTGATGCCGACCGGGGCGGGCAAGTCGTTATGCTATCAGTTGCCGGCGGTGATGTTGGAGGGGACGTGCGTTGTCGTCAGCCCGCTGATCGCGCTGATGCACGACCAGTTGCGTGCGGCGGAGGCGGTCGGGATTCGGGCGGCGACCCTGACCAGTGTCGACGAGAACCGGGCGGAGACGCGCGGGCGGTTCCTCGATGGCGAGCTCGACCTGCTCTATGTCGCGCCGGAGCGGGCATCCGGTTCGGATTTCCGCGACCTGCTGGAGCGCGGCAAGCTCAGCCTCTTCGCGATCGACGAAGCGCATTGCGTCAGCGAATGGGGACACGATTTCCGCCCCGATTATCGCTTGCTGCGGCCCTTGCTCGATCGCTTTCCCGACGTGCCGCGGCTCGCGCTGACCGCGACGGCCGATACGCACACCCGCGCCGATATCCTCGACCAGCTCGGTATCCCCAAGGACGGCCTGATCGTCGCCGGTTTCGACCGCCCCAACATCCGTTACGCGATAAGCGCGAAGGACAATACGACGCGCCAGATCGCCGACCTGATCGCTGAACAGCCGGGGCCGGGGATCGTCTATGCCCAGACGCGCGCGGCGACCGAGAAATTGGCCGAGGCGCTGGCCAAGACCGGGCGGCCGACGCGCGCTTATCACGCCGGTCTCGAACCGCCGATCCGCGCGAAGAACCAGGCCGATTTCGTCGCCAGCGAAGACATGGTGATCGTCGCGACGGTGGCGTTCGGGATGGGGATCGACAAACCCGACGTCCGCTTCGTCGCGCATGCCGGGCTGCCCAAGTCGATCGAGGCCTATTACCAGGAAACCGGCCGCGCGGGCCGCGACGGCGACCCGGCGGTGGCGCATCTGTTCTGGGGCGCGGAGGATTTCGCCAAGGCGCGTCAGCGGATGAACGAGGTCGAGACCGCGCGCCAGCCGGGCGAACGCGCGCGGCTGAGTGCGCTCGGTGCGCTGGTTGAAACCGCCGGATGCCGCCGCAAGCTGCTGCTCGCGCATTTCGGCGACGACGCCCCGGACAATTGCGGCAATTGCGACAATTGCCTCAACCCGCCCGCGGCGACCGATGCCACGACGGTTGCGCAGAAGTTCCTGTCGGCGGTGTTCCGCACCGGGCAGAGCTTCGGCGTCGGCTATATCGAGAGCATCCTGACCGGCCAGTCGAGCGAGCGGTCGCTCATGAATGGCCACGAGGCGCTGTCGGTATTCGGAATCGTGGATGGCGCGGAGGAAGCCGCGCTGATCAAGCCGGTCGCGCGCGCACTGCTGCTCAAGGACGCCTTGCGTGCCAACGATTTCGGTGGGCTGGAGTTCGGGCCTGCGGCCAAGGCGCTGCTCAAGGGCGAGGCTGAGCTGTCGCTGATCGTACCGCCCAAGCGCGAACGCCGACGGCGCGGGAGTGCCGGGGGCGGCGCGAATCCGATCGGCGATCCGCTGTTCGAGGCGTTGCGCGACAAGCGCCGCGAACTCGCGCAGGAAGGCAAGGTGCCGCCTTACGTCATCTTCCACGATTCGGTGCTGCGCGACATGGCGGCGATGAAGCCCGGCAGCCTGTCGGCGCTCGGCACGATTTCGGGCGTGGGCGAACGCAAGCTGGAGGCTTATGGTGACGCGTTCCTGCAAGTGATCCGGGAGGCGGCATGATTGTATTCGCGTTTGCATTGGCTGCATCGGCGAGCGCGCTGCCGCCCGCCGTCACGCGCTTTATCGAGCGCCGCCAGGGCTGCGACCATTGGCGCGGCGAATATTCGGAAGATCCCGTTCGCCGCCGCCAGATCGAGGCCGGCGCGAAGAAGGAATGCACCGGCAGCGATCGCGAGCTCGATCGCCTGCGCAAGCTCTATCGCCGCAACCCGGCTGTGCGTGACGCACTCAAGGACTTCGAGAAGGTGGAACTATGATTCGCAAGGTCGACGACAGCATTTCGGTCGCGCCGCAGATTCAGCCTGAGGACATCGCCACGATCAAGGCGGCGGGGTTCGTGGCGGTGGTCAACAACCGGCCCGACGACGAGCAGGACGGTCAGCCCGCAGGCGATGCGATCCGCACCGCGGCGGAGGGTGCCGGCCTCACCTACACCGCGATCCCGATCGGGCAGGCTGGGTTCAGCCACCCGCAAATCTCCGCAATGGTCGATGTCCTCGAAAGCGCAGACGGGCCGGTCCTCGCGTTCTGCCGATCGGGGACGCGGTCGTGCAATCTGTGGGCGCTGGCCCGCGCGCGGATGGGCGATGCGCCCGATGCGTTGATCGAGAAAGGCGCCGGCGCGGGGTATGACCTCAGCGGGTTGCGGCCGTTGCTCGACCAACTGGCGGCGCAGGCGTGACGCACGACCAGATCGTCACGCTGATCGGCTCGCTCGTCGCGATTTTCGCGCTGGCGGGGATCGCGCGCATGCTCAAGCTCGGCCAGAGTCGGATCGCGAACGAGGACGATGCGCGGCGGTTCGCGGAAGAAGCATTGGTCGGGTTCGAGGCCGGTCGCGCGCTCGTGTCGGGCGACGGCGGCGCGGCGTTGGTCGCGGGAAGCGGTGCGATCGCGGTGCTCAAACGGCACGGCGCGCAGGTCGCGGTGCGGCGGCTCGTCCCGCCGCTCCGGGTGCGCGAGGCGATCGAGGGCGCGACGGTCGAGACGGGAGAAAGGCTGTTCGGGCCGGTCGTGCTGTTCGGGATCACCGCCGATCAAGTTCATGGGCTGGAAGCGCCACTGACACTGGTGTAAGCAGGCGCTCGTGATCGATCTGCGCAACCTCGCGAACCTCAGTCCCGTCGACTATGCCGTGCCCGGCTTCGTGCTGCTGGTACTAGCGGAAATCGTCGTCGCGCGGCTCCGCGATCGCAGCCGCTACGAATCGAAGGACACGCTGACCAGCCTGGCACTCGGCCTCGGCAGCACGATCGCGGGTATCCTGACCGGCGGGATGTTCGTCGCGATCGCGCTATGGGTCTATCAGTTCCGGCTGTTCGAGATCGGCTATACCTGGTGGGCGTTCCTGATCGTCTTCGTGCTCGACGATTTCGGCTATTACTGGGTGCATCGCGCCGGGCATCGCATCCGCTGGGCATGGGCCGCGCACGTCATCCACCATTCGAGCCAGCATTATAACCTGTCGACCGCGCTGCGGCAGACCTGGACCGGCTTCTTCGGCGCGACCTTCATCCTGAAGCTGCCGCTGTTCCTGATCGGCTTTCCGGTGCCGATGGTGGCGTTCGTCGGCGGGATCAATTTGATCTACCAATTCTGGATTCACACCGAAGTGATCGGCCGCATGCCGCGCTGGTTCGAGGCAGTGATGAACACGCCGAGCCACCACCGCGTCCACCACGCGACCAACCCGCGCTATCTCGACATGAACTATGCCGGGGTGTTCATCGTGTGGGACAAGATGTTCGGCACCTTCACCCCCGAACTCGACGAAGAAAAGCCGCGCTACGGCATCGTCAAGAATCTGGGCAGCTTCAACCTGGTCTGGGCGGCGTTCCACGAATGGGTGGGGATCGCAAAGGACGTATGGGCGGCGCCGACGCTGCGCGCCAAGCTGAACTACATGATCAAGCCGCCCGGCTGGAGCCACGATGGCAGCCGCGAGACGAGCGAAAGCATCAAGGAGCTGTGGGAGCAGCGCGAGCGGGAGAAGGGTGCGTGGAACAAGCCGACATCGTCGTCATCGGGGGCGGATCGGGCGGCGCCGCCGCCGCGGGCAGGCTCAGCGAAGGCGGCCGCTACACGGTAGCATTGCTTGAGGCGGGCGGGCGCAACACTGGCCTCATCACCCGCGTCCCCGGCTTCATGGGCAAGCAGACGCCCAAGACCAATTGGGCCTATGAAACGGTCCCGCAAAAGGGGCTGAACGGCCGCCGGGGGTATCAACCGCGCGGCAAGGGGCTGGGCGGATCGAGCGCGATCAACGCGATGCTCTACATCCGCGGTGCCGCCTGGGATTACGACAATTGGGCGGCGATGGGGTGCGACGGCTGGTCGTATGACGACGTACTTCCCGTCTTCAAGCGCGCCGAGGCGAACGTGCGCGGCGCGAGCGAATATCACGGCGCCGACGGCCCCTTGCGCGTGTCGGACCAGGTCGCGCCACATCCCGGCAGCGTCGAATTCGTCGAAGCCGGCGCGAGCCTGCAGATCCCGCGCAACGACGACTTCAACGGCGCGCGGCAGGAAGGCGTCGGGCTCTATCAGGTGACGCAGTCGGGCGGCGAGCGCTGGACCGCCGCGCGCGGCTATGTCGAGCCGGCGCGCGACCGCTCGAACTTCACGATCGTCACCGACGCGACCGTCGAACGCGTGCTGTTCGAGGACGGCAAGGTGTCGGGCGTTGCCTACACGCGCGGTCGCGAGAAATGTGTGATCCGCGCGACCAAGGTCGTGCTGGCGGGCGGCGTGTTCGGCACCGCGCAACTGCTGATGCTGTCGGGGATCGGTCCCGCCGCGCATCTGGCCGAACACGGTATCGCGCCGATCGTCGATCGGGCGGCAGTAGGCGCGAACCTGCAGGATCACATCGACTATGTCGCGGCGTTCGAAGTGCCGGGACGCTATTTCCTCGGCCAGTCGTTCGTCGGCAATCTGCAGATGCTGGGCCAGCTGCTGCGCTGGTTGCGCAAGCGTGAAGGCGCGCTGACCTCACCGTTCGCGGAGGCCGGCGGGTTCCTGACCGTGACGCCTGGTGCGCCCGCGCCCGACGTCCAGTTCCATTTCGTCCCGATCCCGCTCGAAGACCACGGTCGCACCGCGGTGAAGGCGCACGGTTTCTCCTGCCATGTGTGCGTGTTGCGCCCCGAAAGCCACGGCACGGTGCGGCTCGCGTCGGCCGACGTGCGCGATGCGCCGCTAATCGACCCCGAGTTCCTGACCGACGACCGCGACATGACGGTGATGAAGGCCGGGGTGCGCGCGATGTACCGCATCCTCAACAGTCCGCCGCTCAACCGCCACGGCGCGAAGGATCGCTATCCGATAAACCTTGACGACGACGACGCGCTCGACCGCCTGATCCGGGCGCGCGCCGACACCGTCTATCACCCGGTCGGGACGGCGCGAATGGGCAGCGACGCCGACGCGGTGTGCGACCCGAAGCTGCGCGTGCGCGGGGTCGAGGGGCTGTACGTCGCCGATGCCTCGATCATGCCCAAGCTCGTCAGCGGCAACACCAACGCGCCGTCGATCATGATCGGCGAGCGGTGCGCGGACTTCGTGCGGGCGGACCTGACGGCGTAAAAAAACGGCCGGGATGTTGCCATCCCGGCCGAGTGATTCCGCAGGAGGAACCTCTTCAGATCAGTTGTAGGCGCGCTCGCCATGTTCGCCGAGGTCGAGGCCTTCGCGCTCGACGTCGGGCGACACGCGCAGGCCGGTGACCGCCTTGGCGATATAGATCGCGACGACAGTGCCGACGGCAGCCCAGACGATCGTCGTGCCGACCGTCTTGAACTGCACCCACAGCTGGTGTGCCATGTCGAAATCGGGCTTGCCCGGGCCGCCGAGCGACGGCGCGAAGACGATACCGGTGCCCAGCGCGCCGATCATGCCGCCGATGCCGTGGACGCCGAACGCGTCGAGCGCGTCGTCATAGCCGAGCTTCGGTTTCAGGAACGATACGGCATAGAAGCACACCACCGAAGCGATCGCGCCTAGGATGATCGCGCCGAACGGGCCCGAATTGCCCGCCGCCGGAGTCACCGCGACCAGCCCGGCGACGATGCCCGAACAGAAGCCCAGCGCCGATCCTTTATGGCCGTTGAGCCGCTCCGCCAGCATCCAAAACAGGCCCGCCGAGGCCGTCGCGACGAAGGTGTTGATCATCGCCAGCGCCGCCGAGCCGTTGGCCTCCAGCGCCGAGCCGGCGTTGAACCCGAACCAGCCGACCCACAGCAGGCCGGTGCCGATCCCGGTCATCGTCAGCGAGTGCGGAACGATGCGTTCGGTCGGATAACCGATGCGCTTGCCGAGGATCAGCGCGGCAACCAGCGCCGACACACCGGCGTTTATGTGCACCACGGTGCCGCCAGCGAAATCGAGCGCGCCCATCTTGAAGAACAGGCCGCCCGATGCCCACACCATGTGTGCGATCGGGAAATAGACGATCGTCAGCCACACCGCGCCGAATACCATCACGGCGGAGAACTTCATGCGTTCGACCACCGACCCCAGCACCAGCGCCACGGTGATCGCGGCGAAAGTCATCTGGAAGCAGATGAAGACATATTCGGGGATCGCGACCCCGGCGGTGAAGGTCGCCGCGGTCGAATCGGGCGTGATGCCCTTCAGGAACGCCTTGCCGAAGCCGGAGATGAAATCGCCTCCGCCGTCGCCGAACGCCATGGTATAACCGTACATCACCCAGATCAGCATCGCGAGGCACGCGACCGCGCCGATCTGCGTCATCGTCGCGAGCATGTTCTTGGACCGGGTCAGGCCACCGTAGAACAGAGCGAGGCCCGGCAGGATCATCATCAGGACGAGGATGGTCGAGGTCATCATCCAGGCGGTATCGCCCTTGTTGACGGTCGGCACCGGTGCCGGCGTTTGCGCCCAGGCCGGCAGCGCCGCGAACAGCGCAGCCACCCCGATCGCGCCGAGCGTGGCGAATTTGGTCGATTGCTTCATTACTAGCCCCCTCAAAGCGCGGTGTCGTCGGTTTCGCCGGTGCGGATGCGCACCGCTTGCCCGACATCGAGGACGAAGATCTTGCCGTCGCCGATCGCGCCGGTGTTGGCCGATGCCTGGATCGCCTCGACCACCGCGCCGGCCATGTCGGAGCCGCACACGACCTCGATCTTGATCTTCGGCACCATGTTCGTGCTGTATTCCGCACCACGGTAGATTTCGGTCTGACCCTTTTGCCGGCCGAACCCCTTCACCTCGGTCACGGTCATGCCCGCGACGCCCACGCCCGACAGCGCTTCGCGCACCTCGTCGAGCTTGAACGGTTTGATAATGGCAATGACGAGCTTCATCGCGCCCCCTTTCGATTATCGCAAAATGTTGCGTCGCAAGGGGCGTGCCAGAGTCGAAGTCACGCTATTTCAAGCACTATCGTGTAAGGAAATGTTACAGTCGCGTTAAAATTTGTGCAGGTGCGAACATCTGCCTATTTGTTGGGCAGCTTATTTGATGGGCAGATCGAGCAAGTTCCGCGCCCGCGCCAGATCCTCGTCGTCCACCATCACGCGCACCGGGATGAGGAAATAGCTGCCATCGGCGATCGAGGCGTTGCCGTCGAACGTAATGGCGTCGATCCCTTCGCTGTCGAGCCGCCCGACGATGATCATCGCCTCGTTGCGGTTGTAGCGGCCCAATTCAACGAGGCTCATTGCTGTTGCTGCTGCGGTGCTCGTGTCGGGTTGCGCACGGGCAGGCCGTCGATGCTCTGCGTGCGCACGGCGTATTTGGCGAAGCGCGCCTCTTCACCGTGCTGGCGATGATATTTGCTCAGCGTCTCGCGCTCACGGTCGAACACCATGTGCGGCACGCCCCAGCCGCAGCTGGTCTGGACTTGATCGATATCGATGACAAAGATCTGCCGGGTGCCGGGCAGCAACGTGAAGTGCGCGGCGAGATCGGCCCATTCGGGATCCTGCGGCAGGACGGCGACGCCGCGGCCGTAGAGACGGAAGATCAGCGCCGGATTGTCGAACGCGCAGAACATGATCGTGATGCGCCCGTCGGCGAGCAGGTGCGCGTTGGTCTCGTTGCCCGACCCCGCGACGTCGAGATACGCGACGCGATCGGGCGAGAGGACGCGGAAACAGTCCATCCCCTTGGGGCTGAGGTTGATCCGCGCGTCGGCCGCGGCGGTGGCGACGAAAAAGACCGGCTGGCGTTCGACGAACGCGATGTGCTGGTCGGTCATCCGATCGAAGAATTCGGCCATGCGCGTTCTATACCCGCTTTCCGGTCATCCGGCGATACGCAGCCCGACCCATAACGTGCGCGGCGTCCCCAGATCGATCGACCCCGCCTGGTTGCGCGTCACCACCGCCGCGTCGAACAGGTTTTCGGCGCGGACGATCACCGACACGCGCCGGCCGACCGGCACCCTCGCGACCGCATCGACCGTCGTCGCGGCGGGGAGAACATTGGTCTGGAGATCGTCCTCATACTGATCGCCGACATAGCGCGCGGTCAACGAGAGCAGCGCGCCCGACTTGGGCGACCATGCCGCAGTCGCGCTGGCGGCGTGGCGCGGGCTTTGCGCCGGGGCGAGGCCGTCGAGCGCGGTGCCGGGTGCGCGGACCTGACTATGGCTATAGGCGTAGGAGGCGGTCAGCGAAAACGGCCCGCGCCGCCACGCGAGACTCGCCTCGATCCCCGTCGCGACGATCGCCCGGACGTTGGCGCGACGGCGGAGCGTCGGGGTGAGCGTGACGTTGGCGATCGCATCGTCGAGCCGGTTGTAGAAGCCGGTCAGGCTCAACTGGACGCCCGTCGCGGGCCGCAGGTCGACCCCGCCCTCGATCCCACGCAGCCGTTCGGGCGACAAAGCGGCGTTGGCCTGAGTCGTGATCGGAAAGACGACGAACGGGCGGTACAGTTCGTTGAGCGTCGGCAGGCGGAAGCCCGTATAGGCCGCCGCGCGCAGATCGGCCCAGCGCGTGGCGTGAAGCAACAATCCGCCCCGCCCGGTCGCTTCGGTGCCGCTGCGGTCGGCGAAGGCGTTGGCCACGGTCGGCGCGCCGTTGGCGTCGCGCTCGCGGAAAAACCCGTCGGTGATCGACCAACGATCGATCCGCGCCCCGCCGGTCAGCACCAGCCGCCCGATCGTCCAGTCATCCTCGACGAACAGACCCGCCACGGTCGAGCGTCCCCCGGCATTGCGCCGCGCGGTGACGAGACCGGCAGCGCTATAGGCATCCTCGAACAATTCGCCGTCCGCCAGCCGCGCGTCGCCACCGACGCGCAGCACATGCCCGCCGCCGATTGGCGGGCGGAGTTCGATCTTGCCGCCGATCCCGGTCGAGGGCGTGTTGCGCTGGTCGAGCGTCACGCGAAACGTCGTCGCGCTGATCACCTTGTTGGTGAAGTTGCGCGCCTGGAGATAGACGAGCGCATCGACCTGCCACCCCCCGCGCGACACTAGGCGGATGCTGGCATCCTCCCCCTCCGAACTCGAATCGGCGCCGCGAAACCGGAGCGTGCGATTGTCGCCGAACGCCAGCCCGCGGACCTGCAGTTCGGCCTCGCCGCCGATCGGGATCGCCGCGCGCGCATTCGCCGACCAATCGCGATACCGCGCCGGCACGCTCGCCGCGACACGCTGGTCGGCCGGCGTTGTCATGAATCCGTCGCCGCGCTCGAACCGGCCCGACAGACTGGCGAACCCGCGGCCGAGCGTCGGTGAGACGCTGGCCGATACGGTTTGCGCATCGCGGCTGCCGTAGAACGCTTCGCCGGCGATCGGCGGCAAGTCGCTGCGGTCGGCGCTCACCAGCTCGATCGTCCCGGCCACCGCGCCAGCGCCGAACGGCCCCGATCCGCCGCCACGCGTCACGCGGATCGCCGCCAGCCGGTCAGGGACGATCGCATTGAAGGGGATATAGCCGAAGAACGGATCGGCGATCGGCACGCCGTCCAGCAAGACCAATGTCCGGCTCGACGCATTGCCGCCGAGTGCGCGTAACGTCGCCCCCTGCGCCGAAGGATTGGCGGATCGGCTGTCGGCGCGGCGAAATTGCTGGAACCCGGCGACGTCGCTCAACACATCCTCGACTCGCCCCGACGCATCGTTGGTCAACCGATCGCGATCGATCACGGTGGTGCCGTAGGCCGGGGTGCCGGGCGGCAGATCGAGTCCGCGGCCGAGGATCACGATGTCGTCCGCCGGCGCGGTTTGCGCGTACGCCGCGCCGCTCCCCATCATCCCGACCAGAAACAAGGCACGCCGCATCGTCACCGCCTTACCACCGCTCGACAGCAAGACCACGGACTCTATAGCGGGCGCGATGAAGGCAATGGCCGATCCCGACAATGCGCTGGGCCGCGGGCTGGCGGCGATCCGTGTGCAGTTCAAAGTGCCCGACGCGTTTCCGGCCGCCGTGCTCGCCGCGGCGAACGCGGCCGCGGGGCGTGCGCCGACCGCGCATGCCGATCGCACCGCGATGCGCTTCGTCACCCTCGACCCGGCAGGCGCGACCGACCTCGACCAGGCGTTCGCGATCGAGGCGGCGGGCGGCGACCTTTTGCTCCACTACGCCATCGCCGATGTCGTCTGGTTCGTCGATGATGGCGGGCCGCTCGACACCGAAGCCTGGACGCGCGGCGAAACGCTGTACCTGCCGGACGGCAAGGCGCCACTCTATCCACCGGTGCTGAGCCAAGGCGCGGCAAGCCTGTTGCCGGATGGGCCGCGCCCGGCGGTGATCTTCACCGTCCGCATCGCCCCCGACGGCGCGGTCAAGCTGGACGGCACCGAGCGCGCGGTGATCCGCAGCCAGGCCAAGCTCGCCTACGAGACCGCGACGGCAGACCAATTGCCCGACGGGTTCGACGAACTGTCACGGCGCATCGCCGCCGCCGAGGACGCGCGCGGCGCGGCGCGGGTCGATCCGCCGCAGCAGGAAGTCGATCCGGTCGATGGTGGCGGGTACAGCCTGGCGTTCCGGCCCTATTCGCCCGCCGAGCAAGCCAACGCCGCGCTGTCGCTCGCCGCGAACATGGCGATCGCCGACGCGCTGCTGGCGCACCATACCGGCCTGTTCAGGGTCATGGCGGAACCCGACGCCGGCGCGATCCGGCGGCTGCGGCACACGGCGGCGGCGTTCGGGCTGAACTGGGCGTCGTCGGTGGCGCTCGAACAGTTCGAACGGACGCTCGACCCCGCCGATCCCAAGCAAGCCGCCTTCATGCTCGCGATCCGCCGCGCCGGGCGGGGCGCGTCGTACGTTCCTTACCAAGAGGGCGTCGTGCCGTGGCATTCAGCGATGGCGGCGACCTACGCGCACGCCACCGCGCCGCTCCGGCGGCTGGCCGACCGCTATGTCGTGATGGCGACGCTGGCGATCGCCAACGGCCAGCCGGTACCGCCCGCCGTCACCGACGCCTTCGTCAAATTGCCCCAGGTCATGGCCAAGGCCGACGCGCTGGCCGGGCGCGTCGAACGCGCGGTGGTCGATCTGGCGGAGACGGTGCTGCTCCGCGAACAGGTCGGCGACATCTTCCCCGCGGTCGTTACGGACCTCGACGAGCGCGGCGCGCGGATGCAGCTCACCGATCTGCCGGTGGTGGCGCGAGTCGATGCCAAGAACGTCACGCCTGGCGACAAACTGCGCGTGCGATTGACCTCGGTCGATCCGGTGCAATGGATGCTGCACTTCGACCGCGTGAACTAGATCGGAACGCGAGCGGCACAATTCTGCGACAAATTGGTTCTAGGGCATCGTGTCCCCGGACCAGTTTGCGGAAAATAGTACAGAAATGCGCCGATCGTTCAGCCTTGCCTTGTTGCTCAGCGGCGTCGCGCCGACCGCCCTGCACGCGCAGACCACCCCGCCCGCAGCGGCGCCCGCCGCGCCGGCGCCGGTCGCCGCGCCTGCTGCCAAACCACAGGCCGCACCAACCCCGACACCCACCCCGCCGCCCGCCGACGACGGCGCGATCAGCGACGAGCCGGACATCATCGTCACCGGATCGCGCAACCTGCCCGGGTCGGTGATCGGCGACATTCCGCCCGAACAACAGCTCGGCCCCGCCGATATCCGGTCGTACGGGGTCAGCAGCGTGTCCGACCTGCTGACCGAACTCGCACCACAGACCACCAGCGGGCGCGGCGGCATGCCGGTCGTGCTGCTCAACGGCCGCCGCATATCGAGCTTCGCCGAAATCCGCGACTTGCCGACCGAGGCGATCGCGCGAGTCGATATCCTGCCCGAGGAAGTCGCGCTCAAATACGGCTATCGCGCCGACCAGAAGGTCGTGAATTTCGTGCTGCGCCGCCGCTTCCGTGCGCTGACGCTCGAAGCGGGCGACCGGATCGCGACCGAGGGCGGGCGCAACACCCCCAACGGCACGCTCGACATCCTGAACATCAACCGCGACACGCGGCTGAGCATCCATACCGGCTATACGCAGTCGTCGGCCCTGCTCGAAAGCGAGCGCGACATCGCGCCGATCGCGGGCAATACGCTCGATCCGCGGCCGTTCCGCACGCTGCTGCCGTTCACGCGCGCGCTCGATTTCGGGACGGTCTATGCACGGCCGATCGGCAAGGTCTCGACGACGCTCAACGGCACCGTCGCCTATAGCGAATCGAACGGGCTGCAGGGCTTTGCGCCCAACTCGGACTTCGTGATCGGCCAGCGCAACACGTCGATGACCTATCACTTGGGCGGCACCGCCAACGGCGATTTCGGCAGCGCGTGGCGCTGGTCGCTGACGAGCAATTACGACCGCGTCGACAGCCAGACCTTCACCGATGCCGGGACCGTGGGCGTCCCCGCCGCCAATCGCGGTTTTTCGACCTCGAATACGGGCGAAGTGAACGCGCTGGTCAACGGTACCTTGTTCAAGCTGCCCGCGGGCAATGTCTCGACCGCGATTCGCGTCGGCGGGTCGTTGTCGCGGCTCGACAGCCGCTCGTCGCGCTTCGGTATCAATCAAAGCGGCAGCATCACCCGCAACGTCGCCAACGGCCAGATCAATCTCGACGTGCCGATCGCGAGCAAATCCAAGGACGTGCTGGCGTTCATCGGCGACCTGTCGATCAATGGCAATTTCGCGCTCGACAGCGTGTCGGACTTCAGCACGCTCAAGACGATCGGCTATGGCGTCAATTGGTCGCCGATCAATGCGGTGCGCGTGATCGCGTCGATGATCGACCAGGACGAAGCGCCGTCGGCGACACAACTCGGCGCGCCGGTGATCGTCACGCCGAACGTGCGCATCTTCGACTATGTGACCGGCCAGACCGTCACCGTGTCGAGCACATCGGGCGGCAACCCGTTTCTGCTGGCCGATACCAAGCACAGCTTCAGGCTGGGCCTGACGATCAAGCCGCTCGAGAAGACCGACCTGACGCTGACCGCGAGTTATGTGAACACGTCGGTGCGCAACGCCACCGCCAGCTTCCCGGCGGCGACCGCCGCGATCGAGGCGGCCTTCCCCAGCCGTTTCACGCGAGTCAACGGCACGTTGACCGCGATCGACGCGCGGCCGGTCAACTTCGCGCGGACCGAGAGTTCGGAACTGCGCTGGGGCATCAACTTCTCGAAGCCGCTCAAGTCGAAACTGCAGAAGCAGATCGAGGCGTTCCGTGCCGGCACCGGCCCGGATCCGCGGCCGGCGCTGGCGGGACTGCGCAACCTGGGCAACTCGCAGAGCGTGTTCGGCGGGACGCTGAGCCAGGGGTTCCGCGGGCGCGACGGGCAAGGCGGGCAGAACAATCCGCCACCGCCGCCGGCCAACGGACAGCCGCCCGCAGACGGCGCACCGCCGCCCGCCAACGCGACGGGCGGCGGTCAGCGCGGGGGCGGCGGCTTCGGCGGGCGGGGCGGCGGCGGCGGCGGACGCTTTGGCGGCGGCGGCCCTGGCGGGGGCGGCGGGCGGCTGAACTTCGCGCTCTATCACACGTGGCACTTCACCGACCGCGTCGAGATCGCGCCGGGCGTGCCGGTCATCGACCTGCTCAACGGCGGCGCGATCGGATCGGGCGGCCAGCCGCGACACGAACTCGAGGCGCAGGCAGGCTACAGCAACAACGGGCTGGGTCTGCGACTGTCGGTCAACTGGCAGAGCGGCACGCGCGTCGACGGCGGGACGATCGCGGCGCCGACGACGCTCAATTTCTCCAGCCTCGCCACCGCCAATCTGCGGCTGTTCTTCGATCCGACGACGCGGCTCGACCTGATCGCCAAGCACAAATGGCTGATCGGCACGCGCTTCGTCGTCAGCGTCGATAACCTCTTCGACTCGCGACAGCGCGTGCGCGACGCCGCAGGCAATACGCCGATCAGCTACCAGCCCGATTATCTCGACCCGCTGGGACGCACGATCCGGATCGGGATCCGCAAGCTGTTGTTCTAGGGCTTGGCGACGGCGCGATTGGCGTGGGTGAAGATCACGCGCCACTTGCCGTCGCGCTTTGCCCAGACGTCGGTGAAGCGCAGGCGGATCGAATAGGGCTTGCCGTCGGACATGCCCGTCGCGGTCACCGCGCCGCCCAGGATCGCGCCGCCGGCCCAGACCTTGATCACCTGATCGTCGATCGCGAACGGGTTCATCGTGAAGCCGGTGGCGGTGTAGTCGGCGATGAACTGCGCCTTGGTCTCGCGCTGATCCTGGCTGTTGATCAGCAGATAATCGTCGGCGAGCAGGTCCTTGAGCGCCGCGGCGTCGGCCTTAACCTGCGCGCGGTCGAATGCGATCGCGGCCTTCGCCAGGTCGGCCGGGACGCCGGGATAAGTGGGCATGGGCGCATCCGCCGCGAACGCCGGTACCGCCGTCAAAGCCATTGCCGCCGCGATCATCGCCCTCATGCCCGTCTCCCGTTGTAATTCGGGGCGAAACTAGCCGCGCGACCGGTTGCTGCCAATGCACCGAAACGCGCCCATTTCGCTTCCGTTTCACGCCCTCCATCCCTATATGCTGGGCATGAGCGAAGACCCCAACAAGAACGACTACGGCGCCGATTCGATCAAGGTGCTGAAAGGCCTTGACGCCGTCCGCAAACGTCCCGGCATGTATATCGGCGATACCGACGACGGATCTGGCCTGCACCACATGGTGTTCGAAGTATCCGACAACGCGATCGACGAGGCGCTGGCGGGGCATTGCGACCGCATCGACATCGCGCTCAACCCCGACGGTTCGGTCAGCGTGACCGACAACGGCCGCGGCATTCCGACCGGCATTCATGCCGAGGAAGGCGTGTCGGCGGCCGAGGTCATCATGACCCAGCTCCACGCCGGCGGTAAGTTCGAGAACACCAGCGACGACAATGCGTACAAGGTGTCCGGCGGCCTGCACGGCGTCGGCGTGTCGGTGGTCAACGCGCTCAGCGAATGGCTCGACCTCAACATCTGGCGCGACGGCGAGGAGCATTACATGCGCTTCGCCCATGGCGACGCGGTCGCGCCCCTGAAGGTGATCGGCAAGGCCGCGGAGGGCCAGAAGGGAACGCGCGTCACCTTCCTGCCGAGCCCCGCGACCTTCAAGATTACCGAATTCGACTTCGAAAAGCTCGAGCACCGCTACCGCGAGCTCGCCTTCCTTAACTCCGGCGTGCGGCTGTTCCTGACCGACGCGCGGCACGAGGAGCCGAAGACCGTCGAACTGTTCTACGAAGGCGGGATCGCCGCGTTCGTGAAGTGGCTCGACCGCACCAAGACGCCGCTGTTTCCGGAGCCGATCTCGGTCAACGGCCAGCGCGACGATATCGGCATCGACGTCGCGCTCGAATGGAATGATTCCTACTACGAAAACGTGCTGTGCTTCACCAACAACATCCCGCAGCGGGATGGTGGCACGCACTTGGCGGCGTTCCGCTCGGCGCTGACGCGTACGCTCAACAATTACGCCGAGAAATCGGGGCTTTTGAAGAAGGAGAAGGTGTCGCTGACCGGCGACGACATGCGCGAGGGACTGACCGCGATCGTTTCGGTCAAATTGCCCGACCCCAAGTTCAGTTCGCAGACCAAGGACAAGCTCGTCTCGTCCGAGGTGCGCCAGCCGCTCGAAAGCCTGCTCGCCGATAAGATCGCCGAATGGCTGGAAGAGAACCCGCAGAACGCGCGTGCGATCGTCCAAAAGATCATCGACGCCGCCGCCGCCCGCGAAGCCGCGCGCAAGGCTCGCGATGCGTCGCGCAAGTCGGTGATGGGCGTCAGCGGCCTGCCCGGCAAACTCCACGATTGCCGCGAACGCGATCCGGCCAAGTCCGAACTGTTCATCGTCGAGGGCGATTCCGCCGGTGGCTCCGCCAAATCCGGCCGCGACAGTGAGTTCCAGGCGATCCTGCCGATCCGCGGCAAGATCCTGAACGTCGAACGCGCCCGCACCGACCGCATGCTGTCGTCGAAGGAGATCATTTCGCTGATCCAGGCGATGGGTACCGGGATCGGCCGCGACGAGTTCAACCTGGAAAAGCTGCGCTACCACAAGGTCGTCATCATGACGGACGCCGATGTCGACGGCGCGCATATCCGCACCTTGCTGCTGACGTTCTTCTATCGCCAGATGCCCGAATTGATCGAGGCCGGGCACCTGCTGATCGCGCAGCCGCCGCTGTACAAGGCGACGCGCGGCAAGGCGGTCGAGTATCTGAAGGACGAAAGCGCGCTCGACGACTATCTGGTGCGCAACGGCACGCAGGCGACCTCGCTCGACGGCATCGGTTCGGGCGAGCCGTTGTTCAAGCTGGTCGAACATGCGCGGCGGATGCGCACGCTGATGCGCTATGTTCCACGTCGTTACGATCCCGTAATAATCGAGACGCTCGCGCTGGGCGGCGCGCTCGATCCGGCGATCGCAAGCGGCGAACGTGCCTCGCGGCTGGCCGAAGTCACGCGCCGGCTCGACCAGGGCGATCCCGAGGCGCGCTGGACCGCACGGATGACCGACGATGGCGGGTTCCATTTCGAGCGGCTGTGGCGCGGCGTGACCGACCATCACATCGTCGAAGCGGCGTTCATCGTCTCGACCGAAGCGCGCAAGCTCCACGGCCTCGCCGGTGAGGAAGCCGAGCTCTATGTGGGCGCGCGCAAGCTCGTGTCGATCAAGCGAACCGAAAGCGTCGAAGATACCACGGCCGACACGGACGCCGCCGAGGGTGAGGAGCCCGAGGAAGAAGCGCTGATTATCGGCAAGGGCGAAATGCTCGTCGCGCGACCGTCGCAGCTGCTCGACGCGGTGCTCGCGGCGGGACGCAAGGGGCTGTCGATCCAGCGATACAAGGGGCTGGGCGAAATGAATGCCGAGCAGCTCTGGGAAACCACGCTCGACCCGACCAACCGGTCGATGCTGCGCGTGGCGATCGACCAGGCCGACATGGCCGACGATATCTTCACGCGATTGATGGGCGACGTGGTCGAGCCGCGCCGCGAATTCATCCAGGAGAATGCGCTGAGCGTGGCCAATCTGGACGTGTAGAACTCGAACAATCAAAGGGAGACGGACGATGCGGTGGAGCATGGTGTTGGCGGCGAGTGCCGCGCTGGCGGTTCCGGCCGCGATCGTTGCCAAGGAGTCGGTGTCCCCCGCCATCACGAAGGCGCTCGCCGATCCCGCGCGCGCCGACCAGGCCGGCGACGACGCCCGCCGCCACGCTGCAGAGGTCGTCGCCTTTTCGGGCGCCAAGGCCGGCAGCACGGTCGTCGATATCATCCCCGGTGCCGCTTACTGGACGCGGATCTTCACCGGCGTCGTCGGCCCGACCGGTCACGTCTGGGCGGTGTGGCCGGCCGCCGCAGCAGGTTATGCCGAGAAGGGCAAGCCGGCGCTCGACGCGCGCGGCCTGACCAACGTATCGGCGGTGCTCGACCCCGCGATCCTGACCGTCGACAAGCCCGTCGATCTGGTCTGGACCGTGCAGAACTATCACGACGTACCCAACAAGGGAGGCGGCGAAGCGGCACTCGCCGCGTTCAATGCCGCGATATTCAAGGCGCTCAAGCCGGGCGGCACCTATATCGTGATCGATCACGCGGCGGCGGCGGGGTCGGGGCTTCGCGATACCGAAACGCTGCACCGGATCGACCCGGCAATCGTCAAGAAGCAGGTGATGGCGGCCGGGTTCGAATGGGTCGGCGCATCGACCGTGCTGGCCAACCCCAAGGACGACCACACGCTCAAGGTGTTCGACCCGACGATCCGCGGTACGACCGACCAGTTCGTCTACAAGTTCCGGAAACCGCTGAAGTGAGGCTGGCGATCGCGCTGCTCGCCGCGGCGTCGCTCGCCGGCTGTACCAAGGGCTGGGATACGAGCAATACCGCGACGGCGGACACCAAGCTGGCGCGCGACACGGCGACCGACGCGCGGCGACATGGACCGGAAATCGCCGCGTTCGCGGGACTGAAGGCCGGCGACAAGGTGATCGATTGGATCCCGGGCGGCGGATACTGGACGCGGACCTTCTCGCGGATCGTCGGGCCGAGCGGCCACGTCTACGGCATCTGGGCCAAGCCCTATGCCCAGGAAGCGGGGACTGACGTGCGCAACTATACCGCGCTCGCCGCGGATCCGGCGTTCGGCAACATCAGCGCGAGCATCCAGCCCGCGACCGAACTCAAGGCCGCCGAACCGGTCGATCTCGTGTTCACCTCGCAAAACTATCACGATTACGCCGACAAGTTCATGGGTTCGCTCGACCCGGCGATCCTCAACAAGGCGGCGTTCGCGGCGCTCAAGCCCGGCGGCATCTTCCTGATCATCGATCATGCCGCGGCGGCGGGATCGGGGATGCGCGATACCGACACGCTGCATCGGATCGACCCGGACATCGTCAAGAAGCAAGTGACCGCCGCCGGCTTCACGTTCGTCGGCGAATCGCGGCTGCTCGCCAACCCGGCGGACGATAAGACCAAGGCGGTGTTCGACAAATCGGTTCGCGGAAAAACCGATCAGTTCATCTACAAGTTCAAGAAGCCCTAGCCGCGTTCCTCGCGCAGCGGGCGGCTGAGCAGCGCACCGATCACGTCGCCGACCGGCGCGCCGTCGAGTAGCGCGCAGACCGCTTCGCAAACGGGCATGTCGATGCCCGCTTCGGCCGCGGCGTCGCGCAGCACGGGCGCGGTGAACGCGCCCTCCGCCACGGTGCGGCGATCGCTGAGCAATTCGCGTGCTGATCGCCCCTCGCCGAGTCCGACGCCGAGCGAGAAGTTGCGGCTGCTGGTCGATGAACAGGTCAGGACAAGGTCGCCGAGCCCCGACAATCCCGCCATCGTCTCCGCCCGTGCGCCCCGCGCTAGCCCGAACCGAGTCATTTCGGCGAAGCCGCGTGCGATCAGGGCTGAGCGCGCATTCTGGCCCAACCGTGCGCCCTCGACCACGCCGCAGCCGATCGCGAGCACGTTCTTGACCGCCCCGCCGATCTCCGCGCCGATCACGTCGTCTGACGCATAGGTGCGGAAGGTCGGCGCCGCGAGCCGCTCGGCCAGCGCCACCCCCAACGCCGCGTCCTCGCACGCCAACGTCACCGCGGTCGGCAATCCCGCCGCCACTTCGTGCGCGAAGGTCGGGCCAGACAAGACGGCGATCGGCGCGTTGGGCTGGGCCTCGCGCGCGACCTCCCCGACCAGCATCCGCGTGCCGGCTTCGATACCTTTTGCGCACAAGACGAGCGGCGTGGATCCGAAATCGGTCGCGCTCAGCACCGCGCGGACATGTTGCGCGGGCGCGACGACCAGCACCGCATCCACCGCGCGCAAGGCATCGAGATCGTCGGTCGCCGTGATCGTCGGCGACAATGGCACGCTCGACAGGAACAGCTCGTTGACGTGGTGGTGGTTGATCGAGTGAACCACCTCCGGCTCGCGCGCCCACAGGATGACGGGTGCCGCCCCTTGCGCTGCGACTTGCGCCAGTGCCGTCCCCCATGCGCCCCCGCCAATGACGCCGATCTTCATGCCTTCACTCCTGCGCCGCGCACCTTCTCCGCGTCGGGATCGAGCGGCCAGCGCGGCCGCGCGGCAACGTCGAGCGGGTCGGTCAGCCCGGCGGCGAAGCGCTCGGCCCCGGCCCAGGCAATCATCGCGGCATTGTCGGTGCACAGCCATTGCGGCGGGACGCTGAACGGCAGGCGATAGTCGCCCGCCAGCGCTTCGAGCGCCGATCGCACCGCCGTATTGGCCGCGACGCCG
Source organism: Sphingomonas panacisoli (assembly GCF_007859635.1). Lineage (NCBI taxonomy): Bacteria > Pseudomonadati > Pseudomonadota > Alphaproteobacteria > Sphingomonadales > Sphingomonadaceae > Sphingomonas > Sphingomonas panacisoli. Next base: position 3,341,405 of record NZ_CP042306.1, on the reverse strand, counting down.
CCAGCGACGACCAGCGCGGTCGCGTCGATATCGCCGAGCTGGCGCCGGGTGCGATCGACCAGGCAATCGACCGCCGCCTGCTGGAAACTCGCGGCGATGTCCTCTTTCGACCACGTCCCCGCGTCATGCGCGCGCAACACGGCGCTCTTGAGGCCGGCGAACGAGAAATGCGGCTCGGGCGATCCGAGCAGCGGGCGCGGCAGCGGGACGATCGGCCGGCCCTGCGCCGCCGCGCGCTCGACCGCCGGGCCACCGGGAAAGCCGAGACCGAGGATCTTGGCGGTCTTGTCGAACGCCTCGCCCGCCGCATCGTCGATCGTCGTCGCGAGCCGACGATAGCGCCCGATGCCCTCCACCAGCAGCAGCTGGCAATGCCCGCCCGACACGAGCAGCAGCAGATAGGGGAAGTCGAGATCGGGGTCGGCCAGCCGCGGGCTCAGCGCATGACCTTCGAGGTGATTGACCGCGACCAAGGGCTTGCCCGCCGCGTGCGCGAGCGCTTTGCCGGTCACCAGCCCGACCATGACCCCGCCGATCAACCCCGGCCCGGCGGTCGCGGCGATCGCGTCGACCTCCGCCAGCGTCACGCCCGCTTCGTCGAGCGCCGCCGCCACCAAAGGCTCCAGCACCTCCACATGCGCGCGCGCGGCGATCTCCGGCACCACGCCGCCATAAGGCGCGTGCGCCGCTTCCTGCCCCGCGAGCTTGTGCGCCAGGATGCGGCGGTCGCCGGTGACGAGCGCCGCCGCGGTCTCGTCGCACGAGGATTCGAGGCCCAAGATCAACATTTCGCTTCCCTATACCGATCGCCCTGAGCTTGTCGAAGGGCGTGACCGGAACACGTGCTTCGACAAGCTCAGCACGAACGGTGTAGGGGGCGGGAATGGCTGTCCTCAAACTCGGCACGCGCGGATCGCCGCTCGCCCTCACGCAAGCCAATATGGTCGCGGACGCGCTGTTCGCGGCGCACGGCGTTGCGTGCGAGATCCATGTCATCAAGACCACCGGCGACCGCGTGCAGGATCGCGCACTGGCCGAGATCGGCGGCAAGGCGTTGTGGACCAAGGAACTCGACCGCGCCCTGCTCGGCGGCGAAATCGATATCGCGGTGCATTCGATGAAGGACGTCGAGACGATCCGGCCCGAGACGATCGTCATCGCCGCGATGCTGGAGCGCGCGGACGTCCGCGACCGGCTGGTGGGCGCCGATAGCCTGGCCGCGATCCGCGAAGGGGGCGTGGTCGGCAGCAGCAGCCCGCGCCGCCGTGCGCAGGTGCTGCGCGCGCGGCCCGATCTGTCGGTCGTGCTGTTCCGCGGCAATGTCGATACGCGATTGGCGAAGCTGGCGGCGGGCGAAGCGGACGCGACGTTGCTGGCGGCGGCGGGACTTATCCGGTTGGGCCGCGACGATGTCGGCACGCCGGTCGCGCTCGACGAGATGCTCCCCGCCCCGGCACAAGGCGCGGTCGGCGTGGAGTGCCGCGCCGATGACGCCATGACGTGCGGGCTGCTCGGCGCGATCGACCATACCGCCACCAGCCGCGCAGTGCGATGCGAGCGGGCGTTGCTGGCGGCGCTCGAGGCGACGTGCCATTCGCCGGTCGCCGCGCTGGCGACGATCGATGACGACACCGTCACGCTGCGTGCCGAACTGTTTTCCGAAGATGGCGCCGAGCATGTCGCGGCCGACGCGAGCGGCCCGGATGGAGAGGCACTCGCGCGCGATCTCGCCCGCGCCTTGCTCGACCGCGCCCCGCCGGCGGTCCGCGCCGGGTTCGGCGGATGAGCCGTGCGGTCGCGGTGCTGCGACCCGAACCGGGCAACGCCGCGACCGCCGCCCGGATCGAAGCCGCCGGGCTGACCGCGATCCGCATGCCGTTGTTCGCGGTACGCGCAGTCGATTGGGCGCTACCCGATCCCGCACGATTCGACGCGCTGATCCTGACCAGCGCCAACGCACCACGGTTCGCCGGACCGGGGCTCGATGCGCTGGCCAACTTGCCCGTATTCGCTGTCGGCCCCGCCACCGCAGCCGCAGCCCGGGCGCGGGGACTGACGATTGCCGAAACGGGCGATGGCGACGGTGCCGAGCTCGTCGCGACGCTCACCGAACGCGGTTTCACCCGCGCCTTGCTGCTGGGCGGGCGCGAGCGGCGCGTCCATGCAGGCGGCGTCGTTGCCGAGACCATAACCGTCTATGCGAGCGATCCGCTGCCGATCACGCCGCAAGTCGCCGACGCTCTGGCCGGTACCGTTGCCCTGCTTCACTCCGCCCGCGCGGCACAGCGCCTCGCCGAAATCGCCGGTTCTACCCGGGCGTCGATCCGCCTCGCCGCGATCAGCGACCCCGTCGCGGCGGCCGCCGGACCGGGCTGGGCCGACATCGCCGCCGCTCCGGTACCCGACGACGCGGCCCTGATCGCGCTGGCCCGGCGCCTCGCCGATTGACCCCGCCGCCGCCCGCGCGGATAAGGATGCGATGAGCGACGACACGCCGCCCCCCGCGCCGGTTCTGCCCGCGCCTGCTCCCCGCCGCCTGACGTTGGCGACCGTCGGCGGGATCGCTCTCGCAACGTTCCTGGTCGGCGCGATGATCGCGGTCTGGGCGGTCAATCGCCTCCGCGCGCCCGACGCCACCACGCAGCCGCAAACCGCCGCCGCAGCGCCGCAGCCGACCAAGGTCATCGTCACGCCGCCGGTCAGCACCGATCCCGCCTCGCTGTCGGCACGCCAGGAACTGCTCGCGGCCCAGCTCGCCGCGCTCGAACAGCGCGGGGCGGCGATCACCGCGGCCTCGGCCAATGCCTATGGCAATGCGACGCGTGCCGAGGGGTTGATGATTGCGCTCGCGGCGCGGCGGCAGATCACGCGCGGTCTTCCGTTGGGATATCTGGAGCAACAATTGCGCGACCGCTTCGGCGTCACCCAACCCAATGAGGTCGCGGCCGTCGTCGCCATGGCACGTGACCCGGTGACGACCGAAGATCTGCGGCTTGGACTGGACCAGATCGGACCGCAATTGGCGCTGGGTCCGTCGGGCAATGCGGGGTGGGGTGGCGCGGTATGGCGGCTGCTCGGCAGCTTGATCGTCGTCCATCCGAAAAACACGCCCTCACCCGTGCCGAGCGAACGGCTCGCGCGGATACGGCGAATGCTCGCCCAGGATCAGGTCGAAGCGGCAGCTGAAGAGGTCGGCAAGCTGCCCGGCGCGTCTCAAGCGACCGGGTGGATGACCGGCGCGAAACGCTATGTCGAAACGCGCAAGGCACTCAACGTGCTCGAAGCCGCCGCTTTGTCGGGGCGCGTCGTCAGCGCAGCGACAATCAACGCGGTGCCGGCGCGCTAGACGCGCTCGATCAGTGCCTGCGCCGCCGCCGGATTGCGGACCTTCGCGCCGGAGATGAAGAACACGAACACGTCGCGCGGCTGCTTGAGCGCCGGCGTGGCGAAATAGGGTAGGCCGTCGGGCGAGCCGCCTGCCGCCCAATCCTTGGCAATGCTCGCCCAGCGATCGAGCGCCTTGGGCGAGTAACCCGCCGGCTCCTCATCGACCGAGCTTTCCAGTCGCGCATAGACGAACTCGGCGGTGACATCGGCGATCGCCGGGTAATCGGGCGATTCGCCATAGACGATCGCGACGTTCGCCGCGCGGCACAGCGCGACGAACTCGGGGACGTGGAAGCTGTCGTGCCGGACCTGCACCGCGTGACGCAGCGCAACCCCATCCTGCTTGGCGGGCAACAGCTTCAAGAAAGCGGCGAAATCGTCCGCGTCGAATTTCTTGGTCGCCATGAACTGCCACAGGATCGGGCCGAGTTTCGGTCCCAGCTCGACGATTCCCTGGCCGGTGAACCGCTGGATCGATTCGCCCGCCTCGGCCAGCACCTTGCGGTTGGTGCAAAAGCGCGATGCCTTGAGCGTAAAGACGAAGTCGTCTGGCACGACTTCCGCCCAGCCCGCGAACGTGGCGGGCTTGAACCCCGAATAATAGGTGCCGTTGACCTCAATCGCGGTCAGCTTGGACGCCGCATATTCCAGTTCGCGCTTGTGCGGCCATTTGTCGGGGAAGAACACGCCCCGCCACGGCTCGTAGGTCCAGCCGCCGATCCCGATTCGAATGTCTGCCATGCCCGCACGATAGGCGTCAGCGGCGCGCGAAGCGATAGCGGTCGCGGATGCGACGGTTGAAGAACCCGCCCTTGGATGCGGCGCGGTGGAGCGCGGCCGCAACGCGGGCGGGGACGTCCAGATAGGCGTAGCGGCGGCCGGAGACGAACTGAACGTCGAGGACTTGGGCCGCGGGGTCGTAGGCGAAGGAGCGGATAACGCTGGAGGGCATGCGGGGAAAACGTCTGTGAGACTCTCAAGCTCCGCCGCGGCAAAGCCGCGTCGTCGGTCAGCGCTTCGCGCTGCCGGCCGTGCTTCTTGCGATTCGCGAAATAGCGCCGCTATTTCGCGGCAAGAAGCTGGAGCGGGCGAAGGGATTCGAACCCTCGACCCCAACCTTGGCAAGGTTGTGCTCTACCCCTGAGCTACGCCCGCTCTGGCGTCGCGCCGTGAGACCACGGTCGCGTTGGGAGCGGGGCCACTAGCACCGGCCCCCGCCCTTCGCAAGCCCCGTCGATCACGGCGCGAAAACCCTTGGCTTGCGAGGGCGAGCGCCCACATAAGGGCCTCAACTTCACCGGAGACGATACGTGGCCACGCTTGGAATGACCGCCGCCGAAAAGGAAGCCGTGGAGGCGTTCCGCCGCGATGTCGTCGAGCCGTCGATGACCAAGCTGGTGATGATCGATTTCTGGGCCGAATGGTGCGGCCCATGCAAGGCGCTGTCGCCGGTGATCGAAAAGGTCGCGGCCGATTATGCCGACAAGGGCGTGCTGCTGGCGAAGATCGACACCGACGCCAACCAGTTCATCGCCGCGCAATTCCAGATCAAGTCGATCCCGACCGTCTATGCGATGTTCCAGGGCCAGCTCGTCGCCGACCTGACCAGCGCGCGGACAGAATCGCAGCTGAAGGGGATGCTCGACCAGATCCTGAAGCAATTGCCGGTCGACAGCGCGGAAGCGAAGACCGAGGCAGAAATCGAACCGCTGATCGCAATGGGCGAACAGGTCCTGGCCGAGGGCGATGCCGAGCGTGCACTGTCGGTGTTCGAGCAGATCGCCGAGATCGCACCCGATCATCCCGAGGTGGTGTCGGGGCGAGTCCGTGCCCTCGTAGCCGCCGGCCGGTTGGCCGATGCCGATGCGATGCTGGCGGCAGTGCCGGAGGAAGCGGCGAAGGCGCCGGAGATCGATCGCGCCCGTGCCGCGCTCGACCTCGCGCGGTCGGCGCCGCCCGCCGCCGATCTCCAGCCGCTGATCGCCGCGGCGGACGCCGATCCGGAGAACATGCAGGCCCGCTTCGACCTCGCCAACGCGCAGATGGCGGCGGGCGAGCGCGACGCCGCCGCCGATTCGCTGTTGGCGATCGTCGCGAAGGACCGCGACTGGAACGACGGGGCGGCGCGCACGCAATTCCTCAAGCTGCTCGAAGTCGTCGGGCTCGAAGACCCTTGGGTATCGGGCCAGCGCCGCAGGCTGTCGGCGATATTGTTCACGTGACGACGCGGCTTTCCATCTTTCCCTTGAGCGGCGCGCTGCTGTTTCCGCGCATGCATTTGCCGCTACACATCTTCGAGCCGCGCTATCGGGCGATGATCAGCGACGCGATGGCGCGCGACCGGCGGATCGGGATGATCCAGCCGCGCGGCGGCGACCGCGCCAAGCCCGATCTGTTCGATCTGGGCTGTGTCGGGCGGATCGCCGAAGTCGAGGCGCTAGACGACGGTCGCTACGACATCGTGCTCGAAGGATTGTCGTTGTTCCGCATCGTCCGCGAGCTGGAGGTGACGACGCCGTTCCGCCAGGTCGAGGCTGACCTGTTGCCGACGCCCGACGAGCCCGAAGCGCTGTCGATCGCGCATCGCGCGAGCCTGGAAACCGAATCGCGCCGCTTTGCCGATGCGCAGGGTTATGCGGTCGACTGGGATTCGGTCGCGCGGCTCGACGACGAGGCGTTGGTCAACGGCATTGCCCAGATCGCGCCGTTCGATGCGGCGGCGAAGCAGGCGCTGCTCGAAGCGCCCGATCTGCCCGCGCGCGCCGAACTGACGGTCCAGCTGATGCAATTCTTCGGCCGCCACGACGGCGAGGATCGGGTGACGCTGCAATAGCCGTCATCCGACGGTTAAATGATCGGAATCTGCTGCGAGATGCAGTGGAAGCTGCCGCCGCCGGTTAGGATGTGATCGGCGCGCAGACCGATCGTCTGCCGCCCCGGAAACAGCGCACCGATCGCGGCAACTGCGGCCTGATCGTTGTCGGCACCGTAGAGCGGCACCACCACACTCGCATTGCCGATATAGAAGTTCATGTAGCTCGCCGGCACGATCTCCTCGTCGCGCAATACGCGGCCTGGTGACGGCACGGGGACCACCGTCACGCCCTCATGCTGCGCCGCCTTCTGCGCCGCGCGCTGATAGACTTGCCAGTTGGGGTCGTTGTCCGAAGCCTCGGGCACCGCGAGCGTGCGCGGCGCGACGAACCTGGCGAGGTTGTCGACATGCCCGTCGGTATGATCGTGGAGCAGCCCGTCGCCGAGCCATAGCACCTCGTCATAGCCGAGATCGCGGTAGAGCAACTCCTCGATCTCGTCGCGCGTCATCGCGCCGTTGCGGTTGCGGTTGAGCAGGCATTGCTCGGTCGTCACGACGAGGCCGGTACCGTCGCCGTCGATCGCGCCGCCCTCGAGCACCCAAGGAAAGCTCTCGACCTTCTTGTTGCGCGCTTCCGCCAATCGCAGGCCGACATCGTCGTCGCCGGGCAGATCGTATTTGCCGCCCCAACCGTTGAACTGAAAATCCGCCGCGACGCCGTCGCCCCGGATGATCGCGGCCGTATCGCGCAGCCAGATGTCGCCGAACGGCTGGACCACGACGCGCGCGATATCCCCCGCGCGGCGCCGTGCCGCCGCCGCCGCTTCCTCGTCGGCGGCGACCAGCAGCACCTGCTCGCCCTTGCCGCCGGCATGGACGGCCTCGGCGAACGCGATGACCTCGTCGCGCGCCGGCTCGAGATCGAGTTCCCACAGTTCGGGATGGCTCGGAAAACCGATCCACACGGCCTTATGCGGCGCCCATTCGGGTTTAGGGGGCGGAAGTTTGGTCACTTGGGCGAGCGGTCCTTGTCGCGGATCTTGCGGAATTCGGCGGTCGTGTACCAGTTCGGCCAAGCATCGCTCATCGCGAGCTGGCGTCCGAGTTGAAAGTACAAGCTCAAATCCTGCACCGCGCCCGCCCAGTTCCAGGCCGGATCATATTCATCCTGCGGCTTGTGATAGCGGTTGGCGATGTAATCGAGCACTGCGGCATGCCCCTTGGCCGTCCCGCCATCGACCAAATCTTCGCCCGATCCGCCGTCGAACATCGGCACGCCCAGTTTCGCGAAACTGAAATGGTCGGACCGGAAATAGCCGCCGCGTTCGGGATTGGGCTCGGGCTTCATCACCCGCCCCTGGGCCTCGATCAGCGGCTTCATCAGATCCTCGAGCTCGGACTTGCCGAAGCCGGTGACGACGACGTCCTTCGACGGGCCGACGACGTTGAGCCCGTCCATGTTGACCCCGCCCACCGTATCCTTGAGCGGATAGACCGGATTGCGCGCATAATATTCGGAGCCGAGCAGCCCCGATTCCTCCGCGGTCACCGCCATGAACACCATCGAGCGCTTGGCCGACCCAGCCTTGGTCTGCGCTTCGGCCAGCGCGATCAGCCCGGCGACGCCCGAGGCGTTGTCGAGCGCACCGTTGCAGATGTCGTCGCCCTTGACCGCATCGCAGCGGCCGAGGTGATCCCAATGCGCGGTGAACAGCACGGTCTCGTTCGGCCGCTCGGTACCCGGCAGGATGCCGATCACGTTCTTCGACGCCTGGCGCTTGATCGTGTTGGTGAAGCTGACCGACGCCTTGACGCCAAGCGGTACGGCCTTGAATCCCTTGACCTTCGCGGCAGCGGACAGCGCCGCGAAGTCCTTGCCCGCGCTAGCGAACAACTCCTTGGCCTTGGCAAGCTGCATCCAGCCGACCGCCGCCGACTGATCCATATGATCGCCCTTCTCGTCGAGTTCGAGCTGCGGCCCGGTCCAGCTCGACTGGACGACGCCCCAGCCGTACGCGGCGGGTTCGGTATCGTGGACGATCAGCACCGCGGCGGCGCCCTGACGCGCCGCTTCCTCGAACTTGTAGGTCCAGCGGCCGTAATAGGTCATCGCCTTGCCCTCGAACAAACCGTCCTTCCCGACCGTCTGCCAGTCGGGATCGTTGACCAGCACGACGACGGTCTTCCCCTTCACGTCGATGCCGGCATAGTCGTTCCAGCCCTTTTCGGGCGCGTTGACCCCGTAGCCGACGAACACGACGTCCGAATTCCGGAGGTCAATCTTGGGCGTCACGCGATACGTCGCGAGCACCATGTCGGTGCGGTAGGTCAGGCTGACCGGTGCCTTGCCCCCGGTGAAGGTCAGCGGCGTCATATTCTGCGCGGTCAGCTCGACCAGCGGCACGTCCTGGAACCACGATCCGTTGTTGCCCGGCTTCAGCCCCGCCGCCTTCATCCGCTCGACGATATAGTCGGTCGTCTTGGCCTCGGCGGGGGTGGTGGGCGCGCGGCCTTCGAACGCGTCCGACGACAGCGTCTTGGTAACGTCCTTCAGCGTATCGACCGAGATGGCGGGGACGCTGGACTGGGCAAGTGCCGGCGCACAGGCGAGGGTCAAAGCAGCGAGAGCGAGACGGCGCATAGATAACCCCTGTTCGACGTGACCGCTGTTTGGCAGTGCGGCACCGCACGCACAAGCCGTCCGCAGTTGCCAACGGAAACGGCGCGCTTATTCTCCAGGCAATCAGGCGTTTGGGGGTAGGATGCGTAATTTCGGAATGGCGATCCTCGGGATCGCGGCGACGGCGTCGCTCTCGGTCGGTCTGGCGGCGCAGACAAAGTCGTTAGACGCGACGGAGGCGGCCAAGGCGTTCGGCGCACGGGACAGCGTGCTCGACGTCAGCATTTCACCCGACGGCAAGACGCTGGCGGTGATCCAGCCGACCGAAGGGCGCGGGTCGGTCGTCATGATTGCTAAGGTCGACGGTTCGGGAGATTTCAAACCGGTCCTATCCTCAAGCGGCTCGCCGGATCGACTGACTGACTGCGGGTGGGCGAGCGATACGCGACTGATCTGCAACATCTACATGATCGGCACGGTATACGGCGACAAGATGGGCATATCGCGGATGATGGCGATCAATGCCGACGGCACCGGCCTCAAGGAGCTGACCGCGCGCCAGACCGGCGAAGCGATGGGGTTCGCGCTGAACGGCGGCGACCTCGTCGATTGGACGGGCGGCAAGGGTGACGGCAGCGTTTTGATGACGCGCGTCTACATCCCCGAAGGATCGACCGGCACGATCACGTCGAATACCCGGGAGGGCCTGGGCGTCGATCGCGTCGATACGCGCACCCTGTCGCGGCAGACGGTGGAACCGCCCAGCCCCGGCGCGACCGATTACATCAGCGATGGGCGCGGCCATGTGCGGATCATGGCGATCGCCAAGAGCAATTCGCTCGACCAATCGACCGGTACCTACATCTACCGCTATCGAAAGAAGGATGACCGCAACTGGCAACCGCTGACGACCGTTACCTGGAGTAACTATCAGGCGGACGGCTTCGTGCCCGAGGCGGTCGATCCGGACCTCGACGTGGTCTACGGGCTGGAGAAGGTGAACGGGCGCACCGGGCTCTATAAGATCGCGCTCGACGGCAGCTTGAAGAAGGAATTGGTCTTCGACCGCCCCGATGCCCCGATCGACAGTCTGACGAGAGTGGGGCGCCAGCACCGCGTCGTCGGCGCGAGCTGGGTCACCGAAAAGCGAACGAACACGATGTTCGATCCGGCGCTCAAGAGCCTCGCCGCCGCGCTATCGAGAGCGCTACCGAAAACGCCGCGCATCAGCATCGTCGATGCCAGCGCCGACGAGCAACAACTCGTCATCTTCGCGGCCAGCGATTCGGATCCCGGCCATTTCTATTTCTTCGATCGATCGACCAAGCGCTTGAGCGAGATCATGATGGCCCGTCCGCAGCTGGCCGATGTCCAGTTGGCCCAGGTCAAGGCGATCCAATATCCGGCGGCCGACGGCACGATGGTGCCCGCGTACCTCACCTTGCCGCCGGGCAGCGACGGCAAGAATCTGCCCGTGATCGTCTATCCGCATGGCGGCCCGACCGCGCGGGACGAATGGAATTTCGATTGGGTGCCGCAATTCTTCGCCAATCGCGGTTTCGCGGTCATCCAGCCCAATTTTCGCGGGTCGAGTGGCTATGGTGACGCTTGGTTCAACAAGAACGGCATTCGATCGTGGCGAACCGCGATCGGCGATATCAACGATGCCGGACGCTGGATGATCAAGCAGGGCATCGCCGATCCGTCGAAACTGGCGATCGTCGGCTGGTCCTATGGCGGCTACGCGGCGCTGCAGTCGCAAGTCGTCGATCCTACCCTGTTCAAGGCGGTGGTCGCCATCGCGCCCGTCACCGATTGGGGCAAGATGAAGGACGATGCCCAGGGCAGTTCGAGCAAGGCGCAACTCGATGCGGTCTTCGGCGATGCTATCGTCGCCGAGCAAGGCTCGCCGGCGCGCAACGTCGCCAAGTTCATGGCGCCCGTGCTGATGTTCCAGGGCGATGTCGACCAGAACGTGCCGATCGGCCAGTCGCGCCTGATGGCGGCGCGGCTGAAAGGCGCGGGCAAGAAGGTCGAATTCTACGAATATAAAGGGCTCGACCACCAGCTCGAGGACAATGTCGCGCGGACGGATATGCTGACCAAGGCCGACGCTTTTCTGCGCAGCGTGTTAAAGATGTAGGACAAAGAAAAAGGGCGGCCCCGACGGGACCGCCCTTTTCCTGAATTGCTAGGATCCGATCAGCGCGAGTAAAACTCGACGACCAAATTCGGTTCCATTTTCACCGGATACGGCACTTCGTCGAGCGTCGGCACGCGGGTGAAGGTCACCTTGGCGTTGCCGTCGGGCGCGACATAGTCGGGGATTTCGCGCTCGGCGAGGCCCTGCGCTTCCATCACCAGCGCCATTTCCTTGGCCTTCGAGCCCAGGGTGATCTCGTCGCCGACGAAGCAACGACGCGACGCGATGTTGCACTTCACGCCGTTGACGCGAATGTGGCCGTGCGACACGAGCTGGCGCGCGGCGAAGATCGTCGGCGCGAACTTGGCGCGGTACACGATCATGTCGAGACGCTGTTCGAGCAGACCGATCAGGTTCTGACCGGTGTCGCCCTTCATGCGGGCGGCTTCCTGGTAGCAGCCCTTGAACTGCTTTTCGGTCACGTCGCCGTAATAGCCCTTGAGCTTCTGCTTGGCGCGCAGCTGGATGCCGAAGTCCGACATCTTGCCCTTGCGGCGCTGGCCGTGCTGACCCGGCCCGTATTCGCGCTTGTTCACCGGGGACTTGGGACGGCCCCAGATGTTCTCGCCCATGCGGCGGTCGAGCTTGTGCTTGGCGCTGGTGCGCTTCGACATAATATTTCCTTCAATCGCAGTTACGTTGTTTCCGGTATCGCTCTGCTGGGATCACGAGATCGGCAGGGCCGCCGCTTCACCGGAATGCGGGGCCGATTGCGAAGGGCGCGCCTCTATGGAAGAAGCGCGCTCAGGTCAAGGCTGGTTCGGCTGTCCGCCGTTACTTGGCCAACGGATTGGAATTGCGCAGTCGGGAGTCGTCCAGCGTGTCCTGGGCGTTGCGCGAGTTGGCACCATCGATCGCGGCCCATTCACTCACGGTGTGGCACACTGCGCGCGTGCCGACGATCGAGCCGGTCACGGTATAGCGACGGCAGGATTTCTTTTCCTTCTTGGGCTCGGCAACGCTCGGCGCGCCGGTTTGCGCGACCGCCGGCAGCGTGACCGAAACTGCAACCGCGGCGAGCATCATCATCTTGAAACGCATGTCTTACTCCGAAAACGAGATTGCTGCGATCTTAACAATTCTGCGGCCGCAGCGAAAGCAAAAAACGTCAGTTACGCTGTCGTGGATTGGCGAGCGCCGACAGCACCCCGCGCATCGTGCGCACCTCTTGGCTGGACCAGCCGGGCTTCGTCAGGAGCGTTCGCAACGTGCGCTTCGTCGTCGGCGCCTTGTCGGGCGGGAAGAAGAAACCGGCCGCATCGAGCATCGTGTCGAGCTGATCGATCATGCCGTCGAGCTCGCCTTGCGGTGCCGGGGGCGGCAAGTCGGTTTCGGGCGGCTGCGCGAGCGCGACATGCTTCGACCATTCGTAGGCAACCAGGATCACCGCCTGTGCCAGATTGAGACTTCCGAAGTCGGGATTGATCGGCACGGTGACGATCGCACGCGCCACGGCGACATCCTCAGTCTCGAGTCCAGAGCGTTCCGGGCCGAACAGGATCGCCGAACGGCCGGTGTCGGCGTGGATCGACCGCGCCCCTTCCTCCGGCGTCACCACCGGCTTGGTCACGCCGCGCTTGCGGACCGTGGTGGCATAGACATGCGCGCAATCGGCCACGGCGTCGGTCACGCTGTCGAACACGCGCGCTTGTTGAAGCACGATGTCGGCGCCCGACGCGGCGGGGCCGGCGGCGGGGTTGGGCCAGCCGTCGCGGGGTGACACCAGCCGCATCTCGGTCAGCCCGAAATTGAGCATGGCGCGTGCCGCCTTGCCGATATTTTCGCCGAGCTGCGGGCGGACGAGGACGATTGCGGGTTGGTCAGTCACGGAAGAGGCGCGCGCTCCAGGCATAGCCACGATAGAGCGGCGTGTGCTGGGCGCGCGGCGCGATTTCGTCAATCGCCGTGAACAGATCGGGGCGTGGGCATACGTCGAACCTGGCGAGCCAAGCGAAGAGCGCGCGCCGAAACCAGCCCGGCAAATGCTCCTGCTGGCCGAAATCGACCACGTCGAGCCGACCCCCAGACGCAAGCTTGCCGATGCCTTCGCGCAGCGCCCCACGCCAGTCGGGGATCATTGACAGCGTGTAGCTCTGGAACACACGATCGAAGCCCGCGACCCCGAACAACGCCATGGCGTCAAACGCGGTCGCGTCGCCTTGTGCAAAGGAGATTCGCTCGGACAACCCGGCCTTGGCGACGTTCGCGCGTGCGGTTTCCAGCATCGCCTCGGAAATATCGATTCCGTAGAAACGCGCATCGGGCCAGCGCCGCGCCGCGCAGATCAGGTTGCGTCCGGTGCCGCAGCCGATTTCCAGTACGCTGCCGCCGGTCGGCGGCGCCAACCCGTCAATCAACGCGTCCCGACCCAGCAGGTAATATTTGCGGGTCAGATCATAGAAATGGCGCTGGGTGCGATAGATCGCGTCCATGTGCGCCGCGTGGGATCCGGTCAGGCGACGTCCCCCAGCAGATAGAGGTGCACCCCGCCATAGATCGAGGATCGGTCGCGGCGGGTGTAATCGAGCGACTCTTCCGCAGCGTAACGCCATTTGCCGAGCACATCGTCAGGCACTCGGCTGGGCAGGATCGTCTCCACCCCCGCCGTGCGGAACAGCACGCGCGACCCAGGCCGGGCCGTCCGCGTGATCTCGCGCCACAAGTCGGTCAGCTGCTCGTCGGTCATCCAGTCCTGCGCGTCGAGCAGGATGTAGCGATCGAGCGACGCGTCGCCCTGCGTGCGCAGATACTCGACATAGTTCGCGTGGAGGATTTCCATGCGGTCGATCCGCTCGACCACGTCGGAATAGTTCTCCGCCTGGAGATACGGCGGCACCGGCGCCTCGGGACCCTCGCCATAGCCGCGCCCGAACGCCTGCCAGGCGAAGTAATTGTCCTTGAGGTCGAAGTCGCACGCCAGCTTTTCGAGCCGCTCGCGCAGCACCGTCGCCATCTTCTCGTCGCCGGCCAGCGCCTCATATTGCGCGGGCGGGATGCCGAGCCCGAACAGCGACGCCGGCTGGTCGGTCAGCCAGCGCACGAACGCCTTGTCGAACAACGGCGCGAACTCGCGATCGAAAATGGCGCGCTGTTCCTCGATCGATGCGGCCTTGAGCAATCGCCGCGGATCGATGCCGTGCAACCGCGCGAGCAGATGCGCCGCGCCGATGAACCCACCGAGCAGGCCGCGCTTGTAGACGCCATGCGCGAACCCGCCGATCCGCCGCCGCCCGATCGGGTCGCGGCCTTCCCAGTAGCGCCGCGTCACCTCGTCGAGATGCGGGGCGATATGGGTCTTGTACGCGGTAATGTTCGCCTTCGAACTGGCCTCGCCGAAGAAACGGCGGAAGCTGTCGTGATCGGGCAAGTGCCGGGCCGCTGCCAGCTTCAATTTGTTGAGCGCGATATGCGCGGTGTTGAGATCGACCGCGGTGATCGCGCGCGGATTGGCAGTCAGGTAGCTCAGCGCGTTGCACCCGCCCGATGCGATCGTCACGACATGGCTGTCGGGCCGGATCGCCAGCGCTTCCATGTCGATCGCCGGATCCTCCCAGATCTGCGCATAGACCAGCCCGCGAAACGCGAAGGTGAAGGCGCGTTCGAGGAAACCCTGCTTGCTCAGATGATCGTGGCGGTGGACCGCATCGCGGACGGCGTGATTCTTGGTGGGCGCGAGGCTGGCCATGCGAAGTCCTTTCGCGTGGCGGCGCATCGGGGGATGGCGCCGCCGCGTGACCGCGCTAGGACTCCTGCGTGACGGGTTGATGAGCGCGCGGTGACAGGTTGATGACGCTCTGGCCAATCCTCCCCCGCGAGGGGGAGGTGTCAGCGCAGCTGACGGAGGGGGAGGGCGGCGACTAACTATGCGCCCGTATCCGCCCCCTCCGTCGCCTTCGGCGCCACCTCCCCCTCGCGGGGGAGGATTGTTAGTTTGGCGTCATGGCGCCACCGTTCGGCCAGGCGGTGTCGCCGACGCGCTTCAGGTGCATCTCGAAGAACGGCACCGCCGGCTGGCCCGGCGCGATCCTCTCGCCGATCTCGGTCCACGTTTCGTCCTTCAGCGTCGCGGTATAGCGGATGATCATCGGCCCGGCCGGAATCTCCCAGACATAGCCGTCCGCGGTCGGGCGGATCATGAAGTCGCCGGCGCGGCCCTGCGCGTAGGAGCGGAAGTCGTACGCTTGTTTCTGCGCGTCCCATGAGATCACCGCGAAGGCATTGAAGCCGACGCTGCCGTCCGGGTTGAACCCCTTGCCCTCGATCACGCGTAGCGTGCCGCCCAGCATCGGTCCGATCCGCTCGGTCTGGGTCACGCGATGCTCGCCACCCGGCCCCTTTTTCACGGCCGGGCCGCGCCATGTCCCGTCCATCCAGGCGAATTTGTCGAGCGCGACCTTTTGCGCCGACAACGCCGCGGTGTCCGCGACCTGCGCCGATCCCGGCACGCTGGCGATCAATGCGAGACTCAATCCGGCGATCAACACTTTGCGCATCTGGCACTCCCTCAACGAACGTGGCAGCGTGACGCCCGATGGCGACGCTTTCCCCCGATCAGCCCGGCCAACGCCGTCGCCGCAACCGCGGCTTCGCCAAGTCGGTCCGAAAGTTCGTGGATCGTGCGCTCGCGCTGCCCGGCTTCGCGATGCTGATGATCGGCGGCGGCGCGGCGATCGTGCTCGCGACGATCATGGGCGCGTTCGGGACGATCGAGATGCCGCTCGGCCAACGGCTCGGCTTCTGGGGCGTGCTGATCGGGTGGAACGTCGCCAAATGGCTGGTGTGGTTCGCCTGGACGATCCGCACGCCGCAAGACTGGCCCCGCGCCAGCGCGATCGGCGCGGTGGTCATCAACCTGCCGCTGCCGCTCGAAATTCCCGCCGCCTTGTGGCTGTTCGGGATCGCGAGCGACATCGATCCAACGCGGACCTGGATCGAGGCGGCGGCGATCAGCGCGACCCTGTTCGCCGTCTTGTGGTTCGCTCGGCCGCCCCGCGTCGTCGCCGCCAGTCTGCCTAATGACGGTATCCTGTTCCGCGCCGGGGTCCGCGACCTGGCCGATGTCCAGGCCGTGACCGCCGAAGATCACTATTGCCGCGTCCATCTGGCGAGCGGTGCCAAGCCCCTCGTGCTCGCGCGGTTCGCCGACACCTTGGCGGAGCTCGGCGGGATCGATGGCGAGCAAGTCCATCGTGGCGCCTGGATCGCCGCCGCTTCGGTCGACGGTGCGCTGCGCGAAGGCCGCGCATGGCGGCTGGTGACCGCAGACGGCACGCGATTGCCGGTCAGCGCCAGCTACGTCGCGGCGGTCCGCCGACGCGGATGGTTGCGAATAAAGCCGGGTTTCGGGGTGGCGTAACCGCCCCGTCATCGGTAAGGGGCGCTCACACCACAGCCAAAGGGACCCGCGCCCCGTTCATGCGCATCGCCATCGCGTCCGATCACGCCGCCGTCGCCCTGAAGGCGACGCTTGTCGACTGGTTGCGCGAGGCGGGGCATGACGTCGACGATCTCGGCCCGTTCGACACCGCATCCGTCGATTATCCCGATTACGGCTACAAGCTCGCCGAGGCGGTCGCCAGCGGCTCGGCGGAACGCGGCGTGGCGCTGTGCGGGTCGGGGATCGGCATCGCCATCGCCGCCAACCGCAACCCCGGCTGCCGCTGCGCGCTCGTCAGCGAACCGCTGTCCGCGACGCTCGCGCGCACGCACAACGACGCCAATGCGATCGCGATGGGCGCGCGGCTGATCGGCCCCGAAATGGCGATCGCCTGCCTCTCCGCTTTCCTCTCCGCCGATTTCGCCGGCGGCCGCCACCAGCACCGGGTCGACAAGCTCGGCTCCCTACCGAAAGTCACGTCATGAGCAGCAACCCGACCACCCTGTCCGACGTCCAGCCCGACGGTTTCTTTACGCGTGGCCTGGCCGACGCCGACCCCGCCGTCTTCGCGGGCGTACGCCACGAACTGGCGCGCGAGCAGAACCAGATCGAGCTGATCGCGTCGGAGAATATCGTCTCCAAGGCGGTGCTCGAGGCGCAGGGGTCGGTGTTCACCAACAAGTACGCCGAAGGCTATCCGGGGAAGCGCTACTATCAGGGCTGCCACCCGTCGGACGAGGTCGAGCAGCTCGCGATCGACCGCGCCAAGCAGCTGTTCGACTGCGGCTATGCCAACGTCCAGCCGCACTCTGGCGCGCAGGCGAACGGCGCGGTGATGCTCGCGCTGACCAAGCCGGGCGACACGATCATGGGGCTGAGCCTCGACGCGGGCGGTCACCTGACTCACGGCGCCAAGGCCGCGATGTCGGGCAAATGGTTCAACGCGGTGCAGTACGGCGTGACCCCCGACACCCACCTGATCGACTTCGACGAAGTCGAGCGGTTGGCCAAGGAGCATCGCCCGAAGCTGATCATCACCGGCGGCAGCGCCTATCCGCGCCAGATCGACTTCGCGAAGTTCCGCGCGATCGCGGACGAGGTGGGCGCGCTGTTCATGGTCGACATGGCGCACTTCGCCGGTCTCGTCGCGGGCGGCGTTCACCCAACCCCCTTCGGCCACGCCCATGTCGTGACCACCACGACGCACAAGACACTGCGCGGTCCGCGCGGCGGCATGGTGATGACCGACGACGAGGCGATCGCGAAGAAGATCAACTCCGCCGTGTTTCCGGGCCTGCAGGGCGGCCCGCTGATGCACGTCATCGCCGCCAAGGCGGTCGCGTTCGGCGAGGCGCTGGAGCCGGGCTTCAAATCCTACGCGGCGGCGATCATCGAGAATGCCAAGGTGCTGGCCGCGACGCTAAAGGAGCGCGGCTGCGAAGTCGTATCGGGCGGCACCGACACGCACCTCGCCCTGATCGATCTCACGCCGCTCGGCGTGACCGGCAAAGACGCCGACGAAGCGCTCGAACGCGCCGGGATCACCTGCAATAAGAACGGCATCCCCAACGACCCGCTGCCCCCGGTCAAGACCAGCGGCATCCGCGTCGGATCGCCCGCCGGCACCACCCGCGGATTCGGTCCCGCCGAGTTCCGCGAGATCGGCAATATGGTCGCCGACGTGCTCGACGGACTCGCCAAAAATGGTGAACAGGGCGACGCGCAGGTAGAAAATGCTGTGCAGCAGCGTGTTAATGCACTATGTCACCGCTTTCCCATCTACCAAGGACTGTGAGATGACCGAGAATCTGACCCGCATGTGCCCGCATTGCGACGCGGCGCTCCCCGACGGCGCCAAATATTGCGCGAATTGCGGTGCGTTCGTCGCCGGCGACGGCGAGAATACGTTCGAATCGGCCAAGACCTTCGTCATGAACAGCGCCGCCGAGGCCGAAGCCGCCGCGCGCGGGCTGATGAAGGACGAGAATGCGCAGAAGATCGCCGGCGCCGCCGCGGTCGGTGCGGTCGCGGCGATCCTGCTCCCGATTTCGATGGCGACCGGCGCGCTGATCGGCGGCGGGATCATGGCGTATAACCGCTTCGCCAAGAAGGCGTGATCCGATAGGGGTCCGTCTCGACCACCACGAACGACGGACCCCCAACCATGCGTTGCCCGTTCTGCGGACATGAAGACAGCCAGGTAAAGGATTCGCGGCCGACCGAGGACGGCGCCGCGATCCGCCGCCGCCGCCAGTGCGAAGGCTGCGCCGCGCGCTTCACCACGTTCGAGCGCATCCAGTTGCGCGAACTCGTCGTGCTCAAGAGCGAAGACAAGAAAGAGCCGTTCGAGCGCGAGAAACTGCTCCGCTCGATCGAGATCGCCGCGCGCAAACGGCCGATCGAACCGGTCCAGATCGAGCGCCTGGTGTCGGGCATCCAGCGCCAGCTCGAGACTTTGGGCGATGCCGAAGTCTCGTCGAAGAAAATCGGCGAACTGGTGATGGACGGCCTGAAGGGCCTCGATTCGGTCGCCTATATCCGCTTCGCCAGCGTCTATCGCGACTTCAGCGAGGCGAAGGATTTCGAGGAATTCGCCGGCAACGTCAGCGAGATGGGGAAGCCGTAAACGTCGCCCCGGCGAAGGTCGGGGCCGCAAGCAACGGCGCGAAAAATTCAGCGGCCCCGGCCTTCGCCGGGGCGACGCGGTTACGCCGCCTTGCGCAGTTCCAGCCGGCCCCAGATCTCGACCAGCGCGTCGGTCAGGTCGCGCATCATGCCCTCGTCATGCGTCGGGCCGGGGGTGAAGCGCAGGCGCTCGGTGCCGCGCGGCACTGTGGGGTAATTGATCGGCTGGACGTACACGCCATACTCAGCGAGCAATATGTCGCTGATCTTCTTGGCTTTTACCGGATCGCCGACCATCAGAGGGACGATATGCGTGTCGCCAACCATCACCGGCAATCCGGCGTCGGTCATCATCCCCTTCAGCATCGCCGCCGACGCCTGTTGCGCCTCGCGCTCGGCGGTCGACGACTTCAGGTGCCGCACGCTCGCCAGCACGCCGGCGACCAGCACCGGCGACAGGCTGGTGGTGAAGATGAACCCCGGCGCGTAGCTGCGGATCACATCGATGATCGTCTGGTCGGCCGCGACATAGCCGCCCATCACCCCGAACGCCTTGCCCAGCGTGCCTTCGATAATCGTGATGCGATGCGCGACCGCATCCCTCTCCGAAATCCCGCCGCCGCGCGGGCCGTACATGCCGACCGCGTGCACTTCGTCGAGATAGGTCAGCGCGTTATACTTGTCGGCTAGGTCGCAGATCGCGCCGATCGGGGCGATGTCGCCCTCCATCGAATAGACGCTCTCGAACGCGATCAGCTTCGGTGCGTTCGGATCCTCGGCGGCCAGCAATTCCTCGAGATGGGCCAAGTCGTTGTGGCGGAAGATGCGCTTCTCGCAGCCCGAATTGCGGATTCCCGCGATCATCGACGCGTGGTTGAGTTCGTCGGAGAAGATCACGCAGCCGGGCAACAGCTTGCCGAGCGTCGCCAAGGTCGCCTCGTTCGACACGTATCCGCTGGTGAACAGCAGCGCGCCTTCCTTGCCGTGCAGATCGGCGAGTTCACCCTCGAGATCGATATGGTAATGCGTGTTGCCGCCGATATTGCGCGTGCCGCCGGAGCCGGCGCCGACATCGTGGAGCGCCTCCTCCATCGCCGCGATCACCTTGGGGTGCTGGCCCATCGACAGATAGTCGTTCGAACACCACACCGTGATCGGCTTCGGCCCGTTATGCCCGGCGAAGCAGCGCGCGTTGGGGAACATCCCCTTGTTGCGCAGAATGTCGATGAATACGCGGTAGCGGCCTTCCTCGTGCAACCGGTCGATCGCCTGGGTAAACACCCGCGAATAATCGACGGGCCGCGTGCTGGTGTCGCTCATGAATCGCCCGTTAGCGCGGGTTTGTGCGATTTTCCATCGCTTATGCGTGCAAAACGTGCAGCTGCGATGCTGCTTTACGTCAATGACAGGTGTCGAACGGAGGCGTACGTTCCTTCGCATCGTCGGCAAGGAATCCTAGCGAGCGCGCCGATGACTGAGAGTGATGGAAAGCTCCCGCTTGCCTGGCTGGAGTAGGACCATGCCCCAAGACACCGCCGCAAAGGCGCCCGATTCCGATTATCTGACGCGTCGCGAAGCGCAGTCGCGCGCTGCCGCCGCGTCCTCCACCGATCCCGCCGCACGCGTCGCGCACGAAACCATGGCGAACCGCTACGCCGAACAATTGAAGCTCGCCTAGAGCGACTCGGACCGGGGAATGCCGAAACGCGCCAAAGCGGGGGCGAGCCGACGCTCGGCATCGCCGAATCGCGTGAACACCGCGCGATGGTCCGGCGAACCGGACCATTCCTGGCCCCGCGTGAGATAGGCGACGCGGCGCGCGATGCCGGATGCGCCGTCGGTGAACCGGACCGGGTGGGGCGCGGCCGCGGCCAATTCCTCGACGACCAACGGAAAATGCGTGCAGGCGTTGACGACGACGTCGATGCGATCGCCATCGGGCTGGGCGAACAATCCGGCGATCGCGTCCCGATACGCGGGCAGGTCTATCGACTCGCCGTGCAATTTCGCCTCTGCCAGTTCGACCAAAGCCGCCGATCCGTGGCGTAGCACGACGCAATCGCTCGCGAACCGCGCCGCGAGATCGTCGACATAAGGCTGACGCACCGTCGCGTCGGTGCCGAGCACGCCGATCACGCGCGTCTTGCTCATCTCGGCCGCCGGCTTGATCGCCGGCACCGTCCCGACGATCGGCAGGTCGAGCGCCGCGCGGACATGCTGGAGCGCGATGGTCGACGCGGTGTTGCACGCGATCACGATCAGCCGGGGATCGTATCGCTCGGCCAGCCGCCCGAGCAGGGCCGGTACTCGCGCCGCGATCTCCGCCTCGCTTTTCGTCCCGTACGGAAATCCCGCCGAATCGGCGACATAGGTCAGGCCGGCCTGGGGCAGCAGATCGCGCACCGCACCCAGCACCGACAGCCCGCCGACGCCTGAATCGAACAGCAAGATCGGTCGCGCATCCATCCGCCGATCCGTTGGACCGGGCGGCGTTTGTGATCAAGATTATTGGCGGCGTGGCGTCGCTGTTCTATATCCGCAACGACTGGGGGTGAGGCTTTGCCGACCGAATATCTGTGGGCGGCGCCGGCGGGCGCGATATTGCTGGGCTATCTGCTCGGATCGATCCCGTTCGGGGTGATCCTGACGCGCGCGTTCGGCGCGGGCGACCTGCGCACGATCGGCTCGGGCAATATCGGCGCGACCAACGTGCTGCGGACGGGCCGCAAAGGCTTGGCGGCGGCGACGTTGGTGCTCGACGGCGCGAAGGGCGCGCTGGCCGTGATCATCGCCGCTTATGCCTTTCCGGGTCACGAAATCCCCGCCGCGGCCGCGGCGTTCATCGGCCACCTCTATCCGGTCTGGCTGAAGTTCAAGGGTGGCAAGGGCGTCGCGACGTTGCTCGGCATCTGCCTCGCCTTGTGCTGGCCGGTCGGGTTGATCTTCGCCGCGGTGTGGCTGGCGATGCTCGCTCTGCTGCGGATTTCCTCGGTGGCGGGAATGACCGCCGCCATCTCCAGCCCGATCGCCGCCGCGTTGGTCGGATGTTTCGATCAGGTGCTGCTGCTGATCGCGCTCGCGTTGCTGGTGCTGTGGAAGCACCGCGCCAATATCGACCGGCTGTTCGCCGGCACCGAGCCGCGCGTCGGCGGGAGCAAGGATGCCTGATCCGCGGATCGCGCGATTACGGCTGATCCGCACGCCGAGCATCGGGCCGGTCACCTATCGCCAGCTGATCGCCCGGTTCGGCAGCGCGGAAACGGCGATCGAGGCGTTGCCCGACCTCGCCGCGCGCGGTGGCGGGAGACCGCCAAAGGTAGTCGATGCCGGCGTGGCCGAACGCGAGATCGCGACGACGGAGAAGCTCGGCGCACGCTACCTGTTCCTCGACGACGCCGATTATCCGCCGCTCCTCGCCGAACTCGACAATGCGCCTGCGGCAATGACGATACGCGGCGACCTGTCGCTAACGAAACGCACCGTCGTGGCGATAGTCGGCGCGCGGAATTCGTCCGCCGCCGCGTGTCGGTTCGCGCGCGGGCTGGCGGTCGAACTGGGGCGCGAAGGCGTGGTGATCGTCTCCGGCTTGGCGCGCGGGCTCGACACCGCCGCGCATAGCGGATCGCTCGCCACCGGCACGATCGGTGTCATCGCGAGCGGCATCGACATCGCCTTTCCACCTGAGAATCGCGAGCTACAGGAGTCGGTCGCGCAGCAAGGCCTGCTGATCGCCGAGCAACCGCCGGGCATCGAACCGCTCGCGCGCAACTTCCCACACCGCAACCGCATCATCGCCGGGCTGGCGGTCGGCACCGTCGTGGTCGAGGCCGCGCCCAAGTCGGGCTCGCTGATCACCGCGCGGCTGGCGAACGAGGCGGGGCGTGACGTCATGGCGGTCCCCGGCAGCCCGCTCGACCCGCGCGCCCAGGGCTGCAACCTGCTGATCCGCGAGGGCGCGACGTTGGTCCAGTCGGCGGCCGACATTCTCGAAACGATCCGTCCGATCGATCCGCGCATGGTGCGCAGCCCCGCGATCCCGTTTGACGCCATGCCGCCGACCGACCCCGGCGACGCGGAACGTCGCGCCGTCGCCGACCTGCTCGGCCCCGTCCCGGTCGCGATCGACGAGCTGGTCCGCCAATCCGGCCAGCCGCCCGCGATCGTCGCGACGGTGTTGCTCGAAATCGAACTGGCGGGCAGGCTGGAACGACACGCCGGGGGAAGGGTGAGCCTGACATGACCGCACGACACGCGACCTGGCTGTTCCGCGGCGCCGCGATCTACGGCCTGATCCTGCTGCTGCCGATGTATTTCCTGGAAAAGACCGTCGCGGCGCCCGATCCCGCCTTCGCGCATCCCGAATATTATTACGGCTTCGTCGGCGCGGCGGTGGCGTGGCAGTTGGTCTATTGGGTGATCGGCGGCGATCCGTTGCGCTATCGCGCGTTCATGCCGCTCGGCGTCGTCGCCAAGCTGGGTTTCTGGATCCCGACCGCCTTCCTGTGGTTGAACGGGCGCACGCCGACCTCCACCTTCATGCTGACCAACGGCGACCTGATCCTCGGGATCGCCTTCTTCCTCGCCTGGCGGAGCCTCAAGACCCCCGCTTGACCCGATACTTGACGGGCACGATTCCCGCTCTCCATCCTCGCGCGTACACGTAAGGACGCTTTTCAGACCCATGCAGCTCGTCATCGTCGAATCGCCGGCCAAGGCCAAAACCATCGAGAAATATCTCGGCGCGGACTATCGCGTGCTCGCGAGCTACGGCCATGTCCGCGACTTGCCCCCCAAGGACGGGTCGGTGAAGCCCGAGGACGGCTTCGCGATGGATTGGGAGAATTATCCCGACAAGGCCAAGCAGCTGAAGGCGATCACCGACGAGGCCAAGAAGGCCGACCGCCTGATCCTCGCCACCGACCCCGATCGCGAAGGCGAGGCGATTTCGTGGCACGTGCAGGAAGTGCTGCGCGGCCGCCGCGCGCTGCCCAAGGACGTCCAGCGCGTGACGTTCAACGCCATCACCAAGGCGACCGTGACCGAGGCGATGCGGCATCCGCGCGAGCTCGACGAGGATCTGATCGACGCCTACCGCGCCCGCCGCGCGCTCGACTATCTGGTCGGCTTCACGCTCAGCCCCGTATTGTGGCGCAAGCTGCCCGGCGCCAAGTCCGCCGGCCGCGTCCAGTCGGTCGCTTTGCGCCTGATCGTCGATCGCGAGCGCGAGATCGAAGCGTTCGTCGCGCAGGAATATTGGTCGGTCGCAGCATTGATGGAGCAGGACGGCACCAGCTTCACCGCGCGCCTGGTCAAATGGAACGGCGAGAAGATCGACCGCCTCACCATCGGCGCCGAGGGTGACGCCATGAAGGCGAAGGCCGACGTCGAGAACGGTCGCTTCACCGTCCAGTCGGTCGAAACCAAGCCCGCGACGCGCAATCCGCCGCCGCCCTTCACCACCTCGACGCTGCAGCAGGAAGCGGCGCGCAAGCTCGGCTTCTCCGCCAGCCACACGATGCGGATCGCGCAGGGGCTCTACGAGGACGGCGCGATCACCTATATGCGGACCGACGGCGTGCAGATGGACGGTAGCGCGATTTCCGCCGCGCGCAACGCCATCACCAACCGCTACGACGCGAGCTACGTCCCGGACAAGCCGCGCATGTACCAGACCAAGGCCAAGAACGCGCAGGAAGCGCACGAAGCGATCCGACCGACCGACTTCGCCAAGGATCGCGCCGGATCGGGCGACCATGCCCGGTTGTACGATTTGATCTGGAAGCGCGCGATGGCGAGCCAGATGGCGTCGGCGCGCATGGAGCGCACGACGATCGATCTCGCCGACGGCACCGGGCGTCACGGCCTGCGCGCGACTGGCCAAGTGGTGATCTTCCCCGGCTATCTCGCATTGTACGAGGAAGGTCAGGACGACGAGGCGGACGAGGAATCGCGCCGTCTGCCGCGACTGCGCGACGGCGACGTGCCGGCGAAGCGCGAGGTGACCGCCGAGCAGCATTTCACCCAGCCACCGCCGCGCTTTTCCGAAGCGTCGCTGGTCAAGCGGCTCGAAGAGCTCGGCATCGGGCGCCCGTCGACCTACGCTTCGACGATTCAGGTGCTCAAGGACCGCGATTACGTCCGCGTCGAGAAGAACCGCTTCTTCGCCGAGGAATCGGGCCGGCTGGTGACCGCGTTCCTCGAACGCTTTTTCGAACGCTATGTCAGCTTCGACTACACGGCCGGGCTGGAAGACGAACTCGACGAGATTTCGGGCGGCCGCGCGCAGTGGCAGGCCGTGCTCGAAGCCTTCTGGCGCGACTTCAAGCCGCGCACCGCCGAGGTGATGGAGTTCAAGCCGTCCGAAGTGACGCAGCAGCTCGACCAGTTTCTTGCGCCCTATCTGTTCCCCGACAAGGCCGATGGTGGCGATCCGCGTCTCTGCCCGAATTGCGGCCAGGGCCAACTCGCGCTGCGCGGCGGCAAGTTCGGCGCCTTCATCGCTTGCTCGAACTATCCCGAGTGCAAATACACCCGCCGTTTCGCGCAACCCGGCGGCGCCGAGGGCGAGGATAGTGGGCCGGAAGGACTGGGCAAGGATCCGGTCACCGGGCTGGAAGTCGAACGCAAGTCGGGTCGGTTCGGGCCGTACATCCAGCTCGGCGAGGGCAAGGACGCCAAGCGCGCGTCGATCCCGAAGGACATTCCCGAACTCGACCTCGAATGGGCGCTCAAGCTCCTGAGCCTGCCGCGCGAAATCGGTGCGCATCCAGAGAGCGGCAAGCCGATCACCGCATCGATCGGCCGCTACGGTCCCTATCTCGCGCACGACGGCAAGTACGCCCGGCTGCAATCGACGATGGAGGTGTTCGAGACCGGCATGAACGCCGCCGTGGTCAAGCTGGCCGAGGCGGCGGCGAACGGCGGACGGCCGGCACGGGGAGCGCAGGCGCCGCTCAAGGTGCTGGGCGCGCATCCGCGCACCGAGGCCGAGATCAAGCTGATGGAGGGCCGTTACGGCGCGTACGTCACCGACGGCACGACCAACGCGACCCTGCCCAAGTCGATCGACAAGGATGCGCTGACGCTGGAAGAAGCCGCGCAACTGATCGATACGCGCGCTGCGGCAGCGCCCGCGAAGGGCAAGCGCAAAGCGGCGAAGAAGGCGCCGGCGAAGAAGAAAGCCGCGCCGAAAAAGGCTGCTGCTACAAAGAAGTAGCTCGTCACCCCAGCGAAAGCTGGGGTCTCGCGAGAGGAAATACTGCCCGAGATGCCAGCGTTCGCTGGCATGACGATAATGCTGGCAATGTAGGATTTCGCCTGACAGCGTCGCTATCGGCTCTTTCTCATCGTCGGCAGGATCATAAACCGGACGGTGACGCCGACACCTGGGCGCGCACCCATCGCGATGCGCCGCGGAACGGCGTCGTTAGTGTCAACCTGGTGTCAACTTAGGCGGCGCGTCGGCTCGTCTCGCTCAGCCAAGCCCGGGCACGCGTCTGCGCCTCGGCGATTTCGCGCGCGGTCATCTCGTCGGCGACCTCGGCGCGGCAATAGCGCGCGCTTTCGTGTCCCCCGCGCGACGCGGCGATGTTGAACCACTTATGTGCTTCGACCAGGTCGATCTCGACGCCGTTGACGCCCGCCGAATAGTCGACCCCCAGATCGTAACATGCGTCCCAATTGCCGCGCGCGGCATCGCGCAAACGGCTCTCGATCAGAAACTGCGCACTCTTCAGGCTGCTGCCCATTACGCCAACCCCTTTTTATCCCTTTGGCAGGGTCAGATTGGCCGGGGATCGGTCAACAAATGGTTAACGCGATTTAACGCTGTTTTCCCGAAGGTTAGACGTTGGTCGAAGCGGCGACGGGCAGGTTGTCGATCAACCGCGTCGTGCCGATCCGCGCCGCCGCGAGCAGGCGACGAGGCCGGCCGGGCACCGGTTCGCCCAGCGTCGCGGCATCGACCAGTTCGACGTAATCGATGGCAAAGCCGGCCGCGGCGAGTGACGCCATGGCGGCGGGGATCGCGCCACGCTCGCCCGCTTCGGTCGCGCGCTTGGCCGCGGTCAGCGCCAGCGGGAGAGCCACCGCTCGCGCCCGCTCGTCGGCCGACAGGTAGGCGTTGCGCGACGACAGCGCCAAACCATCGGACTCGCGTACCGTCGGCACGCCGACGATCTCCAGTCCGAAATCGAGATCCGCCACCATCCGCCGGATCACCGCGAGCTGCTGGAAATCCTTCTCGCCGAAATAGGCCGCGTCGGGCCGCACCTGGTTGAACAGCTTCGCCACCACCGTCGCCACCCCGTCGAAATGTCCCGGCCGCGCGGCGCCGTCGAGCCCGTCGCTCACGCCCGACACCGACACGTTGGTCGCGAACCCGGCCGGGTACATCTCGTCGACCCCCGGCATCCACAACAGGTCGCAGCCATGCTCGGTCAGCAGCTTGGTGTCCGCCTCGGCCGGCCGCGGGTAGCGCGCGAGATCCTCGGTCGGCCCGAACTGCTTGGGATTGACGAAGATCGACGCGACGACCTTCGCCCCGCTCGCCTGGGCCGCTTCCACCAATGCCATGTGTCCGGCGTGCAGCGCGCCCATCGTCGGCACCAGCGCCACCGCCGCGCCGTCGCCGCGCAATCCCGCGACGGCACGTCTCAAATCGGACAGTTTGTGGACGATCCGCACTTTATTTGACCCTTCGACAGTTGGCGTTTCGCCTGTAATGGGCAGACGAGAGTTCACGCAACAAGGTCAACATGGCGGACGCCCGCAAACCCCATACGATCGTCTTCGCCAACGAAAAGGGCGGCACCGGCAAGTCGACCACCGCGGTCCATGTCGCGATCGCGCTGCAATCGCGCGGCGCGCGCGTCGCCGCGCTCGACCTCGACCATCGCCAGCAGACGATGGCGCGCTATTTCCAGAACCGCGAGGCAACGGAAAAGCGTACCGGCCGCGAACTCCCCACGCCCAAGTTCGCCGCGCACGACGGCGAGAGCCTGGCGCGCTTCACCGAACTCCTCGAACAACTCGATCAAAACGCCGACTTCCTGGTGATCGACACCCCCGGCCGCGACGATCGCTTCGGGCGGATGGCGGCGGCACGGGCGGATACGCTGGTCACGCCGATGAACGACAGCTTCGTCGATTTCGACCTGATCGGCCAGGTCGATCCCGACAGCTTCAAGGTGACGCGGCCGAGCTTCTATTCCGAACTGATCTGGGACGCGCGCAAGGCGCGCGCGAAGTCGGACGGCGCGACGATCGACTGGGTGGTCCTGCGCAACCGCCTCCAGCATATCGAGGCGCGCAACATGCGCCGCGTGTCCGAAGCGCTCGATCAGTTGGCCAAGCGCGTGGGCTTCCGCATCATCCCGGGCCTGGGCGAGCGCGTCATCTATCGCGAGCTGTTCCCCAAGGGGCTGACGATGATCGACAGCCGCGAGTTCGGCGAAATGGGCCTAAGCCACGTCGCCGCGCGCCAGGAACTGCGCGAGATGATGGCGGCGCTGGCGCTGCCCGAGCCGGTCATGCCGCTCTTCGCCTGATGCCCAAGCTGCTCCTCGCCATCGCGGTCGCCTGGTTCGGCTGGTGGCTGTGGCAGGGGCCGAAGCGCGTTCACACCACCGGCCGTCGCCGTGACGTACCGGCGCCACCGCCGCCCGACCGCGCCGACGCGCTCGGCATCCTCGGCCTCGGCGCGAGCGCGAGCGACGCCGATATCCGCGCCGCGCACCGCCGCCTGCTGCTCGCGGTCCATCCCGACCATGGTGGATCGGCCGAACTCGCCCAGCGCGTCAACGCCGCGCGCGATACGCTGTTGAAGCGATCGGATTGAACTTTTCGTACGGCTCGCCGATTGGGCGGGCAGCATGTCCAGACAGGAATCCAGATGACCCACCGCTTCGACCCTTCGTCCCTTCGTGAATACGATATCCGGGGGATCGTCGGCAAAACGCTGTCGACCGACGACGCGCGCGCCATCGGGCGCAGCTTCGCGACCGTGGTGCGCCGCGCCGGCGGAACGCGTGTCGCGGTCGGGCGCGACGGCCGCACCTCGTCGCCGGCGATGGAAACCGCGCTGGTCGAGGGATTGCTCGCGTCGGGCGTCGATGTCGTGCGGACCGGCATGGGCCCGACTCCGCAGCTATATTATGCCGAGGCGGAGCTGGAGGTGGACGGCGGCATCCAGATAACCGGCAGCCATAACCCCGCCGAGTATAACGGCTTCAAGATGGTGCTGCAGCACCGCCCGTTCTTCGGCCAGGACATCCAGAAGCTGGGCCAGATGGCGGCGGACGGCGATTGGGAGGAAGGCGAGGGTACGGTATCGGACGCCGATATCGTCGACGATTACGTCAATCGCCTGATGGCGGGTTATGCGGGCGGCGCGTACCGGATCGGCTGGGACGCGGGCAACGGCGCCGCCGGCCCGGTGATCGAGAAGCTCACCAAGCTCCTGCCGGGTGAGCATCACCTGCTGTTTACCGATGTGGACGGCAATTTTCCCAACCATCATCCCGATCCGACCGAGGAAAAGAACCTTGCGCATCTGAAAACGCTCGTCGCCGAGAAAAGCCTCGATTTCGGAGTCGCCTTCGACGGCGACGGCGACCGGATCGGCGCGATCGACGGGCAAGGGCGGGTCATCTGGGGCGACCAGATCCTGTCCATTCTGGCCGAACCCGTGCTGAAGGAACTGCCCGGCGCGACGATCATCGCCGACGTGAAGGCCAGCCAGGCGCTGTACGACCGTATCGCCGAACTCGGCGGTCAGCCGCTGATGTGGAAGACCGGGCATTCGCTGATCAAGACCAAGATGAAGGAAACCGACAGTCCGCTGGCGGGCGAAATGTCGGGCCACATCTTCTTCGCGCATGAATTTTACGGCTTCGACGACGCGCAATATGCCGCCGTCCGCCTGATCCGCGCGGTGCACATGATCGGCAAGTCGATGACCGCGATCAAGGATGCCATGCCGGTGATGGTCAACACGCCCGAGATGCGCTTCCAGGTCGATGAGAGCCGCAAGTTCGCGGTGATCGACGAAGTGCTCGACCGGCTCGAGACCGAAGGCGCCGATGTCGATCGTACCGACGGCGCGCGGGTCAACACGCCCGACGGTTGGTGGCTGCTCCGCGCGTCGAACACGCAGGACGTGCTGGTCGCGCGCGCCGAGGCGAAGGATCAGGCCGCACTCGACCGCCTGCTCGGCCAGATCGACGCGCAACTTGCCGCGAGCGGGCTGGAGCGCGGGCCGCAGGCAGGGCACTGATCCGACGTCGTCCCGGCGCAGGCCGGGACCGCTGGCGGCTTGGTTTCCGCGCCGCCACGTGGCGGCCCCGGCCTTCGCCGGGGCGACGACATTGGGCTGGCAATCGATCGTTGCGAGGCCCATCTGAAGACGATGGCCACCGCTCCTTCCATCATCCGTGTCGTCGATCTCGAAACCACCGGTGAGACGCCGTCGACCCATGGCGTGTGCGAAGTCGGCTGGCAGGACGTCGCGCTCGGACAGGACGGGCGCTGGGAACTCCATGGCGACGGCGGCAGCCGGCTGATCAACCCCGGCCGGCCGATTCCGCCGATCACCCAGGCGATCCATCATATCCTCGACGAACAAGTCGCCGACGCCCCGCTCTGGTTCGATGCCGCCCGCCCGGTGCTCGACCCGTATCCGCGCCGGCTCGCGCTCGCCGCTCACCGCGCCGATTTCGAGATGAAGTTCTGCACCCCCAACATGACGCACGGTGCGGATTGGATCTGCACATGGAAGTGCGCGATGCGGCTGTGGCCCGACAGCCCGAGCTTCTCGAATCAAGTGCTGCGCTATTGGCGCAAGCCCGATGGGATCGATCACGAGCGCGGCCTGCCCGCGCACCGGGCCTTCCCCGATGCCTATGTGACAGCATTCCACCTGCGCGACATGCTCAACGAGGCATCGGTCGCGCAATTGCTCGAATGGTCGAACATGCCGGGCTTGCTGCCGCGCGTGCGCTGGGGTCCCGACCGCGGCAAGGATTGGAAGGAGATTTCGCAGGAAAGCCTCAACGGGTTCCTGACCGATCGCGACCCCGATGTTCGCTTCACGGCCGAGACCGAGATCGCACGACGGCGGGGCGGCGGGGCGGTCGGGCGGGCGAATCTGCAGGGCATTCTTCTCTAAAAACGCTAATCTCGATCAAGTCAGCTTTTCTGGCGTTTCGTTTCGCCCCCGGCTAGGCCCGCCTGATGTCCGGCGTGGTGCTGAAGAAATTGGGAGCGCCCGAGGGCCTGGCACGCCGCTTCCTCGTCACGTGCATGATCGTCGGGTTCGCCGCGCTGGCGCTGGCGGGGATCGCTGCGGCGTGGGTGACGACCCGTACCGCCGAGCATACGCGCTGGGTCAACCACACCTACGAAGTCGAAGTCGCGATCGGACAGTTGCAGGCGCTGGTCGAACAGACCGAAGCGGCGCGGCGAGGCTATGTCCTGACGGGAATTCCCGCCTATCTCGACAACCAACGATCGATCGCGACTAAGATCGACCCCGCGCTCGATCGGCTCACCGTCCTGACCGAGGACAATCCCCGACAGCGCGGGCGCATCGCCGAGTTGCGGCAGCGCATCGTCGATATCCGCAACCGGCAAGAGGCAACGATCGATCTGGTCCAAGCCGGGAAGCGTGCGGATGCGGTGACGTCCTTCACCGCCGAGACCAGCGCTCGCCGGCTGCGCACGATCAGGGCTCTGTTCGCGACGATGAATGCCGACGAGCATCAATTGCTCGTTGCGCGCGACGCCGCGCAGCAAAGCAGCCTCAACGCTTTTTACCTGATCGTGATCGCCGCCGGCGTGCTGATCCTGCTGGTGGCGACGATCTCGGTCGCCACGGTTATGCGCTATACCAAGGATCTGGGCGCGGCGCGTGATCGGCTGCAATTGCTCAACACCGACCTCGAGGGTGCGGTCGCCGAGCGCACCGCCGACCTCACGCGCGCGAACGAGGAAATCCAGCGCTTCGCCTATATCGTCAGCCACGATCTGCGTTCGCCTTTGGTCAACGTGATGGGCTTCACCGCAGAACTCGACGCCGCGCGCGGCACGCTTGCCGAGCTGGTCGAGCGCGCCACGGAGACCGCACCCGACATCGTCACCGAGGACGCACGGATCGCCGCGACCGAGGATCTGCCCGAGGCGATCGGCTTCATCCGCAGTTCGACGCAGAAGATGGATCGGCTCATCAATGCGATCCTCAGATTGTCGCGCGAAGGCCGGCGGACGCTCACGCCCGAGCGGCTCGACCTCGCCGCGATGTCTCAGGGGATTGCCGACTCGCTGCGCCACATCGCCGAAGACCGCGGCGCCCAGATCGTCGTCGAACAGCCGATGCCGACGTTGGTCAGCGATCGCGTCGCGGTCGAACAGATCCTGTCCAACCTGGTCGAGAATGCGGTCAAATACCTGTCGCCCGATCGCGCCGGCCGGATCATCGTCCGCGCGCGCACCGATGGGCCGCGCCGCGTCATCGAGGTGACCGACAATGGCCGCGGCATCGCCGCCAACGATCATGACCGCGTGTTCGACCTGTTCCGCCGCTCCGGCACGCAGGATCAGCAGGGCGAGGGCATCGGGCTCGCGCATGTCCGCGCGCTCGCCTATCGTCTGGGCGGCACGATCGACCTTCAATCGACTTTGGGGCAGGGTAGCACTTTCCGCGTCACACTCCCCGCGACGCTTTCTGACACGGGACCAAGCACATGAACGACCACCACAGCGTTTCGATCGTGATGATTGAGGATGACGAAGGCCATGCCCGGCTGATCGAGAAGAATATCCGTCGCGCAGGCATTCTGAACGACATCAGCCACTTCACCGACGGCACGACCGCGCTCGATTATCTGTTCAAGGACAAGAACGGCCCGGCGCTCAACGGCCCGGCACTGGTGTTGCTCGACCTCAACCTGCCCGACATGTCGGGGACCGACATCCTGACCAAGATCAAGGCGGAAGGCTCGCCGCTCAAGCGAACTCCCGTGGTCGTGCTGACAACCACCGACGACAAGGTCGAAATCCAGCGTTGTTACGACCTCGGGTGCAACGTCTACATTACAAAGCCGGTAAACTATGAAAGCTTCGCCCAGGCAATCCGCCAGCTCGGCCTGTTCCTGTCGGTAATCCAGGTTCCCGAGGTCGAGGGCTGAGTTCATGCCCCAGTCGTTGCGTCGCTTACTCTATATCGATGACGATCCCGGTCTGCGCCGGCTGGCGACGCGTGCGCTGACGCGGCGCGGGTTCGACGTGGTGTGTGCGGAGAGCGGCGCGGAGGGCGTCGCGATGGCGGCGGTCGAGCATTACGACCTGATCGCGGTCGACCATTACATGCCGGGCATGGACGGGCTGGAGACGCTCGCGAAACTGCGTGCGACCGCCGGCTGTCCGCCGATCGTCTATGTCACGGGGTCCGAGGAGGGCCGCGTCGCGATCGCGGCGTTGAAGGCCGGGGCTGCCGATTATGTCGTGAAGACCGTCGGCGAGGATTTCTTCGACCTGCTCGCCGCCGCGCTCGATCACGTCCGTGTCCGCGCCGCGCTCGAACGCGACAAGGCGCTGGTCGAGGAGCAATTGCGCGCGTCCAACGTGCGGCTCGAAGCGCTGTTGCGCGAGGTCAATCACCGCGTCGCCAATTCGCTGCAACTGGTGATGGCGATGGTGCGGCTGCAGTCCAATTCGCTGGCCGACGCCGCAGCGCGCGAAGCGCTGGCGGATACCGAACGGCGGATCGACGCGATCGCGCAAGTCCATCGCAGCCTCTATACGACCGACGATGCCGAGGGCGTCGATATGAAGGATTACCTCCAGGCACTGGTCGACGAACTCGGCGGGGCGTGGGCGAGCGAGAAGCCGAAGCGCGCGCTGACCCTCGATGCCGAATCGATCCGCCTGCCCGCCGATCGCGCGGTATCGTTGGGGGTGATCGTCAACGAGCTGGTCTCGAACGCGTTCAAATATGCCTATGGCCCGACCAGTCCGGGCGAAGTGCGCGTATCGCTGACCCGCGACGACAATGCGTTCCTGCTGGCGGTCGAGGATGACGGCGTTGGCTTGGGGCCGGTCCCGCGCACCCAGGGGTCGGGACTGGGCAGCCGCCTGATCGGCGCGATGGCCAAGAGCCTGCAAGGCGCCGTCGAATATGATTCGAAGGCGAAGGGCCTGCGGGCGACGCTGCGCGCGGCGATCGCCTAAGAGTCAAA
Source organism: Sphingomonas panacisoli (assembly GCF_007859635.1). Classification (NCBI taxonomy): domain Bacteria; kingdom Pseudomonadati; phylum Pseudomonadota; class Alphaproteobacteria; order Sphingomonadales; family Sphingomonadaceae; genus Sphingomonas; species Sphingomonas panacisoli. The sequence goes on along the minus strand of NZ_CP042306.1, from coordinate 3,307,145 downwards.
AATCGACCGCGATCCCCTTCAACGTCCAGTCGCCGTAGCGCGTCGGATCGTCGCCGAGCGGATCGCCCTTCGGCTCCTCGACCTTCTCCGGCTCGGGCACCGGCGGGCTCGGCGTCAGATGGGCAGGCGGTTTGACGTGCGGCGGGCGGGTCATGTCGATCTCATTGCGGAGCGCGGCGGCATTCGCCACATGGGCCGGTGATGACCGGTCTTCAAGCATGAACCAGCCGCTTCCTCCCGGCGTACCCGCGCGTCAGGCCGCATTACGCCTGCTCGACGCCGTGCTGCGGCGGGGCGAGACGATCGAGCAAGCCTCCGGCCGCACGCTCGCCAGCATTCGCGCCGACAACGATCGCGCACTGGCTCGCGCGATCGCGGCCGAAGTGCTGCGCCATTTGCCCGATCTCGACGCGCTGATCAATTCGGCGACGCAGCGCGCCTTGCCCGACGACGCCAAGGCGCGGTTCGCTTTGCGCATCGCGCTCGCGCAGATGCTCGCGCTCGGCACGCCCGGCCATGCCGCGATCGCCACCGTGCTGCCGCTCGTCGATGGCGGCCCACGCAAGCTGGTCCATGGCGTATTCGGCACGCTCAGCCGGCGTGGCGTGACCTTGCCCGACCCGCCTGCGCTTCCCGCCGCGACTGCCGAACGTTGGGCCGCGCAATGGGGCGACGATGTGGTCGCGGCCGCCGCGCGCGCAATGGCGACGCCGCCGCCGCTCGATTTGACGCTGAAGGGCGAAGACGGGCCGGAAGGACTCGAATTGCTCGCCGGTCACCGCCGCCTGCCGCGCGGGACCGCGATCCCCGATCTGCCCGGCTACGACGAAGGCGCGTGGTGGGTACAGGATATCGCCGCGTCGATCCCGGCGCGGTTGCTCGGCCCGGGCGAGGGCAACGCGGTCGATGCCTGCGCCGCGCCCGGCGGCAAGACGATGCAGCTCGCCGCGGCGGGCTGGGCCGTCACCGCGATCGACCTGGTCGAAAGTCGTCTTGCGCGACTTCATGCCAATCTGGAGCGCACCGGCCTGTCGGCCGACACCGTCGTGGGCGACGCGACCAGCTGGCGCCCGGCCGCGCCGGTGGATGCCGTCCTGATCGACGCGCCGTGCAGTGCGACCGGCATCTTCCGCCGCCACCCCGACGTAATCCACCGTGTCCATCCCGCGCTGATCGAGCAGATGGCGGACCTCCAGCGTCACTTGCTCGCGCATGCGGCGGGCTGGCTGAAGAAGGGCGGGCGGATGGTCTATGCGACGTGCTCGCTCGAGCGCGCCGAGGGCGAGGAACAGGTCGCCGCCTTCCTGTCGGCCAACCGCGATTTCGCGATCGATCCGGTGCGGCAGGACGAGCTCCCCCCCGGCATCGCCCCCGCTTCCGAAGGATGGGTCCGCATCCTGCCCGGCGCGCTGGAAGAACAGGGCGGCTGCGACGGCTTCTTCATTGCCCGATTCGTGCGCGCCGGATAGAGCGCCTCCCATGCAGCAACCCGTCCGCATCGCGCCGTCGATCCTCAGCGCCGATTTCGCCAAATTGGGCGAGGAAGTCCGCGCGATCGACCTGGCCGGGGCCGACTGGATTCACGTCGATGTGATGGACGGCCATTTCGTCCCCAACATCACCATCGGGCCGCAAGTGGTGAAGGCAATTCGCCCGCACACCGCCAAGCCGCTCGACGTCCATCTGATGATCGCGCCGGTCGATCCGTATCTCGATCAGTTCGCCGAAGCGGGCGCCGACACGATCTCGATCCATGTCGAGGCCGGGCCGCATACGCACCGCAGTCTTCGCCACATCCGATCGCTCGGCAAGCGCGCCGGTGTCGTGCTGACCCCGCAAACCCCCGCCAAGGCACTCGATTACCTGCTCGAGGAAGTCGATCTCGTCCTGATCATGAGCGTCAATCCAGGGTTCGGCGGGCAAAGCTTCATCGAATCGGCGCTGCGCAAGATCGAGAGCGTCCGGACGATGATCGACAAACAGGGCCTGACCGTCGATCTCGAGGTCGATGGCGGGATCGACCGCGTCACCGCGCCGCGTGCGATCGCCGCCGGCGCCGACGCGCTCGTCGCCGGTACCGCGACGTTCAAGGGCGGACCCGACGCCTACGCCGCCAACATCGCTGCATTGAGGGGCGGGTGAGCGACGAGGACACGCCCCAGGACGGTATCGACGAAGGCAAAAGGCTGATCCGCCACGGCGGCAGCGGCGGCCTGTCGCTGGCCGAGCGCGTGTCCGAACGGTTCCGTCGCCTGGCCTGGCGTACCCCGCTTCACGCGTTTCGCCTGCGCGGCCGTCACCCGCTCAAGCTGATCGCAGTGCCGGACGACCCGTTTGTTGGCGATCCCCGGCGCGGCAATGCGCTGCTCGAAGCCCGGATGACGTTCCGCGGCGAGAGCGTCGCGTTCGACGATCTCGACTTCGCCAAGCCGAGCTGGTCGCCGGCGTTCGGGGACTATGTCCACAGCTTCGCCTGGCTGCGCGATCTCGCCACCGCCGCGCCGCGCGCGGTCGGCGTGCCGCCCGCCGAAGCATTGATGCGCGCCTGGCTCAGCATCCACAGCGAAAAGGTGAGCGAGCCGGCATGGAACGCGGAGATGTGGGGCCGCCGCATCCTGCATTGGACCGCGCATGCACCGCTGATCCTGTCCTCCGCCGACCTGATCTATCGCAGCCTGGTGCTCAATACGCTCGCGCGCGCGCGCGGCATCTCGATCGCGTCGCAGACAAGGCGCCGGCCGGGCTACCGCGCATCGCCGCATGGTGTGGGGTGATCACCGCGGGGCTGCTGATCCCCGGCGGCGACACGCGGCGTCAGATCGGCGAGGAAGGACTGGCGCGCGCGATCGAGCAAGCAGTGCACGAAGATGGCGGGGTCACGGCGCGCGCGCCGCTGATTCAGCTCGATATCATCATGCTGCTGACAATGCTGCGCGAGGTCTATGTGACGCGGCGGCTGGCCCCGCCCGCGGCGGTATCGGCGGCGCTCGGGCGCATGGTCCCGGCGCTGCAGGGCGTCTGTCACGCCGACCATGGCCTGTCGAGCTGGCAGGGCGGGGGGACCGGTGCGCGCGGAGCGGATCGACGAGGTGATCGCTGCCACCGGCGTGCGCGCGCGGCCGCTGCGCCAGGCGCGCGATTGGGGCTATCAGCGTTTGTCGCAGGGCGAGGCCGTGGTAATCATGGACGCCGCCCCGCCGCCGATCGCGCGGCTGACCGCGGGCGGTTGCGCGTCGACGCTAGCGTTCGAGATGTCCGACGGTGCCGAGCGGCTCGTCGTCAATTGCGGCGGGGCTCGCGCGGCGATCGCGCAGATCCCGCAGACGCTCGCCGATGGCCTGCGCACGACCGCGGCGCATTCGACGCTGGTGGTCGGCGACAGCAACTCGACCGCGATCCATCCCGACGGCACGCTGGGCCGCGGCGTCGCCGAGGTCGAACAGGCGCGCCAGGAATCGGCCGGGGGCAGCCGGATCGAGGCCAGTCACGACGGTTATGCCCGCCGCTTTGGGTTCCTCCACCGTCGCCAGTTGCTGCTCGCCGCCGATGGGCGCGAACTGCGCGGCGACGACATGCTGTTGCCGGCCGGGCGACGGCGCAAGAACGCCGCGAGCAACTACGCGATCCGCTTCCATCTCGGCCCGGGTGTCGAGGCCGCGCCGACGACTGACGGCATGGCGGCACTTCTCCGGTTGCCCTCGGGAAGGCTGTGGCAATTCCGCTGCCGCGGCGGTCGGCTGACGATCGAGGAGAGTCTGTGGATCGATCCCGACGGGCGCCCGGTCTCGACCCAGCAACTTGTCATCCTGGGCGATGCGACGGCGGGCGGCGAAAGCATCGGCTGGGCCTTGAAGCGCGCGACGTGAACCGCCATGGGGGCGCGATTCACCGCCCCCGCAGGAGCCGCAGCATGCCGACCGATATCGTCCCGATCAGGCGCGCCTTGTTGTCTGTGTCCGACAAGACCGGGATCGTCGATCTGGCGAAAGCGCTGGCGGCGCAGGGCGTCGAGCTGGTCTCGACCGGCGGCTCCGCGACCGCGTTGCGCGATGCGGGCCTCGCGGTGCGCGACGTGTCCGATCTGACGGGCTTTCCGGAGATGATGGACGGGCGAGTCAAGACGCTCCACCCGATGGTGCATGGCGGCCTGCTCGCGGTGCGCGACGATCCCGAGCATGTCGCCGCGATGGACGAACACGGCATTGGCGCGATCGATCTGGTCGTCGTGAACCTCTATCCCTTCGCCCAGACCGTCGCGAAGGGCGCCGAACGCGACGAGATCATCGAGAATATCGATATCGGCGGCCCATCGATGGTCCGATCCGCGGCGAAGAACCACGCCTTCGTCGCGATCGTCACCGATCCCGCCGACTATGCGATGATCGCGCGCGGCGAGACGACACTCGACGAGCGCAGGAAGCTCGCGGCCAAAGCGTTCGCGGCGACCGCAACCTACGATTCGATGATCGCCAGCTGGTTCGCCTTCGCCGACCAAGGCGAGCGCTTTCCGCAGACGCTGCCGCTGGTGCTCACGCGCTCGGGCGAGGAACTGCGCTACGGCGAGAACCCGCACCAGGCGGCGGCTTTCTACGCCGCCACTGGCCCGGCAGCACGCGGTATCGGCCAGGCGCGGCAGGTGCAGGGCAAGGCGCTGAGCTACAACAACCTCAACGACGCCGATGCTGCGCTCGAGCTGATCGCCGAATTCCGCGACGCCGACCCGACCTGCGTCATCGTCAAGCACGCCAATCCGTGCGGCGTCGCCACCGCCGCCACGTTGGCAGAAGCGTATGAAGCGGCGTTCGCGTGCGACACCGTGTCGGCGTTCGGCGGGATCATCGCAGTCAATCGCCCGCTCGATGCGGCAACGGCGCAGGCAATCACTGGCATCTTCACCGAAGTCGTCGTCGCGCCGGATGCCAATGCCGATGCGGTCGCGTTGTTTGCGGCCAAGAAGAACCTTCGGCTGCTGCTGACCGGCGACCTACCGGATCCGCGTCGCCCTGGGCTCGCGGCGAAGTCGATCACCGGCGGGTGGCTGGTCCAGAGTCGCGACAATGGCGCGATCGACGAGGACGCGTTGCGCGTCGTCACCAAGCGCCAACCGACTCCACAGGAATTCGCCGATTGCCGCTTCGCCTGGACCGTCGCCAAGCACGTCAAATCGAACGCGATCGTCTACGCCAAGCACGGCACCACCGCCGGCGTCGGTGCGGGCCAGATGAACCGGCTGGAAAGCGCACGGATCGCGGCATGGAAAGCGAAGGACGCCGCCGACAAAGCCGGCTGGGCCGAACCGCATACGATCGGCTCGGCGGTAGCATCGGACGCGTTCTTTCCGTTCGCCGATGGCCTGCTTGCGGCGGTCGAGGCGGGCGCGACGGCAGTGATTCAGCCAGGTGGCTCGATCCGTGATGACGAGGTGATCGCCGCGGCCGATGAGGCCGGTTTGGCGATGATCTTCACCGGCATACGGCATTTCAGGCACTAGGAGGCCTGCAACAGGAACCCCAATTCCGGATCGGCGAGCCCGCTCGCGCGCCGCGCAGCCCGACGCGCAAACGCCAGCGTGCACTTCTTGCGCCCCGCCGCGCTCAACGGATGCGTCGCAGCCTCCCGCAGGATCGCCGCGTCGTAGCGATCGGCCACGATCACCCCGGATCGCTCGGGCAGGAACGCCTCACCGTGCAACGGCCCATGATCGAACCCCGCAGGCACCGCCCAGAAGAAGCGGTCGCAATGGTCGAGATAGTCGAACCACTTGCCGTCGCCGAGCAGATCGGCGCGCGACACCTTGATTTCGACGATGACGATCTGGCCGCGCGCGTCGATCGCCATGATGTCCGCACGGCGCCCGCCGTCGAGCGCCACTTCGGTCATCGCCGCTAGGTCGTGCCGCGCGAGCATGCGAATCACCCCGCGCGCGACATCCGCCGCGCACAGCGCCTCGTCGCCGATCGGCGGACAACGGGGGGACGCATCGAGCATCTCCCCGTTCTAGAACATTAGGCGAACACTGCAACCCCGCGATCAGCGGAAGAAGATGTGATTCCCGATCGACGCGACGCGTGCGCGGTTCCAGCCGGGCGAAACGCGCCGCGCGTGGAAGTAGAGCGCCTTGGGCGCCGGGCTGTCCCAGGCATCGGCCAGCGCGATCTTCGCGATGGCGGTCGCCGTGCGATATTGCTGGCCCGACGGCGCGTCGGGAATCCGGCCGCCGCGGACGAACGAGAATTGCCCCGGCTGCTTCACCACCGAGCAGATCGAGCTCGGGAACCGGCCCGACGTGGTGCGGTTGATGATGACTTCGGCGACCGCGAGCTGGCCGTTCAGCGGCTCGCCCTTCGATTCGAAATAGACGGCGTCGGCCAGGCATTCGAGCTCGTCGTTCATCGCACCACCCATATCCTGCGCCGCGACGGCGGCAGCGAGGCTGGCGAAGGCGAGACCCGGTGCAGGCGCAGGTGCCGTCGCGATCGAAACTTCGTCCGGGGTCGTATCGGTCGCCGACTTCAATGTCGGTGTGGGAACCGGAACGGTATCCGAAAGGTTTTCCAGGGCGGGAATGACGGTGACCGCGGCCGCGACGGGCATGCGGGTCAAGTCCCAGGCTTTACTGGGGCTGCTCATTCCGAGCAGCGCGAACAGGGTAATGGCAATCGCCACGGGACCCGTGGCGCGAGAGACGAAACGCATTCAAACTGACTTAAGTGCGGTTGGTGCGCGGACACGGTCTTATTGTTTTTTCAAGGACCGAGCCGGACTACCCCCCGACTGCGTAATCGTTCGGGATCGCACCCCATCACGACACAACGCGAATTACAGTGATCCTGCTGTGGATTGTGCAGTGCAGCAAGTCAATCCGTTAAGATCGTTTCAGCGACGAATCGTTCTGCCGCTGCGATATCTACCTCTACTACCCATAGATCGGGATCGCTGCGGCGACGCCGTATCCAGTAGTCGGTGACCGCCTGCGACTCGCCCGCCGGGCCAGCGGAGATGAGCGCGGTGCGCCCGTCGGGGCCGATTCCGCGCTCCAAAAGCCGCGGATCTTTACCACGTTCCTGCGCGACGATCAGGATGGCCCCGGCGGTCGCGTCGCCCTTCGCGAGCACCGTCGCGAACCCGCCCTCAGCATTGGCGCGCCGCACCAGCGCATTCACCAGCGCGCCGCTGGCGAGCCGCGCGCTCAGTCCGAATATCCCGGCAACCCGGCGAGCGCGATCGACGATCGCATGAACGTGCCCGTCCCGCGCGCCGCCTCATCACCATCGGCATCGATCAACCGCGCCTCACCGACGAACACGCGTCTCTGGCCGCTGATCCAGCGGCCTTCCGCTACCACCGGGCCGGCCTTGAGCGGACGCGTGAACAGCAGGTTGAATGCCGTGGTCAGCAGGAAGCGATCGGTGACCAGGCTGTTGCATGCATAGAAAGCGGCATCGTCGAGCATCTTGAAATAGCTCGTACCGTGCGCCGCGCCGCCGGCGTGATAGTGGCCGGGTTCGATCGCGAAGCTGATCCGCGCGAGGCCCGCCTCCACGATCTCGAGCCGCGAATCGAACATATTGTTGATCGGTGCTGCCGCATACAGCGATTCGAGCGCGCGGAAATGGGCGCTCGCGCCCGCCTCAGGCGGCATCGCGGGCCTCGTCGCGCGCGAGCAGGACGTACATCGCATCCGCCGACCCCGCACCACGCAGTTTGGCGACGAATTGCGTGTCGCGCAGCGCCCGCGATACGCGCGCCAGCGCCTTCAGATGATCGGCCCCGGCATCGAGCGGCGAGAACAGCGCGACCACCAGGTCGACCGGCAATTCGTCGACCGCACCGACATCGATCGGCTTGGCGAGTGTCGCCACCACCCCGCACATCGCATCGATCCCGGCGAGCCGAGCGTGCGGGATCGCGACACCGCCGCCAAATCCGGTCGAGCCGAGCTTCTCGCGCTCGGCCAGGCCATCGGTCGCGGCCTTGGCATCAATACCATAGGCAGCGGCGGCAAGCTGGCCGAGCTGCTGGAACAGCGCCTTCTTGCTCACCACCGCCAGCCCCTCGGCCACCGCTTCGGGACGGATCAGATCCGACAGATCGTTCATCGTTTCCCGCTTCGTCAGCCCGCGCGCTGCGGCTCGACCCAACCGATCGTGCCGTCGCCGCGGCGATAGACCATGTTGTACGCGCCCGTCCCCGAATTGCGGAACATCAAAGCCTGGGTGTTCCGCAGATCGAGCATCATGACCGCGTCGCCCACGCTGGCATCGGGCACATCGACGCGTGTTTCGGCGATGATCAGCGGCGCATCGGCCGGCTCGTCGTCGGTCGATTCCTGGAACAGCGTGTAGCCGGCATTGTCGTACCCGTTCGCCTCGCCGCCATCGGCGCCGTCCGCGCCCTTGCGGTCGTTGAGTCGCCGCATGTAGCGTCGCAGCTGCTTTTCGATCTTGTCGGCCGCGCCGACGAACGATCCCGGCGCGTCATATCCGTCGTTGCGGGCCTTCAGCACTAATCCGCGCATGACGTGCGCCACGATATCGCAGGTAAAGCCGACATCGTGCGCGCCCTTGCCGAAGGTCACCTGCGCCGAAATCGCCCGCGAGAAATACTTGTCCGCAATCCCTTGGAGACGATCCTGAACTTGCCCCTGCAGGGCGTCACCGGTTTCGACCTGATGTCCCGAGACACGGATATCCATTTATCATTCTCCATTCTTGGCCGGGCCGGCGCTGCTACGCTCGGCCGTGCATTGGCGTCAACCGGACGCGTCGGCCCCCCAAAGCGGGTTCTTCAACTTGGCGACGAACGCCGCGTGGCGTTCAATCTCGTCTTCGTTCGGCGCGAAGATGCGCATCGGCCGCGGCTGTGCGGCGCGCGGATCGGCGTCGAGCACCGGGATGACGACATCCTCGTCACTGACGAGCGTGAGGCCGATCTGGCGGCCCCCGGTCAGCTCGACATAGACCTGGCACAGCAATTGCGCGTCGAGCAGCGCGCCGTGGAGCACGCGATGGCTGCGATCGATGCCGTAGCGGGTGCACAATGCGTCGAGTGAATGCTTGGCACCGGGATGCCGCTGACGCGCCATCGCGACGGTGTCGATCATGCGATCGAGCGAGATGATCTCGCGGCCCATTTTCTTGAGCTCGCCGTTCAGGAATCCGAAGTCGAACGTCGCATTGTGCGCGACCAGGATCGAATCGCCGAGGAACTCGAGCAAATCCTCGACCTTCTCATGGAATTTGGGCTTGTCCGACAGGAACGCGTCCGACAGGCCGTGGATGCGCTGCGCCTCGGCGGGCATCGAGCGTTCGGGATGGAAATATGCGTGGAACGTCCGCCCGGTCTCGACTCGGTTGATCATCTCGACACAGCCGATTTCGACCAGGCGGTCGCCCGCAGTGAAGGACAGGCCGGTAGTCTCGGTGTCGAAAACGATCTCGCGCATTGATCCTGTTATCGGTCTTGGCTTGCCGACACGCAAGCTATGACATGACGCACGGCGGCACGGGTTTGATCCATTGTGCAATCGGTCGGGATAACGAAGTCGGCGCGCGCGCGCTTGTCGGCGTCGGGCATTTGCCGCGCGAGGATCTCGGCGAGGCGTTCCGCAGTCATGCCGGGCCGCGCGAGCACGCGTTCGGCTTGCGTGACGGCATCGGCGGAGACGACGACGGTCACGTCGACCCGGGCATCGCCGCCGGTTTCGAACAGCAAGGGGATGTCGAATACGACAATCGCCGCTTCGGCGTGCCGTGCCAGGAATGCGGCGCGTTCCTCGCCGACCGCTGGATGGACGATGGCCTCGAGTCGCTTGAGTGCGTCGGGCTTGCCGAACACGCGCGATCCGAGCTCGGCGCGCTCGACGCCGTCGGGGTTGGTGGTCCCGGGAAACGCCGCCTCGATTGCCGGCAACAACCGCCCGCCCGGCCCCTGCAGTCCGCGAACCGCCGCATCGGCGTCGAATACGGGCACGCCTTCGTCGGCGAACATCTGCGCGACGGTCGATTTTCCCATGCCGATCGAGCCGGTAAGGCCGATTGTCTTCATGACGTCAGCAGTGTGCGAAGCTCGTCGTCGCGATCGCGCGGCGGCGCGGCGCCGAAGAACAGTTCGAACGCCAGCGCCGCTTGGCCGATCAGCATCTCCAGCCCATCGACCGTGTCGAGATCGTGCGCCCGCGCAGCCTTCAGCAAGCCGGTTTCGAGGGGCGCGTAGACCACGTCATAGACCACCGCATCCTCGGGCAGTGCTGACAGGTCGAGGTCGAGCGGCGGTTGGCCCGTCATGCCCAGCGAGGTTGCGTTGACCAGCAACGCCGCCGGCGGGATCGGCGCGTCGAGCTTGAGCGCGTCGCCCTTGAGCCCGAAGCTGGCGAGCAACGCCGCGCCCTTGAGCGGATTGCGGTTGAGCAGCGTCACGCGCCCCACGCCGACCCGCGCCAAGGCGAACAGTACCGCGCGCGCAGCACCACCGGCACCGACCACCACCACCGACTGTCCGGCCAAATCCATTCCCGAAATCGGCGCGTAGAATCCCGCCGCGTCGGTATTGGTCCCGACGATCGCGGCATCGGCCCGGAACACGGTATTGATCGCGCCGATCGACGCACGGACGTCGCCGCGATCCTCGACGAAATCGAGCGCGGCCTGCTTGTGTGGAATCGTGATGTTGCAGCCGAGCCAGTCGGGATCGGCGCGGCGTGCGGCGAAATAGTCGGCCAGCCCATCGGCCGCGACCTGCGTCTTGCGATATTCGGCGTCGATCCCCAGCGCCTTCAGCCAGAAACCATGGATCATCGGCGACTTGGAATGCGCGATCGGATCGCCGAGCACCTCGGCATACGTCATGACGCCAACTCCCCCGCACCCGCAGATAATCGAGCACCGGGAGCAATGGCATGCCCAGCACAGTGAAGTGGCTGCCGTGGATCCGGCTAAACAATTGCACCCCCGGTCCCTCGATCCGGAAACACCCGACACATCCCGCGATTGCCGGCCATTCCGCGTCGAGATAGGCGGCGATGAAGTCCGCCGATAGCGAGCGCACATAAAGCCGCGCACGTTCGACGTGCCGCCACACCGGGCGTCCCTTTTCCGCGATCACCGCCGCGCTCCACAGGTCGTGCGTGCCGCCCGCCATCGCGCGCAAATGATCAGCGGCATCCTCGCGACTCACCGGTTTGTCGAGCAACGTTCCGTCGGCGAGCGCGACGATCGAATCGCTGCCCAACACCAGCGCGGTCGGGTGGCTCTGCGACACCTTGATCGCCTTCAATTCGGCGAGCGCGTCGGCGATGTCGCGTGCCGGTTGTCCGGCCATCGCCGCCTTGACGCCATCCTCATCGACGCGCGCCGGTTCCGCGGCATAGCCAACCCCCGCCGCATCGAGCATCGCCCGGCGCGAAGCGCTTTGCGAGGCTAGGATCAAGGTCACTCGCTCGTCCCCTGATCGTTGACCATCCCAATGATCGCCGCGGCGGTTTCCTCGATCGAGCGGCGCGTCACGTCGATCACCGGCCAGCCATTGTCGGCGAACATCCGCCGCGCATAGGCGACCTCGCGCGTCACCGCTTCCTGATCGACATAGGCGGTTTCGGCCGCCTGGTTGAGCGACAGCAAGCGATTGCGGCGCACCTGAATCAACCGGTCGGCGCTGGTGGTTAGCCCGACCACGAGAGGGTGCTTCAGGTGGAAAAGCTTGTCCGGCGGCGGCGATTCCGGAACGATCGGGATATTGGCGGTCTTGAATCCGCGGTTCGCCAGATAGATGCTGGTCGGCGTCTTCGACGTACGCGACACCCCGGCGAGCACGATGTCGGCCTCCTCCCAATTCTCCCAATTGACGCCGTCGTCATGCGCGATGGTGAATTGGATCGCATCGACGCGCTGGAAATAGGCGGCGTCGAGCACGTGCTGGCGCCCCGGGCGCGCCTTGGCCTGCTGGCCGAGCAGATTGCTGAGCGCATCGTTGACCGGGTCGAGCGGTGCCACCGCGGGCAGGCCGAGCGCGCGGCACCGCGTTTCCAGCGAGCGTCGCATCTCGCTCGACACCAGGGTGAACAGCACCAGCCCCGGATTGTGCGCGATCTCCTGCAGGATGCGCTCGAGATGCGGTTCGGACCGCACCATCGGCCAGAAATGGCGGATCGTCTCGACATCGTCGAACTGCGCCAGCGCGGCCTTGGCGATATTCTCCAGCGTCTCGCCGGTGGAGTCCGACAGGAGGTGCAAATGGAGCCTCACGAGCGGCGATCCGGAAAGCCTGTGGAGAACATCGGCAAAACCGCTAGCGCAACCCGCGTCCCCGGCCAAGCGATGCCGGCCCGTGGACAAAATCGCGCGTCATCCACATCCCCGCCAACATGGAATTGTTCGCCGCACAGCCTGTGGATTACGGGGACGGGGTCCGCGAATCCCAGCTTTCGTGCGGGCCCGCCGCCGTCAAGCTGTTGGCATTTGCGGGACAGACGCCTAACCCCCGGCATCCACGCGCCAACAAGAACAACAACCTTTCTATCTATATCTTATATGACTCTTGAATCAGGCCAGGTTGGGGAAAAACCCCTGCTCGCGACTCTGCGCGGCGAGCGTCGGGATGTGCCGCCGGTGTGGCTGATGCGCCAGGCGGGGCGCTATCTTCCCGAGTATCGCGAATTGCGCGCGCAGAAGGGCGGCTTCCTCGATCTCGCGACCGACAGCGAAACGGCGTGCGAAATCACGCTTCAGCCGATCCGTCGGTTCGGGATGGATGGCGCGATCCTGTTCTCCGACATTCTGATGGTCCCCTGGGCGATGGGCCAGGATCTGTGGTTCGAAACCGGCGAAGGTCCGCGACTGGCACCCAAGCTGGTCGATCACGCGCTGCATGGCCTCCAGGCCGCCCCTGAGCGGCTGGAGCCGGTCTATGAGACCGTCCGCCGGGTCGCGGCCCAATTGCCCCCGCAAACGACGCTGTTGGGCTTTGCCGGGAGCCCGTGGACCGTCGCGACCTACATGGTTGCCGGCCAGGGTAGCCGCGACCAAAGCGAGACCCGCCGGCTGGCGTATCGGGATCCGCAGGCGTTCGGCGCAATCATTGCGGCGATCGAGGCGGTGACGATCGAGTATCTGTCCAAGCAGATCGAAGCGGGTGCCGAGGCGGTGCAATTGTTCGACAGCTGGTCGGGCAGCCTCGCGCCGAGCGAATTCGAGCGCTGGGTGATCGCCCCAACCGCGCGGATCGTCGCGGCGATCGGCCGATTGCATCCCGACACCCCGGTCATCGGCTTTCCCAAGGGCGCCGGCGCGAAGCTCGCCGCTTATGCGCGTGAAACCGGTATCGCTGCGGTCGGCGTGGACGAGACGATCGATCCGGTCTGGGCGAACGCAGCGCTGCCCGCTGGCCTCCCGGTCCAGGGCAATATCGATCCGCTCGCGTTGATCACGGGGGGCGACGCCATGACGTCGGCAGCCGCGCGCATCCTTGCCGCGTTCGCCGATCGCCCGCATATCTTTAACCTGGGCCACGGCATCCTGCCCGACACGCCGATCGCGCATGTCGAGCAATTGCTCGCATTGGTAAGGAAGCGCTGATGGAATTCCTCGCCTCGATCTATCTGTGGCTGAAGGCGGCGCACGTCATCTTCGTGATCTTCTGGATGGCCGGTCTGTTCATGCTGCCACGCTATCTCGTCCATCATCAGGAAGCGCTCGGTACGCCCGAAGCCGACAAATGGATCGAGCGTGAGGGCAAGCTGCGCCGCATCATCCTGACGCCGTCGATGGTGTTGGTGTGGGTGTTCGGGCTGACGATCGCGACGGTGGGCCAGCATTGGCAGGAAGGTTGGCTCCACGCCAAGTTGCTGCTGGTGATCCTGATGAGCGGGTATCACGGCTGGATGGTCGCTTATGCCAAGAAGCTCGCGGCCGGCACCGCGACGCTGACATCGAAGCAGTTGCGCATCGTCAACGAGCTGCCAGCGCTGTTCGTCGCGCTAATTGTCATTCTGGTGGTGGTGAAACCCTTCTGATCGCCTTGACTTGACCGTTTCCCCTCCATAAATCCCATCGGCGAGCGCACCCTCCCGGGTCACGTTCAGCCCTCTCCTCCAGCATCGTCGCGGTTTCTTCGCAGACAGACGCTCGAAAAATCCCCCAAAGATTCGCGGATACGCCCGAAATGCATCTCAAAGAACTCAAGAAGAAACCCCCCGCAGAGCTGGTCGCGATGGCCGAGGAGCTTGGCGTCGAGGGTGCTTCGACCCTACGCAAGCAGGATCTGCTGTTCGCGATCCTGAAGGAGCAGGCCGAAAATGGCGACCAGATCATGGGTCTGGGCACGATCGAAGTACTGCCCGACGGGTTCGGCTTCCTGCGCAGTCCGGAGGCGAACTATCTCGCCGGGCCGGACGACATCTACATATCGCCCAACCAGGTCCGTAAGTTCGGCCTGCGCACCGGTGACACGGTCGAAGGCGAAATTCGCGGCCCCAAGGACGGCGAACGCTATTTCGCGCTGACCCGCCTGACCGCGGTCAATTTCGACGATCCCGACGTTGTTCGCCACCGCGTCAATTTCGACAATCTGACGCCGCTCTATCCCGAGCAGAAGCTGACGCTCGACGCGATCGACCCGACGATCAAGGACAAGTCGGCCCGCGTCATCGACATCGTCAGCCCGCAGGGCAAGGGCCAGCGCACGTTGATCGTCGCGCCGCCGCGCGTCGGCAAGACGGTGATGCTGCAGAACATCGCCAAGGCAATCACCGACAACCATCCCGAAGTCTTCCTGATCGTCTTGCTGATCGACGAGCGGCCGGAAGAAGTCACCGACATGCAGCGGTCGGTGAAGGGCGAAGTCGTGTCTTCGACCTTCGACGAGCCCGCGACGCGCCACGTGCAAGTTGCTGAAATGGTGATCGAAAAGGCCAAGCGCCTGGTCGAGCACAAGAAGGACGTCGTGATCCTGCTCGACTCGATCACCCGCCTCGGCCGCGCCTATAACACCGTCGTGCCGAGTTCGGGCAAGGTGCTGACCGGCGGTGTCGACGCCAACGCGCTGCAGCGGCCGAAGCGCTTCTTCGGCGCCGCGCGCAACATCGAGGAAGGCGGATCGCTGTCGATCATCGCCACCGCGCTGATCGACACCGGCAGCCGTATGGACGAAGTCATCTTCGAAGAATTCAAGGGTACGGGTAACTCCGAAATCGTCCTCGACCGCAAGGTGGCCGATAAGCGCATCTTCCCGGCGCTCGACGTCGGCAAATCGGGCACGCGCAAGGAAGAGCTGCTGGTCGATCAGAGCAAGCTCTCGAAGATGTGGGTGCTCCGCCGCATCCTGATGCAGATGGGCACGATCGACGCGATGGAGTTCCTGCTCGACAAGATGAAGAATTCGAAGACCAACGAGGATTTCTTCGACAGCATGAATCAGTGAGCGGGCCGGATTAGCGAGAGCTAATCCGAACCTCGCACCTAATCGGCCGGCGGGCCGAAAGCCCGGCCAACGGCGCGGATTAACTCCGCGCCGTTTTTGTTTGCCCTCAAACCTGCCCCTGCTACGCCCCTCCACGTGTTCGACTTCGCCGATATCTTCACCCCCGCAGGCCTTGCGGTGCTGGGCCAGATCATCCTGATCGACCTGACACTCGCGGGCGATAATGTGGTGGTGATGGGCACGCTCGCTGCGGGCTTCCCGCCGGCCCAACGCAAGAAGATCCTCGCGATCGGTGTCGGCATTGCGATGGTCTGCCTGATCGGCTTCGCGCTGGTCGCGACGCAGCTCCTGTCGATCGTCGGCCTGCTCTTCGCCGGCGGCCTGTTGCTGCTGTGGGTCGCCTGGAAACTGTTCCGCGAACTGCACCCGAAGGCACCTCCCACCCCGGTCGACGACCCCGACACGCCGCAGGTCGAAGGACCACCCTCCACCCGCAACTTCGGCCGCGCGATCGTGTCGGTTGCGCTCGCCGATCTGTCGATGAGCCTCGACAATGTCCTCGCCGTCGCCGGTACCGCGCGCGATCATCCCGCGGTCCTGTTCATCGGCTTGGCGCTGTCGGTTACCCTCATGGGTCTCGCCGCCAACATCGTCGCGCGGCTGATCGAGCGGTTCCGCTGGATCGTCTATATCGGCCTCGTCGTGATCCTCTACGTGGCCGGCAAGATGATCTACGAAGGTTTCATCGACCCGCAGGTCGGCGTCGGTCGGTTGTTCGGCTGGGTGTGACGGAACCAGACGCTCGCCCGGGTACTTGATGCGAGCATAGATGGACATCGCCGCGCTCTTTTCCGCCCAGTCGTTGGCCGTGTTGGGCGAGGTGATCGTCATCGACTTGGCACTGGCGGGCGATAACGCGGTCGTCGTCGGATCGCTCGCCGCCGGCCTCCCCAGCAAGCAGCAGAAACGCGTCATTCTGGTCGGTACGATCGCCGCGCTCGTGCTGCGGATCGGGTTCGCGCTCGCCGCGACATGGCTGCTTCGCTTCGTCGGTGTGCTCGCGGCCGGCGGCCTGCTGCTGTTATGGGTCGCGTGGAAGATGTGGCGCGAATTGCGCCGTCCCGGGGAACGCCAGCACAAGGACGCGTCGTCGGCGAAGAGCTTCGGCCGCGCCGTCCTCGCGGTGGCCGTGGCCGATGTCAGCATGAGCCTGGACAATGTGCTCGGCGTCGCGGGTGCGGCGCGCGATCATCCGGCGATCCTGGTGTTCGGCCTGCTGTTTTCGGTGGCGATGATGGGTCTCGCGGCGAACTTCATCGCCAAGATCATCGATCGCCATCGCTGGATCGCGTTCGTCGGGCTGGCGGTAATCTTGTGGGTCGCGGTGTCGATGATTTATGACGGCCTGACCGACCAGAAACTGGGTGTCCTGCCGGCGCTGGGCGTCGATATAGACGTCCCGCGACTCCCTAAGATATAAACAGAAATTACAAGTTCTCGCGGAAGAACGCCATCGTCCGCTCGTCGGCGAGCTTGGCTGCTTCATCAGCGCGGCGCTTGCCGAATTCGGTCGCGAAGCCGTGATCGACCCCCGGATAGTCGTGCAGCGTGACTCTGGCATGGTCGTCGAGTCCCTCGTGCATCTTGGCTTGGACGTCGGGTGTTACGAAATGGTCGGCGCCGGCGATGTGGAGCATCAGCGGCCGCGCGATTGCGTGCTTTTCGCCGAGCAGACCGTCGATACCGACCGCGTAATAGCCGACGCTCGCGTCCACGTCGGTGCGCGCCGCGGTCATATATGCCAGCCGGCCGCCCAGGCAGTAGCCCACCGCCCCCACCTTACCGCCGCCGACCCGATCGCGCGCCGCGCGGATCGTCGCTTCGATGTCGCGGATGCCGGCGTCCTGGTTGAATTTGCCCATCCAGCCGAGCGCGGCCTGAAACTGGTCGGGGATGTCGGGATCGAGCTCGATGCCCGGCTCGAGCCGCCAGAACAGGTCCGGCGCGATCGCGAGATAGCCTGCCTCGGCGAGCTGGTCGCACTTGCGCCTGATGCCGGCATTGACCCCGAAAATCTCTTGGATGACGACGATCGCGGCGCTTGCCTCACCCCCGGCGGGTTCGGCGATATAGGCGTCGAACGATGCGTCGCCGTCGAACGTCTCCATGCTGATCGTCGCGGTCATTCTGGCTCTCCTTGCTACGCCGTGCGTTACCGGGGCATATAGGTCGCGATAGCAGCGGGAAGGGTCGCGATGAAGATCAATGTCGAGGTGGATTGCACGCCCGAGGAAGCGCGCCGCGCGATCGGCCTGCCGGACCTGACACCAATCCACGACGTCTATATCAAGTCGATTCTGGGCGCGATGGACGGCACCGCGATCAAGCCGGAACTACTTGAAAACATGATGAAAAACTGGATGCCGATGGGCGATGCCAGCATGGCTTTCTGGCGCGGCCTGTTCGACAACGCGACCGACAAGAAGAGCAAGGACTGACGTCGGACGGGCGGCCGGATGGACACGATCTACGCTCCGTCGACCGGCGCTCCGCCGGCCGCGATCGCCATTATCCGGATCAGCGGATCGGCCGCATTGGCAGCGGCGCAAGAATTGGCCGGCGAGCTCCCCGCCCCGCGCGAAGCGCGAGTCCGCACCCTGCGCGACTCATCGGGCGAGCATCTCGATCGCGCGCTGGTTCTGGTCTTTCCCGGTCCGGCGACCGCGACGGGCGAGGATCTCGTCGAGTTGCATCTCCACGGTGGTCGAGCGGTGGTAGCGGCAGTAGAGATGGCGCTGGCGATCCAGCCCGACTTGCGCCGTGCCGATCCAGGCGAGTTCACGCGCCGCGCGTTGGCGAACGGCCGGATCGATCTGGCCGAGGCGGAGGGTCTCGGCGACCTACTGACGGCCGAGACCGAGTTGCAGCGCCGTGCCGCGCTGTCCATGGCTGATGGCGCGCTGTCGCGACGAATAGCGAGCTGGCGCGCCAGATTGTTGGGCTTGGCCGCAAGGATCGAAGGATCGCTCGACTTTTCTGACGAGGCCGATGTTCCTGCGGCCCTACTCGATGATATCCGCCAAAGCGCACGGTCGGTGGCGGACGACATGACAGCTACTCTGGCGGCGCCAACGGTCGAACGTTTGCGGGACGGCGTCCGCGTCGTGCTGGCGGGTCCGCCCAACAGCGGAAAGTCCACACTGCTCAATGCCTTGGTGCGTCGCGAAGCAGCGATCGTCTCCCCGATCGCGGGTACGACGCGCGACCGTATCGAGGTGTCGGTCGCTCGCGATGGTATTCCTTTCGTGTTGACCGACACAGCCGGGCTTCGCGACGCTACCGATGACGTGATCGAGCGGATCGGCATTGCGCGCGCCGACGAAGCGATCGAGGGCGCCGACATCGTCTTGTGGCTGAGTGACGACGCCCCGCGCGATCCAGCGATGGTCTGGTTACACGCGCGGGCGGATTTGCCTGGCCGCGGTCACTTTACGGCAGGACCCGTTATGTCGGTGTCGGCTCTTGACGATGCTTCGGTCGAAGTGTTGTGGACATTGGTGACGAGCCGGGCTTCGTCGCTGATACCGAAACCGGGCGATCTCGCGTTGAACGTCAGGCAAGCGAACCATTGCCGGGACGCGGTAGAGGCGCTGGCGGACATCGCGTCGCTTGATGAGCTAGTGGTTGCGGACGCGTTACGCCGAGCGAACGTCGCGCTAGCAAAGATTACCGGTCATTCCGGCGTCGAGACCATGCTCGACACCTTGTTCGGCAAGTTTTGCATCGGAAAGTGAGTGTTCCACGTGGAACAAGCTGCTAACCGCGCGCCATGAACGAGTTCGACGTTATCGTGATCGGCGGCGGCCATGCCGGCGTGGAGGCTGCTGCGGCTGCCTCTCGGCGCGGCTCGCGGGTCGCGCTCGTCACGTTCGATGCCGCGAATATCGGTGCGATGTCCTGCAATCCCAGCATCGGCGGACTCGGCAAGGGCCACCTGGTGCGGGAGGTCGATGCCTGCGACGGCATCATGGCGCGTGCGGCAGATGCGGCGGCAATCCACTACCGGCTGCTCAATCGCAGCAAGGGCGCAGCTGTTCGGGGACCGCGAATCCAGGCGGATCGTAAGCGTTTTGCGGCAGCAGTCCGAGCGATTCTAAAATCGCATGATGGTATTGAAATTGTTCCGGGCGAGGCCGTCTCACTCACCGTGCGAAGTGGTGCGGTATCGGGAATTGTCCTGTCAGACGGAACCGCGATCTTCGCCCCCACGGTCGTCCTGGCGACGGGCACGTTTCTAGGCGCCCGCATGTTTCGCGGCGAGGATCGCGAGTCTGGCGGGCGGCTCGGCGAGCGGGCCGCGACCGCGATGGCGGATCAGTTGCGGGCGATCGATTTGCCGATGACGCGACTCAAGACCGGGACGCCGCCGCGACTCGATGGGCGCACGATCGACTGGGCGCGGCTGGAGCGCCAGCCCTCCGACGACGAACCTTGGACAATGTCGCCGCTGTCGTCAGGCAGACCCCTCCCCCAACTGGCCTGCGCGATTACGCGAACGACCGAACGGACGCACGACATCATCCGCGCTGCGCTCGATCGGTCACCGCTGTTCGGCGGCGCAATTGAAGGCGCAGGCCCGCGCTATTGCCCATCCATCGAAGACAAGGTGCATCGGTTCGGTGACCGAGATGGTCACCAGATATTCCTCGAACCGGAGGGATTGGACGATGCCACTGTCTACCCCAATGGCATCTCGACGTCGCTTCCGGCCGACGCCCAAGCCGCGCTGATCGCCTCAATTCCGGGTCTGGAGCGAACACGGATCATGGCGTTCGGCTATGCTGTCGAATACGACCATATCGATCCGCGTGCACTTGATCATCGGCTCGCGCTGACAGAGTTGCCGGGATTGTTCTGCGCCGGGCAGATCAACGGGACGACCGGCTATGAAGAAGCGGCGGCGCAAGGGCTTGTGGCGGGGGCGAATGCAGCGGCGTTGGCGCTTGGTCTCGATTCCTTCCTGCCCGATCGGACGCAAAGCTATCTTGGCGTCATGATCGACGACCTGGTGCTACAGGGCGTTACGGAACCCTACCGCATGCTGACCGCGCGTGCCGAATTCAGGCTCAGGCTCCGGGCCGACAACGCTGAAACGCGGCTGTCGCGGGTTGCGGAAGCCACCGGATTGCTCGGCCCCGCTCGCTTGGAACACGTTCGTCGCCGCGAGCAGGAACGTACGGAGGTCGATCATGTGCTCGCTCGATCGATTACCGCCAGTACGCTGGCGCATACCGGAGTCGGCCAGGACGGCTCGCGTCGCTCCGCCCGGGAGTGGCTGCGCTTTCCGGACGTCTCATTGCGCGACGTCGCGCCGGAACTCGCCGACGTCATGACGCCAACCATCGTCGAGGCGTTGGATGACGCGCGATACGCTCCCTATGTCGATCGCCAGGAGGCCGAGGTCGCCGAGCTGCGGGCGAGCGAGCGCGTGGCCTTGCGCGCCGATCTCGACTTCGCGGCTGTTCCTGGGCTGTCGATTGAAATGGTGGAGCGCCTGACTGCCGCCCGACCTGCTACCCTCGCCGCAGCGGGGCGTATTCGTGGGATCACGCCGGCGGCGCTTACTGCGATCCTACTCCACACCAACCGGCGTGCGGCATGACGGAAGAGGATGCACGTGCTTGGGCCGTTTCGAGGTTCGACTCGGCGGCGATCGATCGGTTGGATAGCTTGGCGGCGATTGTCGCTGAGGAGGCCGAACGGCAGAATTTGATCGCTCGTTCGACGCTCGCATCGATCTGGACGCGCCATATCGTCGATTCGCTCCAACTCGTCGCGCTGGGGCCGGACGGTATTTGGCTCGATGTCGGCGCCGGTGCCGGATTTCCCGGTCTTGCCGTTGCCGCCGTCGAACCCGAACGGGCAATGATTCTGGTGGAGCCGCGTCGTTTACGCGCGGACTACCTGCGCGATGCAGCGAACCAATTGGGGCTAACAAATGTCACTGTGATAGCGGCAAAGGTGGAAGCGGTCAGCGATAAGGCCGATGTGATTTCGGCGCGTGCGGTGGCACGAATAGGCGCTCTTCTCGCGTCGGCGGCACAATGCGCCAAGAAAGAGACGGTTTGGCTGCTCCCCAAGGGTAGAAACGCCGACGACGAGGTAGCGGAAGCGCGGCGAACATGGCATGGTGTGTTTCACGTGGAACATAGCATCACCAGCCCCGATTCAGCCATCGTGATCGCGCGCGGCGTGAGGCGGCGATGACGGTCATCGCAGTCGCCAATCAGAAGGGTGGGGTCGGCAAGACGACCACCGCCATCAATCTCGGTACCGCGCTCGCGGCTACCGGCAAGCGCGTGCTGATCGTCGATCTCGATCCGCAGGGCAATGCATCGACCGGTCTCGGCATCCACCGCGCCAATCGCGCTAAATCGAGTTACGAGGTACTGATCGGTGAGGTTAGCGTTTCCGATGCTGCGATCGCCACTGCGGTGCCCAAGCTCGATATCGTTCCGGCGACCGTCGATTTGTCCGGCGCGGAGATAGAGCTCGTCGATTACGAGGAGCGGACTCACCGGCTCGATCATGCCCTGGAGGAAACGGCGGATCGCTGGGACGTCGTGCTGATCGATTGTCCGCCATCGCTCGGGTTGCTGACAATCAATGCGATGGTCGCCGCCGACTCGCTCCTGGTCCCGCTGCAATGCGAGTTCTTCGCGCTCGAGGGGTTGAGCCAGTTGCTCAGTACGGTCGAGCGGATTCGGTCGCGATTCAACCCAGGCCTGGCGATCCTCGGCGTCGCGCTGACGATGTATGATCGCCGTAACCGATTGACCGAACAGGTTTCTTCGGACGTTCGCGCGGTACTCGGCAATGTCGTGTTCGATACCGTCATCCCGCGCAACGTACGGTTGTCGGAGGCGCCCAGCCATGGCGTGCCGGCGCTCATCTACGATTATCGCTGTTCGGGATCGGAGGCGTATATGGCGCTCGCACGCGAATTGATCGGCCGGTTGCCCCCGGCCAAGCCGGCGATCGCGGCATGAGCGAGGCCCGCAAGCCCCGCCCGAGCCTAGGCCGCGGGCTCAACGCCTTGCTCGGCGACATCGCGGCCGAGCCGGTCGCGACCACCGGTGACGCACCATCGGGAATCCGAATGATGCCGGTCGGCGCGTTGACGCCGCAGCCCGGCCAGCCGCGGCGGGCGTTCGACGATACGGCGCTCGAAGAATTGTCGCAGTCGATCGCGACGCGTGGCGTGCTCCAGCCGATCCTGGTTCGGCCACACGGCCGCAACTACCAGATCGTCGCCGGCGAGCGTCGCTGGCGCGCCGCACAACGCGCGCGGCTGCACGAAGTCCCTGTTATCGTTCGCGAACTCGACGACGCCGATACGTTCGAGATCGCGTTGCTCGAAAACATCCAGCGCCGCGATCTCAACGCGGTCGAAGAAGCCGACGCGTACAAGCGGCTGATCACCGAGTTTGGTCACACCCAGGAAGCGCTCGCCAAGCTCGTCCACAAGTCGCGGAGCCACATCGCCAACCTGTTGAGATTACTCGATCTTCCGGAAAGCGTCCAGGCGCTGTTGGTCGACGGCCGAATCGACATGGGGCATGCCCGCGCGCTGATCGGCGCGCCCGACGTCGAACGGCTCGCGGCGGAAGTCGTCGCCAAAGGCTTGTCGGTGCGCGACACCGAACGGCTGGCGCGATCAGCAAAGAATGCGGATTCGACCGGCGGATCGGGCGGTGGCGGGCGCAATGCCGACATCGCTGCGCTCGAGCGCCAGTTGAGCGACGTGATCGGGCTCGGCGTGAAGATCAGTTACGGTCCCAAGGGCGGGACGCTGACGGTCGCCTATTCGACGCTCGACCAACTCGACATGGTCTGCCAGCGGCTGACCGGCGAACCGCTTTAAGCCTTTGACTTAGCGCGCTCTTGCGGCCGCGCGCGTCGTCTCGGTAATGGCGACGTCGGACAATATCTCCCCTGCCCCGCCCGCCGACATCAAGGCGCGTTCGGCGCGTCGCAAGCGGTCGATCGCGGCGGTGATTTCGGCCGCGCGCCAACGTTGAACCAGACGGATCGTCCCTGCTTCCTCGCGAAAGTGCAGCCGGCGCTTCTTGACCGTCGCAGTCGCGTCGGCGCCCGCATCGACCTCCCCGCGCATCGCGGCCAGGCTCATCAACTTGCGGACGATCTGGCGCAGCAGCGGGATTGCACTGCCGCCCGAATCGGCGAACCGGCCGAGCTCGCGCGAAATGTCGCGGACCCGCCCTTCCAGCGCGGCATCGACGACGTCGGACATCTGCGCATCGCCGAGTTCGGCACCGAGCAAGTCGATCACGTCGTCGTCGAGCTCGCGCGGCCGGTCGGCGGCGGCGTCGAGATAGAGCGCGAGCTTTTCGATCTCGCGGGCGATGACGGCGCGGTCGCCATTCGCCGCGCTCATCAAGCGGCGGGCGGCGGCGGGTGTCGGCCGCAAGCCATGTTCGCGCGCGATGCCGACGACCAGCCGTTCGGCATTGGCGCCGTCGGGGACGTAGCAGGCGAAGCTCATCGCGGCGGGCTGCGCGATCGCGAACTCGACCAATTTGCCCTTGCTGCGCAGACCCGGACCGATGAGCACGACCGGATGCTCGACGTGCGGCTCGGCGATCAGCATCTTTGCCGCTTCGATCGCGTCTTCGCCCGCATTGTTGATCAATATCCAGCGGCGCCCGCCGAACAGGGCAAGCGACCGTGCCTCATCGACGACGCGGCCGGGATCGCTCTTCAGCGACGACCCCTCGATCGCGATCTTCTCCGCATCCGCACCCAGCGCACGGCCCAATCGCGCCGCATAATCCGCCGCGCCCGATTCGTCGGGCCCGTGCAGCAGATAGAGCCGGATCGCCGGCGATGCTGCGTCGATCGCGTTAACTAGCTGATTTTCAGACGCTTTCACTTCGCCGCGGTGCGGCGCGTATAGACCGCGATGCGCGTCACGATCTGATCGGCGACGATGTCGGTCAGGTTTTCCAGCGCGGTATTTTCGGCCGCGATCGTCGCATATTCGGAGTTCACCACATCGACCCCGGCATCCGACCCGGCGGTCGCGTCGAGCACCGCTTCGCCCGACACGGTATCGACCAACTGATAACGTGCGCGCAGCGACCGCCGCTCGCGCGTCACGGTGTTGTCGCGCGTGATGCCCAGGCCGACGATCGAATCGTCGAGCTTGATCTCGAGCCGGTATTTCGCCGCGGCGCCGCCACGATCGGGCAAGCGATCACGCAACGCATTGGTCATCAGATAGCCCGACTTGCCCGCGATCGGCGCGATGTCGATGTCGGCCAGCCCGCGCGCCACCGTGCCGGAGGCGCCGCCTTCGTATAGCGGATGCAGCCCGCAACCGGCGAGGGCGATGGCGAGCAAGGGGACGAGTCGCTTCATGCGACCAGATTGACCAGACGATCGGGCACGACAATCACCTTCTTGGGTTCCTTGCCTTCGAGCACGCGGATGACATGGGCGTTGGCGCGCGCCGCGGCCTCGATCGCGTCCTTGGGCGAGCCTTTGGGCATGGTCAGCGTGTCGCGGAGCTTGCCGTTGACCTGGATCGCGATCGTCACTTCGTCCTCGACCAGCAAAGCGGGGTCGTAACTCGGCCAATCGGCGCCGGCGACCAGCTCGCTTTCGCCCATCGCCGCCCAGGCTTCCTCGGCGAGATGCGGTGTCATCGGTGCGACGAGGCGGACGAGCGTGCGGATCGCGGCGGTGCGCGAGGCCGACGGTGCGGCCTTTTCGATCGCGTTGACCAGTTCGTACAGCTTGGCGACCGCCTTGTTGAACTGCAGCGCCTCGATATCCACGGCGACCCCGGCGATGGTCTGGGCGAGCTTGCGGTCGATCGCGGCATCGGCGCCCTCGCCGTCCGCGATGCCGTCGACCAGCCGCCACAGCCGCTGGACGAAACGCCACGACCCCTCGATCCCACTTTCGGACCATTGCAGGTCGCGTTCGGGTGGCGAGTCAGACAGCATGAACCACCGCGTCGCGTCGGCGCCGTATTGATCAACGATCGGTTCGGGATCGATCGTGTTCTTCTTCGACTTCGACATCTTTTCGGTGCGGCCGACCGTGATCGGTTGCCCGGTGGCGATTTCCTTGCCGTCGCGCACGTCGTCGGGGGACAGCCATTTGCCCTCGACCGACTTGTAGGTCTCGTGCGTCACCATGCCTTGGGTGAACAGTCCCGCGAACGGCTCGGCGATGTCGAGCATATCCATGTGCTTCAGCGCCCGCGTCCAGAACCGCGCGTAGAGCAAGTGCAGGATCGCGTGCTCGACCCCGCCGATATATTGCCCGACCGGCAGCCATTGTTCGGCCGTCGCCCGGTCGAACGCCTTGTCCCTGGGCTGGCTGGCGAAGCGGATGAAATACCACGACGAATCGGCGAAGGTGTCGAGCGTGTCGGTCTCGCGCACCGCCGCGCCGCCGCACGACGGGCACGCGACATGCTTCCACGTGGGATGGCGATCGAGCGGGTTGCCGGGGATGTCGAACGACACGTCTTCGGGCAGCACCACCGGCAGTTGATCGCGCGGCACCGGCACCGCGCCGCACGCGGCGCAATGGATGATCGGGATCGGCGTACCCCAGTAACGCTGGCGGCTCACCCCCCAGTCGCGCAGGCGAAACACGGTGGTGCCGTGGCCCCAGCCGCCCGCTTCGGCGCGCGTGATCACCTCGCGCTTGGCATCCTCGACATCCATCCCGTCGAGGAAGTGCGAGTTCACTAGCGTTCCTGGCCCCGAATAGGCTTCGGCCTCGGTGAATGCGGGATCGGTCTTGTCGCCATCCGACACGACGCGGCGGATCGTCAGGCCGTATTTCGACGCGAACTCGAAATCGCGCTGGTCGTGCGCCGGCACGCCGAACACCGCGCCGGTGCCGTAGTCCATCAACACGAAGTTCGCGATGTAGAGCGGCAGTTGGATCGTCGGATCGAACGGGTGCGTCACCGTCAGCCCGGTGTCGAAGCCGAGCTTTTCCTGCGTTTCCAGTTCGGCCGCGGTGGTGCCGCCCTGCTTGCACTGTTCGATGAAGGCGGCGGCTTCCGGGCTCGCCGCGCCGATCGACTGGGCGATCGGATGATCCGCCGCGACCGCGACGAAGCTCGCGCCGAAGATCGTGTCGGGGCGTGTCGTGAACACCTCGACCTCGCTGCCGTCGGAAACCTTCCAGCGGAACTGCAGGCCCTGGCTCTTGCCGATCCAGTTTTCCTGCATCAGCCGGACCTTGTCGGGCCAGTTCTTCAGCTCGCCCAGCCCGGCCAGCAATTCGTCGGCGAATTGCGTGATCTTCAGGAACCACTGGCTCAGCTTGCGTTTCTCGACCAGCGCGCCCGATCGCCAGCCGCGCCCGTCGATCACTTGCTCGTTGGCCAGCACGGTCATGTCGACCGGATCCCAATTGACCGACGATTCCTTGCGATAGACGAGGCCCGCCGCCAGCATGTCGAGGAACAGCGCCTGTTCGTGGCCGTAATAATCGGGCTCGCACGTCGCCAGTTCGCGGCTCCAATCGAGCGCGAAGCCCAACCGTTTCAGCTGCGCCTTCATCGTCGCGATATTCTGGCGGGTCCAGCCGCCGGGATGGACGTGCTTTTCCATCGCGGCGTTTTCGGCCGGCATGCCGAACGCGTCCCACCCCATCGGGTGGAGCACTTCCATGCCCTTCATCCGCCGATAGCGCGCCAGCACGTCGCCCATCGTATAGTTGCGGACGTGGCCCATATGGATCCGCCCCGAAGGATACGGAAACATTTCAAGCACATAGCTTTTGGGCTTGGGGCTGTCGTCCTTCGCGGCGAACGTCTGGCGTTCGTCCCACACCTTTTGCCACTGGGCGTCGGCCTTCAGTGGATTGAAGCGTGACATGATCTGTTTCCTGTTGGGCGGGCATCACCCGCCCACCGGGGTTGGTTTCTTATTGCGGCGTGACGGCGGCGCGACGGAGATCGCGGGCGCGGGTCAGGATGATGTCCTCGAGCTTCTGGACGGTCGCCGCCTGCACCGGGGCCGCGACCCACTGGCCGCCCTGGTTCACCTGGCGCAGCGCCGCGACGCGAACGGCGTCGGCGCGCAGGTCCTGATCGAGGATCGTGACGGTGACCTTCATCCGCTCGGTCGGCGCCGAAGGGTTCACGTACCAGTCGGTGACGATGACGCCGCCGTTCGAATCGGTCTGGAGCAGCGGCATGAAGCTCAGCGTGTCGAGCGTCGCGCGCCACAGATAGGCGTTGACGCCGATCGTGGTGACCTTCGACGCGGCGATGTCTGCCTTCATCCGGTTCTTGTTCCCGCCCCCACAGGCAGCGAGCGGCAGCAGCAGGGCCAGATACGCGGCGTAGCGCAGACGGGTCATCAAACGTTTTCCTGACACAGATAGGGTGGACGGCATCTATAGATACTCGCGACGACGCCGCAAGCGCGCATAGAATGGCCGGCAATCGTGGCCGTCCTGTGGACATGGTGCAACACTCGGCGGAAAAACACGCTTTCGCGGTGGCGACGATGGAACGATCCGTGTTAGGGCGAGTCCCGTATAAGAGTCGCAGGGATTCGTCGTGATTGGAAAGCGGGTAATCGTGGGAACGATGGTCGGGGCGCTAGCCGTCGCCGGCGCGTTTGCCGTGCCTGCGTTCGGCACCCCCGATTCGGCCAACCGCGTGGGCAAGGCTTCGCCCTCCGCGCAGATTTTCTTCACGCCGGCATCCGCCGACCCCAAGCTGGCCGCGCTGATCGCGCGCAGCGGGATCGGGACCGCGTCGTTCCGCTTCGCCCCCGCCGAGTCGCGGGGCGTTCGCCGTCCGGTCGTGACCGCGCTGCAGATCGCGACGCCGAAGACCGGCGTGGTGACGCTGCGCAACCTGGGCAGCGATACGACGGCCCCCGGGCTTGGTCTCGCGCCGATCAAGTATAATCTGGTCGCATCGACCGCCGCCAAGCGGCTGAGCGTACCGGGCGACGCCCCGAAGATGGACCTCGGCACGTCGCCGAGCGGCCGCCGGATGGATCCGGGCTTCAACCTGTCCAAGCCGTCGAAGCTGAAGGCGGTGACCGACCGTCCGCCGACCGACACGCGTCTGATCGGTGACGCGCCGCAGATGATCGACGTCGGTGGCGCCTATTCGCTCCGCCGCAACATCGATGTCACCGCCGGCGTGCGCTACAAGTCGCCCGACCGCGACCGTCTGGCGCCGATGCCGGATGATCGCCGCGTGGACAGCCAGGCGGTGTATGTCGGGACGACGTTTAAGTTCTGACTTTATGCCGCGATTTAGCGGCAGCTAAATAGCGATAAGCAGAAAGTCCGGCCGGCCTCGTACAGCGAGGACCGACGACGCGGCTTTGCCGCGGCGGGCTATCAAGGGTCGGATATAACAAGCTTATCGCCCCGCGACCCTGGGCTCCTGCCTTCGCAGGAGCACGGCTAGGGCGGGTCACGTGGCGTCGTCGCTCCAGGCATCGATCGCCGCCCAGCCATAGAACCCATCGAGCCGCCAAAACCGCTCGGCATCCATCCCGCCCAGCGCGATCACCGGCACCCCGACCAGACGCGCGATCCGCTCCGCCCCGCGCACCCCCAGTACCCTACCCCCCGGATGCGACCGCGTCGCGAACACCGGCGACACGAACACCGCGTCAGCCCCGCGCGTCACGGCCGCCCTCGCCTCCAGCAACGAATGCGCCGACGCCGTCCGCACCCCGCGCCCGCGCCGGTTGTGCACGCCATCCGCCCCTGCCCCACACCAATTCCCGGCCCGCACCACGACGAGCCCATGGGCGCGCGCAATCCTGACCACGCGCGCAAACAGAAGCCGCCGCTCGACCGCCGGCGTCGCATAATGCCGGAACACCACGCCGCCGCCGCGCGGCAACCGCGCCAGTGCGTCCCACAACCCCTCGCCCAACCGCTCGTCGGTCATCAGCCAGAGGCGGGGAAGGGGGTGGCGGCGCGACACGTCCCTGCCTATAGCGCCGGCCATGACGACCGACGACCCCACCGCGCGGCTCGCCGGCGTCCTTGCCGATATCGAGCACGCGAAGAAACTGGCCGGCCGCACCGATGCGGTCGAGCTGATCGCCGTCTCCAAGACGCACCCCGCCGACGCGATCGAGCCGCTGATCGCCGCCGGCCAGCGCGTGTTCGGCGAGAACCGCGTCCAGGAAGCTCAAGGAAAATGGCCCGCGCTGCGCGAGCGCCATCCCGACATCCGCCTCGCGCTGATCGGCCAGCTACAGTCGAACAAGGCGGCGGATGCCGTCGCGTTGTTCGACGAGATACATTCGCTCGATCGCCCCTCGCTGGTCAGCGCGCTTGCCAAGGCAATGGAATCGGGCCGGCGACCCAACTGCTTCGTCCAGGTCAATATCGGCGACGAGGCGCAAAAGGGCGGCTGCGCGATCGCCGATCTGCCCGCGCTGTTGGCCGAAGTGCGCGCCGCCGATCTGCCGATCGCCGGGCTGATGGCGATCCCGCCCGCCGACGTCGAACCCGCGCCCTATTTCGCGTTGCTGGCAAAGCTCGCGCGCGATCATGGCCTCACCGGGCTCAGCATGGGCATGTCGAGCGACTATCCGACCGCGGTGACGCTGGGCGCGACGCACGTCCGGGTCGGCTCGGCGCTGTTCGGAGCGCGGGTATGAGATTCGCGGGATCGCCCCGAAGCGATCGATCCCCCGGATCGATCGCCTGCAAGTTCGGGGCGATCCTCTTCGACTTCGACGGCGTGCTGATCGAAAGCGAATATGTCGGCAACAAGCAGATCGCCGACTATCTGACCTCGATCGGCCATCCGACCACGCCCGAACAGTCGATGGCCAATTTCATGGGCTATTCCGGCGTCGATTTCATCGCGAAGGTCGAGGCGTGGATCGGACGCCCGTTGCCCGACGACTTCCACACCGCGCGCGCCGCCGAGGACGATCGGGTAATGGCCGAAGGAATCGGCGCAGTCGCCGGCGCGGTCGATTTCGTCCGGTCGCTGCCCGCCGATCTACCCAGGGCGGTCGTATCGTCGAGCTCGACGCGCTGGATCCGCCGTCACCTCGATCATATCGGCCTGACCGATGCGTTCGGCGACCACATCTATAGCGGCCGCGAGCATGTGACGCGCGGCAAACCCGCGCCCGACCTCTATCTCTACGCCGCCGATCGGCTCGGCGTCGCGATCGCCGACTGCGCGATCGTCGAGGATTCGATCGTCGGCGCGACCGGCGCGGTGGCGTCCGGCGGGTTCGTCATCGGGCTGTGCGCGGGCAATCATTGCGCGCCGGATCATGCCGACCGCCTCCGTGCGGTCAGCGTCGACGCCATCGCCGCCGACTTTGCCGAGGTGAAGAAACTACTGGAAATGTAGGATTTCTTCTGAAACTACGGCAGTCGCTCGTTGATATTGTCCGTCTTCGAACCGGCCGAGCGATCGATCGGAATTTCGACGCCGCTAGTGTCAACTTGGTGTCAACTTAGCCGGTCCGGCTCAGAGCTGATGCCCAGTCCGATCGCGCTTGGTAGCCAAGTACTTCTCGTTGAAGCGGTTGGGCGGCAACGCGATCGGCACGCGCTCGACCACGTCGATCCCGGTAGCCTGCAGCACGCGGACCTTCTCCGGATTGTTGGTCAGCAACCGGATACGGGTCTGCCCGAGCAGGTCGAGCATGCGCGCCGCCACCCGGAAATCGCGCGCATCGACCGCGAAGCCCAGCCGGGTATTGGCGTCGACCGTGTCGAACCCCTGATCCTGCAGCGCATAGGCGCGCAGCTTGTTGACCAGCCCGATCCCGCGCCCCTCCTGCCGCAGGTAGAGCAGGATGCCCCAGCCGGTCCCCTCCATCGCGTGGATCGCGGCATGGAGCTGCGGCCCGCAGTCGCATTTGAGGCTGCCGAGCACGTCGCCGGTCAGGCACTCGCTGTGGAGGCGCACCAGCGGCGGGTTGCCGTCGGGCTGGCCGACGATCAGCGCGACATGCTCGCCCGGCGAATCGGGCGAGCGGAACGCGACGATCTCGGATCGCTCGGATCCCTCGACCGGCAGCTTGGCGCGCGCCGCGATGGCGAGGTGGATCGGGTCTTCGAAATCGTCGATGTCGACGATGGTGATCGCGGGTTCGGTCGCCGCACCGACGAAGAAGGCAGGCAGCACGCCCGCAGTTCGCGCCAGCACAAGCGCCGCCGTCATGACGTCAGGGTCGGGGACCGGGATCGCGCGGAACGGCCCCTTCATCGGCGTCGCCATGTCGAGTTGCGGGTCGGCCAGCGCCACCGCACAGTCGAAATCGATCCAGAAGGTGCGTTCGACCAGCACCGGCGAGTCGGGGATCGCCGCCTCGATCTGGTTGGCGAGCTTCAGCGTTGCCGCGCGCCCTGCCGACAACAGGATGGGCGAGTCGCCACCCGGATCGAATGCCACCAGCCGCCCGGCATCCGCAGTCTCGATCGCCAGCAATCCGACCGGCGCACCGCTGCCTTGGATGGCGATCGGCCAACCACGCCGCAACGAATCGATCGCGCGGGCGACGTCACGCGCGCTCACAGGTCGAACTCGGTCATGATCGGCACATGGTCGGACGGCTTTAGCCAGTTGCGGCACGCCTCGAACACCGTATGCGACGTAGCGGCAGCGGCGACATCGGCGGTCGCCCACATGTGGTCGAGCCGGCGCCCGCGGTCGTTCACCGTCCAGTCGGGCGAGCGATAGCTCCACCACGTGTGCAGCCGCGCCGGGGCCGGATAGAAATGCCGGCCGAGATCGACCCAGCTATTGGAATCTTTTAGCCGGTTGAGCGCATCCACCTCGATCGGCGTATGGCTGACGACGTTGAGCAGTTGCTTGTGGTTCCACACGTCGCTTTCGAGCGGCGCGATGTTGAAGTCGCCGACCAGGATCGTCGGGCAGTCGAGGCTCGCCGACCACGCCGTCATCCGTTCGACGAAATCGAGCTTCTGGCCGAACTTCGCGTTCACCTCGCGATCGGGAACGTCGCCGCCTGCGGGGACGTAGACATTCTCCAGCCGCACGCCGTTCGCCAGCTTCACGCCGACGTGCCGCGCCTCGCGATTGGCTTGCCAATCGAACCGGTCGTCCTCGGCGAGCGGCACGCGGCTCAGGATCGCGACGCCGTGGTGCATTTTCTGGCCGTGCAGGATGATCGTCTTGTAGCCGAGCCGCCGAAACGCCTCCTGCGGGAAATCCTGGTCGATCACCTTGGTTTCCTGGAGGCACAATATGTCGGGCGCAGCCTCGCGCAAGAACCGCTCGACGATCTCGAGGCGAAAACGGACCGAGTTGATGTTCCAGGAGACGATCTTCACGAAGGGGGACTTAGGGGGTCCAATTGGTTTCGTCACCCCGCCCTAGTTTGCTGCGCTCACGCGCAGATGCGGCACCAGCCCGCTCCCCCACCCGACCGCCCAGTCAAGATATTCTATGGGCGGTCGGGTGGGGGAGCGGGCCGGTGCCGCTCATCGCCGAGAGGCGATCACAAAGAGAAAGGCCCCCGCTCCGGGGGCATGGAGCGAGGGCCGACCTAGCGTTCGTCACGCAGGCGGGAAGTGGAGCAACTCAGGCAACAGGGGGAAAATCCCGAACCGCCCCACATCCGCGAGAACTGTATTAGTCGGCCAAAGCTGTCGCCGAGATGAACAAAAATGTTATTTTCGCGGACCGCTCGGCGACGGGTCGTTGAACCGGAACGTTCCGTCTGAAATCGGGACGTTGAAGCGCTGTCCCGACAAACGGATCGTCGTGCGATTGTTCTGCGCATCGAGCGCGACCCAGCCGCGCAGCATCAGCCCGGCGGGCGCCGCCGCGCTCTTTTCGAAGATCAGGTTGATCCGCCCATATTCGGGATGCTTGCGGTCGAAGACCTCGACCGACAGGATCGATGGGTCGGCGGTCGGGATCATCTTGGCAAAACCGCTGATGTCCTTCGACGGATCGAGCAACACGCCGAGCGGCCCATTCTTGATCGGCAAGCGCTGCTTCTGTTTCACCGAATAATCGAGGAACCAGAGCGAATTGCCGTCCGCCACGACCAGGATCGGCACGCCCTTTTCATATTGAAAGCGAACCTTGCCCGGACGCTTCAAAGACAACGTGCCGTTGAGCGTCTTGCCGTTGCGATCGGTCTGGCTGAACGTCGCGGTCATCGACTGGACGGCGGACAGATGCGCCTGGACCTTGGCGAGGTCTGGCGACATCGCCGGCGCGGCGGCGATCAGCGCGGGTAGGGGGAGCAGCGCAAGGGCGCGATACGTCACGAAGAAATCTCCTGGATTGACCGGCCGGTCCTGTCGTTACGGGCTTGAACCCGCTCTGAACGCCCGACGTTACAGCGGGTTGCCGTCGCGGTCGCGCAGCACTTCGCGGCGGCCGACATGGTCGGGTCGCCCGACGATGCCGTCTTTTTCCATCCGTTCGATCAGGCGCGCGGCGGAGTTATAGCCGATCCGCATCTGGCGCTGCAGCCAGCTGGTCGATGCCTTCTGGCTCTCGACGACGAGCTGGATGGCGTTGCGATACTGCTGGTCCTCGGCCGAATCCTCTCCCAGCGGTGCGCCGTCGAGCGCGAAGCCGTCGTCGCTCTCCTCGGTGACCGACTGGATGTAATCGGGCTGGCCCTGCGCGCGCCAGTGATCGGCGACCGCGCGAACCTCGTCGTCCGACACGAACGGCCCATGCACGCGGCTGATCTGCTTGCCGTACGCCATGTACAGCATGTCGCCCTTGCCCAGCAGCTGTTCGGCGCCCTGTTCGCCCAGGATGGTGCGCGAATCGATCTTCGACGTGACGTTGAAGCTGATCCGCGTCGGCAGGTTCGCCTTGATCACACCGGTGATGACGTCGACCGACGGGCGCTGCGTCGCCATGATCAGGTGAATGCCCGCAGCGCGCGCCTTCTGTGCCAGGCGCTGGATCAGGAATTCGACTTCCTTGCCCGCGGTCATCATCAGGTCGGCGAGTTCGTCGACGACGATGACGATCTGCGGCAGCGGCTGGAAGTCGAGCTGCTCCTCCTCGTACACCGGCTTGCCGTTCTCGTAGCCGATTTGGACCTTGCGGCCGAGCGGCTGGCCCTTGGCCTTCGCCGCACGCACCTTGTCGTTGAAGCTGGCGAGGCTGCGCACCCCGACCGACGACATCTGGCGGTAGCGTTCCTCCATCTGCTCGACCGCCCATTTGAGCGCGCGGACCGCCTTGGCCGGGTCGGTGACGACCGGCGCGAGCAGATGCGGGATGTCTTCGTACATGCTCAGTTCGAGCATCTTGGGATCGATCATGATCAGGCGGCACTGGTCGGGCGTCAGCCGGTAGAGCAGCGACAGAATCATGCAGTTCAGGCCGACTGACTTGCCTGACCCGGTGGTGCCGGCGACGAGGAGGTGGGGCATCGGCGCGAGGTCGACGATCACCGGATCGCCGGCGATATTCTTGCCCAGGATCAGCGGCAGCGAGGCATTCTGATCCTCGAACGCGTCGTCGGCGACGAGTTCGTGCAGCGCCACCATCTCGCGCTTGGCGTTGGGCAATTCGATGCCGATCACGGTGCGGCCGGGGACCGTCGCAACGCGCGCCGAGATCGCCGACATGTTGCGCGCGATGTCGTCGGCCAGTTGGATCACGCGGCTTGCCTTGATGCCGGCGGCGGGCTCGAGCTCGTACATCGTCACGACCGGACCGGGGCGGACCTCGGTGATCGCGCCCTTGACGTGGAAGTCGTCGAGCACGGTCTCGAGCAGGCGCGCGTTGCGCTCCAGCGCGGCCTTGTCGACCGGGCCCCCGGCCGAGGGCGGCGGCGGCTTGAGCAAGTCGAGCGTCGGCAGCCGGTAATTGTCGCGGAGATCGAGGCTGGCCTGTTTGGGACCGCGCACCGGCTTGGGCTGTGCAGCGGGCGTGTTGCGGTCGGCGATGACCGGGCCGGGGCGGTTGTCGGGGACAGCGACCGCGCGCGGCTGGCGGATCGTCGGCTCGACCGCCGGTGCCGGCTCGCGGGCATCGACTAACCGTTCGGGCCGCTCGCGACGCTGGAACCGTGGCAGGCTGGGGAGGCCGATGCCCAGGCCGGTGAACCAGATCACGACGCCGGCAATGCCGAGCGCGAGCGCGATCAGCCGCTGCGTCCACAGGATGCCGGTCGGGTCGCCGATCAGCGTGATCACCCAGTTCAGGATGCCCGCGACGGTCATACCCACGACGCCGCCGAGCCCCGCGGGCCAGCGCAACGACGCGGCCGGCGACCAGAAAGCGAGTGCGGTCGCGACCAGCGCCGCACCGACCGCCGCGATCGCCAGCATCCGGCCCCAGCGTCCCGCCGGCTCGTCGCTCCACATCCGCCAGCCGCACACCCCGCCGACCGCCAGCAGTCCGGCGACCGGCAGGCCGAGGATAGAGAAGGCCAGATCGGCGATGAACGCGCCGGGATATCCCAGCAGATTCTCGGCCGGCCCGCCCGCAGCCGTGCTGAGCGAGGGGTCGCCCGAATGATAAGTCAGCAGCGCGGCGGCGAGCGCGAGCGTCAGCCCCAGCACCGCCATCGCGGCGACCAAAGCCCAGCCGCGTGCGGCCCCGGCCTTCACTGTCTCGCGCCAAAGCGGCGGCTGCGCGCGGCTCGCCATGATCGAATACCCCCGAAATGTCCGCTGTTCGTTCGCGTTGGATTCTCGCTCCTGGCGAGTCCGCCGTCAAGCTGGCGTGCGTAGCGGCTTGTCGCTAGGGCAGGGCGCATGGACCAGGCGGACATCCTCATCCTCGGCGGCGGATTGGTCGGCAGCGCGCTGGCGGTGGCGCTCGACGCGCATGGGCTGACCAGTATCGTCGTCGATCCCGCTGACCCGGCAGTGGTGACCGCGTCGGGATTCGACGGCCGCGCGTCGGCGATCGCCAGTGCGCCGATGCGGATGCTCGAGGCGATCGGCGTCGCGGATCGCCTGGTGAGCAAAGGCTGTCCGATCGAGGGCATCCGGGTCAGCGACGGGCTGAAGCCGGGCGCGCTCGATTTCGTGCCGCGGGACGGCGAGGATGCGCTCGGCACGATGTTCGAGAATCGCGATCTGCGCGCGGCGTTGCTCGACGCGGCGGGCGCGGCTTCGCGGGTCGATCTGCGGATGCAGACGCGCGCACTCGACGTGCAGCGCGATTCGGCGGGTGTCCGTGCGACGCTGAGCGACGGCAGCGAGGTGCGTGCGCAACTGCTGGTAGGGGCGGAGGGGCGTACATCGCCGACGCGGGAGGCGGCGGGTCTCAACACCGCGCGCTGGAGCTACGATCACGTCGC
The DNA here is from genome assembly GCF_007859635.1 of Sphingomonas panacisoli. Taxonomy (NCBI): domain Bacteria; kingdom Pseudomonadati; phylum Pseudomonadota; class Alphaproteobacteria; order Sphingomonadales; family Sphingomonadaceae; genus Sphingomonas; species Sphingomonas panacisoli. Next base: position 3,270,402 of record NZ_CP042306.1, on the reverse strand, counting down.
ATTGGTCACCTCGATCGGCCACGAGCGCAGCCACGACAACGTCGCCTACGAGATCTTCTATCCCGAAGGCCCGTTCGCGATCCTGCCGTTGGTCGATGGCGACCGTGGGCATCGCTCGGCGATCGTCTGGTCGGTGCGTAGCGCGCAGGCGCCGGGGATGCAGAAACTGGGGGAGCGGGGCTATCTCGCCGAACTGACCCGCAAGATGGGCGGGTTCCTGGGCGACCTTACCTGGCTTGGCCCGCGCTTCGCGCACCCGCTCGGTTTCCACCACGCCGCGACGATCGTCGCCGATCGGCTCGCCTTGGTCGGCGACGCGGCGCACGGCATCCATCCGATCGCGGGGCAGGGGGTCAATGTCGGGTTCCGGGACGTGGCCGCGCTGGTCGAAGTGCTGGTCGATGGGAAACGAATCGGGCTCGACATGGGCGATCCCGCGCTGCTGACACGCTACCAGCGGTGGCGCAGCCTCGATACGTTCATGGTCAGCTTGGCTACCGACGGCCTGACGCGGCTGTTCGGCATTCCGGGCCAGACCGCCAACGCAGTGCGTCGCTTCGGTCTGTCGGCGGTGCAGCGCGCGCCCGCGCTCAAGGATCGCTTCATCGCCGAAGCGCGCGGCGAATCGGGCGCGTTGCCGAAGCTACTTGCGGGTCTGACGGTCTAGTTCAGAGCCTTTCGAGAAACGCTTCGAACGATTCGTGACTGCTGCCGTCCTGGCCGCCGCATTCGTGCTCGAGCTTCTTCTTGATTTTTTCCAGTTCCGGCTGCGTCAGATTCTCGATTCCGACGAATTCGTCGCGCGGTCCCTCAAGCGCGCGGATCAGTTCGTCGAGCTTCGCCTGGATCGCCGACCCGTCGCGATTCTGCGCATTCTGGATCAGGAACACCATCAGGAAGGTGACGATCGTGGTGCCGGTGTTGATCACCAATTGCCACGTGTCGGAATATTTGAAGATCGGCCCCGTCACGCCCCAGACGACGACGACGACCAGCGCCAGGATGAAGGCCGGCGGCTTGCCGGTCCAGCTCGCCACCTTGCCTGCGACCGTCTCGAAAATGCGCTCCATCGACCGTCTCCCTTGAACCCGCGACAGGGACTGCCACTTTCGACGTCACCCGGCTATGGGAACCGCCATGACCCAGATTACAGTCGCCGCGCTTCAGCTCGGCTTTTCCGACAATGTGGACCGGAACATCGCCAACGTGTCGCGGCTAGTCCGCGAGGCGCACGCCAGGGGCGCGCAGGTGATCCTGCCGCCCGAACTGTTCGAGGGCGAATATTTCTGCCGGGTCGAAGAGGAAGGGCTGTTCGCCAACGCCAGGCCGACCGCCGAGCATCCGTCGGTGCTGGCGATGCAGGCGCTCGCCGCCGAGCTGAAGGTGTGGATCCCGACCAGCTTCTTCGAAGCCGACGGTCCACATCATTACAACAGCCTCGCGATGATCGACCCCGACGGCAAGGTCGCCGGCGTCTACCGCAAGAGTCACATTCCGGACGGCCCCGGTTACGAGGAAAAGTTCTATTTCCGCCCCGGCAATACCGGGTTCAAGGTGTGGGACGGCCCGGATCGCACGACGCTGGGTGTCGGGGTGTGCTGGGACCAATGGTATCCCGAAACCGCGCGCGCGATGATGCTGATGGGCGCGGACGTCCTATTTTATCCTACCGCGATCGGCAGCGAGCCGCATGACGATAGCCTCGACACCGCGCGTTTATGGCGCCGCGCGATGGTCGGTCACGCGGTGTCGAACGTCGTGCCGGTGGTCGCCGCCAACCGCGTCGGCACCGAACACGGGCAGACCTTCTACGGCACCAGCTTCATCACCGACGAGCGCGGCGACATCCTGGCCGAACTCGACCGCGAGGAGGAAGGCGTGATCACCGCCACGCTCGACCTCGATCGGGTCAAGCGTCACCGCGCCGCGTTCGGCTTCTTCCGCGACCGCCGGCCGGAGCTTTACGGGCGGTTGGTCGAGGATCGCTAGGCTTTCGCCGCAGCAGCACCGCGGCGAGGCCGGCCAGCGCCGCCGTGCCGACGGCGGCGATCGCGCCGCCGATGAGCAATGCCTTGGACGGACCTTCCTTTTGCGTGACCGGCGGCAACGGCGCGGGGTGCTCGTGCGGCGGCTCGGCAATGGGGTAGGGCGACTGGTTGTCGGGCGGGACGGGCGGTTCGTGGCTCATGCCCCGTCAACCGCCGGTCACCTCGCGGAGTTCCAGCGCGCGGGCGAACACGGCCTCGAACATCTCCGCGGTCAGCCGACCGGTGTTCGTGTTGTACCGCGAGCAATGATAGCTATCGATCAGCATCCGGCCGTCGGGCAGGCGATGCTCCGCCAGATGCGCGAACCGTGCCTTGGGCAAGCGGCCGCCCAGCACCTTCACGGCCGACTGGTGGGCGATCTGGCCCAGCGCGAGGAAGATCCGGGCGTTGTTCAGCACGTCGATCTGCCCGTGCAGGAACGGGCGGCAGGTGTGGATTTCGGCGGGCGTCGGCTTGTTCTGCGGCGGCAAGCATTTGACCGAATTGCAGATGATCACGCCTTTCAGCTCCAACCCGTCGTCGGGCCGCGAGTCATAGGTGCCGGTGGTGAGCCCGAACTTCGCCAGCGTCGCGAACAGCAGGTCGCCGGCATAATCGCCGGTGAACGGTCGCCCGGTGCGATTGGCGCCGTGCTTGCCCGGCGCGAGACCGACGATGCACAGCCACGCGTCGGGATCGCCAAAGGCAGGAACCGGCGCGTTCCACCAATCGGGATGCTCGGCGCGCAATTCCTCGCGAAAGGCGACCAGCCGCGGGCAAAGCGGGCAATCGCGCGGCGGCTCGGTCGCTGGCAACGGGCTGGGTGCAAAGTTCACGCAGGCGGGGTAGGCGCTGACGCATCATGACGTCCAGCTATGTCATTGCTTTGGGCTCGAACCGACGCGGCTGCTACGGCGGCCCTGCCGACGAAGTGCGCGCGGCGCTTGGTGCGATCGGCGGGGTGGTCGCGGTGTCGCCGATGATGATAACCGCGCCGATCGGACCGTCGTCGCGGCGCTTCGTCAACGCGGCCGCGGTGATCGCCAGCGACGAACCGCCACGCGATCTGCTCCGGCGATTGAAGGCGATCGAAGCGGATTTCGGCCGCCGCCGCGGTCGGCGCTGGGGCGAGCGCGTGATCGATCTCGACATCGTCCTGTGGTCGGGCGGCATCTGGGCCGACGACTGCCTGACGATCCCCCACCCATCGTTCCGCGACCGTCGCTTCGTGCTCGGCCCGTTGGCGGCGCTAATACCCGATTGGCGCGATCCGATGACCGGGTTGACCGTCCGCCAGCTCGCCGCGCGGTTGACCCGGCGCGCGCCCCTCGCGTAAGCGCCGCGGCTCTGGTGCGGGCCCGTAGCTCAGTTGGTAGAGCAACGGACTTTTAATCTGTAGGTCTCGGGTTCGAGTCCCGACGGGCCCACCAGTTTTGCGCGAGTTACGGCAACGCCGTGCGGACCACCCTGCAAATTGAAGGGTTGTTGTCCGTGACAATGTATCATAACGACCCCGGGCAGTGACGCACTCGACCGTCTCGATACCCACGCCTTTCGCGCCGGCCGCACGCCGGTTCGCGCTGCTGTGGCTCGTCGTCGCTTTACTGTTCCAGGGCTTCGTCACGCAGACGCACGGTCACCCTGGGTTCGACCGAGCGTGGTCCGCGACCGAATCGGCGCGCGCCGCACCGACGGCGGTGGACAGCCGGAAGGACATTCCCGCCACCCCCGCCTGCCCGTTATGCGAGGAGCGGGCGCTGTTCGGTGCCTATCTGCTCGGCGGGTCGGTCACGATCGCCGCGCCGTTGGCGGCGGTCTACCACTACACGACCGCATCGCTGCCGCTGCTCGCACCCAGCGTGTCGTCGCACGCCTGGCAAAGCCGCGCCCCACCCATCTTCACGGCCTGAGAAACGAGGCGGCTGCGGCTGCCCAACACGATCGATGGCGCCTGCCGTCGATCACCCAGGTTTTGTGAAGATTGGAATTTCCATGCGAACGACATTGTTGATCGGGGCCGCGGTCGCGGCGCTCATGCCCGTTCTAGCGCACGCCAGCGACGACCCCGTACCCGCCACCGCGGCACCCGTCGCCGCCGATCCCGCCGATGGCCAGACCAATACCGGCAAGGACATCATCGTCACCGGCGTCATCGAACGCGGCGAAAAGGACGTGCTGTCGGGTACGTCGATCGTCAGCGGTCAGGAACTGACCCGCGACCTCAAGCCGACGATCGGCGAGACGCTGGCCAAGTTGCCCGGCGTGTCGGCGAGTTCGTTTGGTCCCAACGCGTCGAAGCCGATCCTGCGTGGGTTCCAGGGTGATCGCGTCCGCGTGTTGAGCGACGGGATCGGCGCGGTCGACGTGTCGAACACCTCCGCCGACCACGCGGTCGTGATCGATCCGTTGCTCGCCGACCGAGTCGAAGTGCTGCGCGGTCCGGCGGCCTTGCTTTACGGGTCGAGCGCGGTCGGCGGCGTGGTCAACGTCATCGACTCGCGCATCCCGCGCACCGTCCCCGACAAGGGCTATCGGCTGAATGGCATCGCGACGTACGGGTCGGCATCGAACGAGCGATCGGGCGGCATCGCTGGCGACCTGGCATTGACCAAGACCCTCGTCTTCCATGTCGATGGCTCGTATTTGAAGACCGACGACCTCAAGATCGGCGGCTACGTCCTGTCACCGATCGCGCGGGCGCAGGCCAATGCCGCCGCGATCGCCGCGCCCAACGATCCGATCGATTTCGCCGCGACCGCGCGGTTGAAGGGCACGCTGCCCAACAGTGCGGCAGAGACGTGGACGGCCGGCGCGGGTCTGGCGCTGATCACCGACGGCGGTTCGCTCGGCATCGCCTACAGCCATTATGACAGCCTGTACGGCATCCCGATCCGCTACGCGCTCAACCCGGGCGACGAGCAGGAGGCACCGCGGCTCGATCTCGTCCAGAACCGCCTCGATCTACGCGCCGAAGTCAACGCGACGGGCTTCCTCAAGTCGATCCGGTTGCGTGCGGCGGCGGCGCAATATCGCCACTTCGAGCTCGGCGAAGACGGCTCGATCGGCACCGCCTTCTACAACAAAGGCATCGAGGCCCGGCTCGAGCTGGTGCAATCGACCCGTGGGGGATGGAGCGGCGCGTCGGGCGCGCAGTTCTTCAACCGCGACTTCAACGTCGTTGGCGACGAAGCCTTCCTGCCGCGCAACAATACCGAGCAGGTCGGACTCTTCACGCTGCAACAGTTTGAATTCGGCAAGTTCAAGGCCGAGGCCGGCGCGCGCTACGAAAAGACCAACCTGACCGCGCGCACGCTGACCGACGATTTGCGGTTCTTCCGCGGGTCGCGCAGCTTCAGTTCGGTGTCGGCATCGGCGGGCGCGTCGTACGGGATTTCCGACGATTGGCGGATCGGCCTCAACGTCTCGCGCACCGAACGCGCGCCGTCGGACGAGGAGCTGTTCGCCAACGGCCCGCACGCCGGGACGCAGGCGTACGAACTCGGCAATCCGAACTTCAAGCTGGAGAAGAGCTGGGGCTTCGAAGCGACCTTGCACGGGCATGGTCAGGGCTACAGCATCGATGCGTCGGCTTACTACAACACCTTCTCCAACTACATCTTCGACGGCCAGGCCCCGCAAGCCACGTGCGAAGCGGCCGCCGCGCCGTCGGGCCGTACCGTCGATTTGCCGTGCTTCGTCTATAGCCAGGCCGATGCGCGCTATTACGGATTCGAGGTTGATGCCTCGCTCAAGCTGGCGACGATCGGATCGTTCGCGATCAATGCCGATGGCGTGGCGGACTATGTCCACGCGACGATCAAGAACGTCGGTCCCGTCCCACGCATCCCGCCGATGCGCCTGCTCGGCGGGATCGAGGCGCAGAGCGACAAGCTGTCGGGCCGGATCGAGGTAGAGCACGTGTTCGACCAGAACCGCATCGCCGCGTTCGAGACGCCGACCGCCGGCTACACGATGGTCAATGCGAGCCTCAACGTCGCGCCATGGACGGGCAACAAGACCAGCCTGACCCTGTCGGCGAACAACATTTTCGACGTCGATGCCCGGCGTGCGTCGAGCGTGCTCAAGGATTTCGCCCCGCTGGCCGGGCGCGACATCCGACTGACGCTGAAGGTCGCTATTTAGGTTCGGGATGACGGCGCGGATTCACTCCGCGCCGGTCAGCCGCGCTCGGCGAGCTTGCGTTCCCACGCGAGCGCGTCGCGGACGATCTGGTCGAGATCGTCGTGCTGCGGACGCCACGGCAGCGTCGCGAGAATGCGTCGATTGTCCGACACCAATTCGGCCGAATCGCCCAGGCGGCGTGGGCCGATTACGCGTTTGATCTCGTGATTGGTCACGCGATCGACCGCGTCGAGCACCTGCATCACCGAATACCCATGGCCGTAGCCGGCGTTCATCGTCAGGCTTTCGGTCGGCTCGGCGATCAACCGGTCTAGCGCGTGGACGTGCGCCGCCGCCAGATCGCTCACATGGATATAATCGCGCACCCCGGTGCCGTCGGGAGTCGGGAAGTCGGTGCCGAACACCGACACGTGATCGCGCTTGCCCGTGGCCGCCTCGACCGCGACCTTGATCAGGTGCGTCGCACCCGCGGTCGATTGCCCGGTGCGACCCTGCGGATCGGCGCCGGCCACGTTGAAATAGCGCAGTGCGCAATAGTTCATCGGATGCGCCGCCGCGACGTCGCGCAGCATCGCCTCGGTCATCAGCTTCGATGTGCCGTAGGGATTGATCGGGATCGTCGGGTCGTCCTCGGCGACCGGAATCTTCTCGGCATTGCCGTAGGTCGCGGCGGTCGAACTGAAGATGAAATGCTTTACTCCCGACACGACCGCGCTTTCGATCAGCGCGCGGCTCGCAACGGTGTTGTTGCGGTAATATTTGAGCGGATCGGTCACCGATTCCGGCACGACGATCGACCCGGCGAAGTGCATCACCGCGACGACATCGTGCTCGCGCATCGCTCCGCGCACGGCGTCGTCGTCCTCGATATTGGCGCGGACCAGCGTCGCTCGCTTGTCGACCGCCCAGTCGAACCCGGTGGTCAGGTTGTCGATCACCACCACGTCCCAGCCGGTGTCGAGCAGCGCCAGCACCGCGTGGCTGCCGATATAGCCCGCGCCGCCCGTGACCAGCACCGTTCCCTTGCTCATCGCCGCATCCTCTTACCGTTGGCGTCGCCCCTACCTATGTTGGGGACATATTGAAAAGGAGCGAATGATGGCGACCGAATATGCGACGCTGGCGGGTGGCTGCTTCTGGTGCACCGAGGCGGTGTACAAGGACGTGATCGGCGTCGAGAGCGTCGAGAGCGGCTATATCGGCGGACACGTCGCGAACCCGACCTACAAGCAGGTATGCGGCGGCGACACCGGCCATGCCGAGGCGATCCGCGTCGGGTTCGACGCGAGCCAGGTGACCTATGCCGACCTGCTCGATATCTTCTTCGCGACGCACGATCCGACGACGCTCAACCGCCAGGGCAACGATGTCGGTACGCAATACCGCTCGGCGATCTTCCCGGCGGACGATACGCAGCGTTCGGAGGCGGAGGCGGCGATCGCGCGCAACGCGGCGAACTGGCCGAACCCGATCGTCACCACGATCGAGCCGATGGCGGAATGGTACCCGGCTGAAGACTATCACCAGCAATATTGGGAAGGTGAAGGCCAGCGGAACCCCTATTGCCTCGCAGTGATCCCGCCCAAGCTGCAGAAACTGCGCAAGAGCTTCGCCGCGCGGTCGAAGGCGGTCAGCGAGACGGCTTAGTCGCCGATAAAAGCGGCGCGGCGCAGGCGGTCGTTGATCGCCTCGCCGATGCCGTCTTCGGGGATCCGTGCGACGGCGATCTCGGGTTTGTCCGAGGCATCGGCCCGGTGCAGCAAGTCGAACAATCGCGTCGCCGCCTCGGTCAGGTCGCCGCTCTCCGACAGCGTGTCGTCGCCCGGCACATCGCCGAAGCCGATCATCCATTCGCTGTCCGCCGGCGCGCGCGCATCGATCCGCAAAGGTTTGCGCGGGGCGTAATGAGATGACAACTGGCCGGGTGCCTCGATCTTGCCCTCGGCATCTTCGCCGGTGTCGAAGCGATCGACCTTATGCTTGCCGTCCGACAGGGCCGCCAGCACTTGCGCGCCGGTGATAGGACCGTGGCGCAGCACGCGGGTCATGCCGAACACTTCGCGCACGATCGTCGATTCGATCCCCTGCCGCGTCGGCCCGTCGTCGAGGATAAGCGGGATGCGCCCGTCGAGGCTGTGCGCGACATGCTCGACCCGCGTCGGGCTAATCGTGCCGCTGGCATTGGCCGAGGGTGCGGCGAGCGGCTTGCCGCACGCTTCCAGCAACGCGCGCATCGCTCGGTGAGCCGGCACGCGGATCGCGATCGTCTCCAGTCCCGCCGTGACCAGCGAGGCGATCCCCGACGAGGGCTTGAGCGGCAGCACCAAGGTCAGCGGCCCCGGCCAGAATGCTGCCGCCAGCGCCTCGGCCCGGGCATCGAACGCCGCCAGCCTTTTCGCCGCGTCGAGATCCAGCACGTGAACGATCAACGGGTTGAAGCTCGGCCGGCCCTTGGCGGCGTAAATCCCCGCAACCGCGGCGCCGTTGGTCGCGTCGGCGGCGAGGCCGTAGACGGTCTCGGTCGGCACCGCGACGCACTTGCCCGCCGCGATCAGCGCCGCCGCTTCCGCGATGTTGTACTTGTTGTACGGCAAGATTCGGGTGTTTGGCGCGTCCATCCAGTCTCGCTATAGCGCGCGCGAGTCAGAGAGGAAGCCGATGCCGTTCACCCCCGCCGTCCGCGAGCAGCGTTTCGTGCTCGATACCGTCGCCAGGATCGCCGATCTCGCCGCGACCGACCGTTTCGAAGCCGCGACGCCCGATCTGATCGATGCCGTGCTGGAGGGCGCCGGCCAGTTCGCGGCCGGCGAATGGGCACCGCTCAACCGCGAGGGCGACACCAACGGCCCGAAATGGACCTCCGAGGGCGTGAAGATGCCGGCCGGCTATCCCCAGGCTTACCGCGACTATGTCGAGGGCGGCTGGGGCACGATCGGCGCGCCGGCCGATTTCGGCGGGCAGGGCCTGCCGTTCGTGCTGGCGAGCGCGGTACTCGAGACGCTGGGCACGGCGAATATGGGCTTCGCGCTCGCGCCGACGCTGACCGTGGGTGCGATCGAAGCGTTGCTCCACCACGGCACGCCGGAGCAGCAGGCCGCCTACCTCCCGCATCTCGCGACCGGCGAGTGGACCGGCACGATGAACCTCACCGAGCCGCAGGCGGGCAGCGACGTCGGTGCGCTCAAGTCACGCGCCGAGCCGGTCGGCGACGGCACGTTCAAGATCAGCGGGACCAAGATCTTCATCTCGTTCGGCGATCACGACATGGCCGACAACATCGTCCACCTCGTCCTCGCCCGCACGCCCGGCGCGCCCGAGGGAACGCGGGGAATCTCGCTGTTCCTCGTCCCCAAATATCGCCTCGACGCCAACGGCAAGCCGAGTGCGTTCAACGACGTTCGTGTCGTGTCGATCGAGCACAAGATGGGCCTGCACGCTTCGCCGACCTGCGTGCTGTCGTTCGGCGATAACGGGGATTGCATCGGCGAGCTGATCGGCCCCGAAAATGGCGGGATGCGCGCCATGTTCACGATGATGAACAATGCGCGGCTCAACGTCGGTTTGCAGGGCGTGCAGGTCGGCGAGGCAGCAACGCAGAAGGCGGTCGAGTTCGCCCGCGAGCGCATCCAGTCCGCCCGCGCCGGTTCTCCCGACAAGAAGCCCGTCGCGATCATCGAACATCCCGACGTCCGGCGCATGCTGATGCGGATGAAGGCGCAGACCCAGGCGGCGCGGGCATTGGTGTATCTCGCATCCAGCATGGTCGATCGCGTCGATACCGATGATGCGGCGAAGGACCGGCTCGAAATCCTCACCCCGCTCGCCAAGGCGCATGCGACCGATCTCGGCAACGAAGTCGCCAGCCTCGGCATCCAGGTCCATGGCGGCATGGGCTTCATCGAGGAAACCGGCGCCGCGCAATTCTTCCGCGATGCGCGCATCACGCCGATCTACGAAGGCACCAACGGCATCCAAGCCGCCGATCTGGTCGGGCGCAAGCTCGGCCTGTCGAACGGCGCGGCGTTCAACACGCTGATCGCTGATATGCGTGCCGAAGCGAACGACGCCGCGTTGCGAACGCTGATCAATGCCTGCGAAGAGGTCGGCCGGCGGCTGGCGACCGCGGATGCCGACGATCGGCTCGCGGCGAGCTACCCGTTCCTGACGATGCTGTCGGTCGCGGTGTGCGGCTGGCTGATGGAGCGGCAGGCGCGCGACGCCGACGCCAATGACGATTTCTGCCGTATGAAGCGCGCGGTCGCGGCGTTCTATATCGAACAGATCGTGCCCGAGGCGCTCGGCCTCCATGCCGCGGCATCCGCGCCCGCCGCCAGCCTGTACGAACTGTCCGCCGACCTGTTCGCGGCATGAGCTTCGACCTCGACGCATATCTCGCGCGGATCAAGCTGCCGGCGCGACCGACGCTCGACGATCTCGGGCTGGCGGCGGTGCAACGCGCGCATCGCCTGCACATCCCGTTCGAGAATCTCGACATAAGGCTCGGGCGCGGCATCCGTATCGATAGCGAGTCGGTGTTCGCCAAGCTCGTGACCGCCAAGCGCGGCGGCTATTGCTTCGAACAGAACAGGCTGTTCCTCGACGCGCTGACCGAACTCGGATTCACCGCGCGTCCGTTGCTCGCGCGCGTCTGGCTCGGCGCGAGCGAGACGCCCGGCCTTACCCACATGACCTTGCTGGTGACGATCGACGGTCAGGACTGGATCGCCGACGCCGGGTTCGGCGGCAGCTATTGCCCGCCGATCATGCTTTCCGAAGGCGCCGAGGTGACCGGCCCCGATGGCGCGATGCATCGGCTGATCGCCGACGATCGCGGCTGGGTGCTACAGCGCAACGGGCATCCCGGCGCGACCGACGGGCGCGGCGCGGGCGAGGCGTGGGTCGATCAATACAGCTTCACGCTCGCGCCGGTGTCGCAAGCAGACATGACGATGTCGAATCATTGGACGGCGACGGCGCCAGGCACGCGGTTCACCGATCTCGTCGTGGTCAGCATCGTGCTGCCGACCGGCTTCGCCAGCCTGACCGACCGGGCCTATCGGCGCTTTGCCGGCGGCGAAGAAACGAGCGCCGACATCGACGATCCGCGTGTCTATCGCTTGCGGCTCAGCATGATGTTCGGGATCGATTTGAGCGCCGACGAAGTCGCGGCGCTCGGCCTGTTCTAGGCGCGCTCGCGCTCGATCAGGTCGGTCGCGTCGAGCCCGAGCAGTTCGATATGCTCGGCGATTCGCGGCCACTGATCGTTGACGAAGCGGTCGCGCTCGGCGACGCGCAGTTTCTCCGCGGCGCCCGGCAGCACGAACATGCCGACACCACGCCGCACCTCGACATAACCGTCGTCCTGAAAGCTCTGATACGCCTTCGCCACGGTCAGCGGGTTGGCGCCATGTTCGGCGGCGAGTGCGCGAACCGAGGGGAGCTGGTCGCCGGCACGATACTCGCCGCGCAGGATCGCCGCGGCGATCCCTCCACGAAGACGGATATAGACCGGGCTGTCGTCGTTGCTTAGTGCCATGCTGCTTTAGTACAGCAATTGACGCCCACGTCTAGTCGTTTAACCGCCCCATGTTGAAACAATCTTGTCGAAATCCGGCCGCGGTCTTTCCTCCAATTGCTTGGCCGGTGTGCCGATGAAGATAAAGCCGGCGACCCGTTCCGGTGCCGCGCCGAATGCATCGCGGACGGCGTCCGAAAAGGCGGACCAACCGGTCAGCCAGCCGCCGGCAAATCCCATCGCATGCGCGGCATGGAGCAGGTTCATGCACGCCGCCCCGACCGACAATTCCTGTTCCCACAGCGGAATATGGCTCTCGGTCTTGGGCGAGGACAGCACCACGACCAACGTCGGCGCCTGCGTCGCGAATTGCTCGAGCGCTTCGATCTCGAGCCGCGCGGCCTGCGGGCGATCGGCGCGATAGGCGTCGGTGATGACGCGGGCGAGGTTGCCGCGCTTGTCGTCGGGAACGATCACGAACCGCCAGGGTGCCAGCTTGCCGTGATCGGGCGTCCGCGCGGCGATCTCCAGGATCTGGTGCAATTGCGTGTCGTCGGGACCCGGCGCGATCAGGTCGCGCGGTTTGCCGGAACGGCGCGTGGCGAGGAGCGAAAGCGGCGTCGAAGTATCGTTGAACATGCCCGCCATCTAGGGAGCGCCGCCAGTATTTACACCTGTAGGTTTCCCGCTAGTCTCACCTGCAACCATCCGCCGCAATGTTCGACGGCGGCACAAGAGTTCAGGGAGCGCATGCATGGTAGACACCCCGACCGCGGATAACCCGCGCGAGCCGGATATCACTCACGTCAATCCGGGCGCGGAGAAGACCTGGTTCGGGCATCCGTCACCGTTGTTCTGGCTGTTCGGCACCGAAATGTGGGAGCGGTTCGGCTATTACGGGATGCGCGCGCTCCTGACGCTGTATCTCACCAAGCATTTCGTGCTGGGCGATCGCGCATCGACCGGTCTGTATGGCGGCTATACCGCGCTCGTCTATCTGACGCCGCTCGTGGGCGGCCTGTTGGCCGACCAATATCTCGGATCGAAGCGCGCCGTTCGGTTCGGCGCGATCCTGATGGCAATCGGTTATTTCACGCTCGCCTTCGGTGGTGCGCCGGCCAAGCCGTACCAGGTGATCGACGGCCAACGTTATGAAGTCGTCGTCGAGAAGTTCCGCGACGCGCCGACCAGCGATCCCGGCGAGTCGCGCTATCTGGTCGATAATGGCCAGAAGCTGACAATGCGGGGCAATGACGACGGCAGCCTGTCGTTGCTCGCCACCGACGGACACGAAGTGCGGAAAGTCGCCAAGGGCAGCTATTCGGAAGAGGCCGAACGTAGCGCGTTCCTGACGATGATCCTGCTCATCGCGCTGTCGTTGATTTCGGTCGGCAACGGATTCTTCAAGCCCAACATCTCGACGATGGTCGGGGAACTCTATCAGCAAGGCGACCGTCGCCGCGATGCCGGTTTTACGATCTTCTACATGGGGATCAACACCGGTTCGATCCTCGGACAGTTCCTGTGCGCGCTGTTCGCCGACAGTTTCGGTTGGCCGCTCGGCCTAGGGCTTGCTGGGGTCGCAATGGTAATCTCGTTCCTGATGATCAGCTTTCATGGCGGACGGCTCGATGCGGTCGGCAATGTGCCGGCGCAGAGCGGTCCGGACCGTGCGTTGCTGATCTATATCGGCGCGTTGATCGCGGTACCGGTGGTCTATTTCCTGTTCGTCAACCTGATGGCGGCGCCAAAGCCGGTCGAGGGATCGGGCTTCGTCGGCTATATCATGTCGCTGTCGCTGATGGGCAAATTGCTGTTCGGCACCTTCCTTGTCAGCGTCCCCGGCATCTTGGTCTGGTCCTATGCCAAGGGTACGAGAACCGAATTCCAAATGATGCTGGCGGCGATGGTCCTGATCGTCTTCAACGTGTTTTTCTGGACGCTGTTCGAGCAGGCAGGATCGAGCCTGACTCTCTTCGCGGACCGCAACACCGATCGTAGCGTCTTTGGATTGTTCAGCCTGTCGGCGCCGCAGACGCAGAACTTCAACCCAATTGCTATCGTCTTGCTCGCGCCGGTGATGAGCCTGATCTGGGGGATGCTTGCCCGGCGCAATGCGGAGCCGTCCATTCCCGTCAAGTTCGCCATTGCGCTGATGCTGGTCGGCGCGGGCTTCCTGTTCCTGGTGTTCGGATCGAACTTCGCCGACGGCAATTTCAAGGTCGGGCTGTGGTGGCTCGCCGGGCTCTACGTGATCCACTCGATTGCGGAGCTCTGCATTTCGCCGGTCGGGCTGTCGATGATCACCAAGTTGTCGATCAGCCGGATCGTCGGGCTGATGATGGGCGTATGGTTCCTGTCGATTTCGGTCGCGCAATACGTTGCCGGCGTGGTGGCGCAGTTCGCCAGCGTCGAAACGGTCGGCGGGCAGGTAACCAACCTCAAGGTCAGTCTCGATACCTACACCCATACCTTCACGCTGATCGCCTGGATCGCGATCGGCGCGGGAGTCGCGTTGTTCCTGCTGTCGTTCCCGCTCAAGAAGTGGATGCACGGGGTCAAGTGACCCCGTGCCGTCCGGCTTCGACTAGAGCTTGACCATCCGCATCCCGCGCTCGGCATAGCGCGGGCCGGCGGTGCCGCCATTGGGCGCGGCCGCCTCGATCGTCGCGAGGTCCTGGTCGGTCAGCGTCAGATCGGGCGCGCCGGCCGAATCGCGCATCGTCGCGCGGCGCTTGACGCCGGGGATCGGGACGATGTCTTCGCCCTGCGCGAGCAGCCACGCCAGCGCGACCTGGGCGTTCGACGCGTCATGCCGCCCGGCCACCTCGGCGATCGCATCGACGATCTTGAGGTTCTGCGGCAGCGTATCGGGCTGGTAGCGCGGATCGTTGCGACGCCAGTCGTCGGCGGGCAGATCGTCGAGGCTGCGGATCGTCCCCGCCAGGAACCCGCGCCCGAGCGGCGAATATGGCACGAAGCCGATCCCGTTTTCGCGACACGCGTCGAGGATGTCGCCCTCCACGTCGCGCTCCCAGATCGAATATTCGCTCTGCAAGGCGGTGATCGGGTGGACCTTCGCCGCGCGGCGGATCGTATCCGCGCCCGCTTCCGACAGCGCGATGTGACGGACCTTCCCTTCCTTCACCAGCTCGGCCATGCCGCCGATGGTCTCCTCGATCGGGACGTTGGGGTCGACGCGGTGCTGGTAGAACAGGTCGATCGTGTCGATACCAAGCCGCTTGAGCGACCCCTCGCACGCGCGCCGCGCATTTTCGGGGCTGCCGTCGAGCCCGGCCATGTCGTTGCCGTTCCAGCGCATTGCGAACTTGGTCGCAATGACGAGGCCGTCGCGCTTGCCCTTGATCGCCTGGCCGACCAGTTCCTCGTTCGAAAACGGGCCGTACATTTCGGCGGTGTCGAAAAAGGTCAGGCCGACGTCGATCGCCTCGTGGATGGTCTTGATCGACTCGTCGTCGTCGGCATGCCCGTAATTGATGTTGCCCTCGCGGATCATCGGCATGCAGCCGATGCCGATCGCCGAAACCTTCAGGCCGCCGTCGTGCGTACCGAGCGTGCGATATTTCATCCGGGAATCTCCTCGATCAGGCGATCGGTCTCGTTCTCCGACGAACCGCCGCTGCGCGCCGATATGGTGGCGGTGACGGCGACATCCATGGTGACATTGCCCAATGTGCGAAATAAATCCGGCACCGTCTCGACCGCGACCAGCAAGCCTAGCGCTTCGATCGGCACGCCCATCGCGACCGCGACCGGCGCGACCGACGCGAAGAAGCTGATCGTCCCGGGCAGCGACACCGACCCCATCGTCGTGATCGCCGCGGTCGCGACCCCCGCTGCGAGCTGGCCCGGGCCGATCGGCGTGCCGGTCAGGTGCGCGACGTAGAGCGCGACCGCCAGGTTCATCGCGGGGCTGGTCGCGCGGAACACCGCGACCGCGATCGGCAGGACGACGCCGGACACGCTAGCGGGCGCCCCCAGCGCCTCGCTAGATTTGAGCATCGTCGGCAGCGACGCGAGCGACGACGAGGTCGAGATGGCCACGATCTGGCTTGGCAGCACCGCGCGGGCGAACCGCCCGATGCCCACGCGCGCGCCGATCGCCGCGATCGGATAGGCCGACAATAGGACCAGGATGCCCATCGTCGAGACGATCGCGATGTAATGCGCGAGCGCGCCGAACGCCGCCGCGCCGGTTTCCATCCCCAACCCGAACGCCAGGCAGAACACCCCGAGCGGGGCGAGCACCAGCACCCAGCCGATCACCACCACCATCGCGTCGGCGATCGCTTGGAAGAAATCGATCAGCAGCTTGCGACGCTCGGCCTGCAGACGTGTGATGGCGAACGCGAAGACCATCGCGAACACGGTCAGCGGCAGGAACGCATCGGTCGCGGCGGCGTCGACGATGTTGGTCGGCACGATCTTGTCGAAGAAATCGCCCAGGCTGGGGATCTGTCCCGCCGCCTTTGCGCCCGACAGCGAGGCGCGCAAGGCATCGCCCCATTCGGCGGGGAGCGGGAACAGCTTCAACAAGAGCGGCGTCAGGAAGGCCGACAGCAAGGTGTTGATCCACAGGATGACGACGAACGCCAGCAATGCCCGCGCCGCGATCCGCCCGGCGCGGGCCGCTTCGGCGGAGGCGGCGATGCCGATCACCAGCAACGCGACCACCAGCGGGACGATCACCATTTGCAGCCCGTGGAGCCACGCCCCGCCGATCCGCTTGGTGAACAGCAGCATGAACGCCCCGGCGTCGGGCGACTGGTTGGCAAGCAGGATGCCGAGCAGCAGGCCGCCGACCAACGCCGCCAAAATCCGAAACGCCTGGCTCATACTCGCTCTTCCCTGTTCGCCGCGCTAATAGGCGCCGACAACGCGCAGGATAGCGGACGGAAAACGGCACGATGGCAAGAAAATATTTCGGCACCGACGGGATTCGCGGGCTGACCAACAAGGCGCCGATGACCGCGCAGATGGCGATGCAGGTCGGCATGGCGGCGGGCGCGCATTTCCTGCGTGGCGACCACAAGCATCGGGTCGTGATCGGCAAGGACACGCGGCTGTCGGGCTATATGCTCGAAAACGCGCTGGTCGCGGGCTTCACCAGCGTGGGCATGGACGTGACGCTGTTCGGGCCGCTGCCGACCCCGGCGATCGGGATGCTGACCAAGTCGATGCGCGCCGACCTGGGCGTGATGATATCGGCCAGCCACAACCCCTATGCCGATAACGGGATCAAATTGTTCGGTCCCGACGGCTACAAACTGAGCGACGCGGACGAGCTGGCGATCGAAGCGCTGATCGACGGCGACGTCGCACCCGCCGATGCGCCCGATATCGGCCGCGCACGCCGGGTCGAGGATGCGCGCGGGCGCTATATTCACTTCGCCAAGGCGACCTTCCCCGACGATCTGACGCTGGACGGCCTCAGGGTCGTGGTCGATTGCGCGAACGGCGCCGCCTATCAGGTCGCGCCGACGACCTTGTGGGAATTGGGCGCGGACGTCATCGCGATCGGGGTCAGCCCCAACGGCAAGAACATCAACGACCAGGTCGGATCGACCGCGCCGCAAGTGCTGTGCGAGACGGTCGTCTCGTCGGGCGCGCATATCGGCATCGCGCTCGACGGCGACGCCGACCGGCTGATCGTGGTCGACGAGAATGGCCGCGTCATCGACGGCGACCAGCTGATGGCGGTGATCGCGACCGGCTGGGCGCGCGCCGGGACGCTCAAGAATGGCGGCCTCGTCGCGACCGTGATGTCGAACCTGGGGCTCGAACGGCATCTGTCGGCGCAGGGAATCAAGCTGATCCGCACCGCAGTCGGCGACCGCTACGTGCTCGAGGCGATGCGCGGCCAGGGGTATAATGTCGGCGGCGAGCAATCGGGCCATATCATCCTGTCGGACTATGCGACGACCGGCGACGGGCTGGTCGCGGCGCTGCAGATTCTGGCGGAGTTGGTGCGGTCGGGTCTGCCGGCCAGCGAGTTGCTCCACCGCTTCGATCCGCTGCCGCAACTGCTCAAGAACGTGCGGTTCAAGGGCGGCAAGCCGCTCGACGATGCCACGGTGAAGGCGGTGATCGCCGACGCCGAGGGAGAACTGACGGGCAAGGGCCGGTTGGTGATCCGCCCATCCGGGACCGAACCCGTCATCCGCGTGATGGCCGAGGGCGAGGACGCGGCGCAGGTCGAAGCGGTGGTGGATCGCATCTGCAACGCGGTGACCGCGGCGGCCGCCTGAGACCTAAGTTGACACCAGGTTGACACTAACGACGATGTTCCGCCGGGAGCCAAAACTCCGTGCGAACTTCACAGAGTCTCCGTGCTCCTGCGAAAGCAGGAGCCTGGGGTAACGCAGGTCGAACGACCCTGGGCTCCTGCTTTCGCAGGAGCACGGCGCTGGGGAGGTCACGATATCAAAGAGCCCGGCAACGCTGTCAGGCGAAATCCTACATTGCAACCGTCAACCGGCGAACAGGATCAGATTGCCGTCGGGATCGGCGAGCATGAAGGTCTCGGCGCCCCAGCTTTCGGTGCGGAGTTCCTGGTGGAACGCGACGTCCGCGGCGGCGAATTCGGCATGGAGCGCGGCGACGTGCTCGCTCGCGATCGTCGCCGCCAGCGCATCGGCTTCCCGCGTCCGAAACGCGGCATCGAACACCGGCCCGTCGACGTGGCGCAGGTTGAGCCGGGCGCCGTCGCGCGCGACCTGCGCGTAGAAAGGCGGATCGCCATGGACGAAGGTGGCCGCGAATCCGATCGCCGCGAACCACGCGCACGACGCCGCGATGTCCGACACGAATAGCTGCGGCTCGGCGGTCAGCATCATCCCTCGTCCGCCCATCGCGTCAGGAGCGTGTGCGCAATCGCGAAGTGCGGCGGTGCGATCATCGGCGCGTCGGGATCGCCCGCCAGCGCGCGTTTGACGTCGGCGCGGCTGATCCAGATCGCGTCCTGCAATTCCTTGGGGTCGATCGTGATTGTGTCGTCCTCGGCCTCCGCCACGCAAGCCATCATCAGTTGCGAGGGGAACGGCCAGGGCTGGCTGGCGACGTAGCGGACGTTCGATACGCGGACGCCGGCTTCCTCGAAGATTTCGCGTGCGACCGCTTCCTCGATCGATTCCCCCGGCTCCATGAATCCGGCGAGCGCGGAATAGCGGCCCTCCGGCCAGTTCGGCCCGCGCCCGACCAGCGCCCGGCCGTCATGTTCGGCGATCATGATCACGACCGGATCGGTGCGCGGGAAATGCTCGGTCCCGCAATTGTTGCAGAGCCGCCCCCACCCGGCGCGGAACATCGCGGTGGCGGTGCCGCAATTGGCGCAGAAACGGTGCCGACTGTGCCAGTCGAGCACGCTGCGCGCGGCCGCATAGGTCGCCGCTTCCTCGGGCCGCAGCCGGTCGAGCATCGCGAACATCGCCGCGGGCCGCCCTGCGGGCGCGCGCATGCCATCGACGAACGCCGTGAAATGCGGCTTGCCGTCGATCAGGCCGAGGAACACGATCTCGCTGTCGGCCGGCGCGTCGGCCAGGCTGGTCCAGCCGAGCGTCCCGTCCTCGCCGACATCGGGGACGAACCCCATGTCCAGCCGCAGCAGTTTCGCGCGCCAATCGCCCAGTACAGCGGCCAGCGCGTTTGGATCGTGGCGCAGGTGATCGGCGCGGTCGAGCGGGCTGCCGGTGAAGCCGGGGGCGATCATCGGGCCGCGATCACTTGCGGTAGCGCGCCATGTCCGTCTGGAGCGCCTTCACCACATCGGCGCGCACCGGCCATTTGTCGGCGGGGAAGTAGTTGACCATCACCGCGCCGCGGATCTTGGCGACCGGATTGACCCAGGCGATCGTGCCGGCGGCGCCGCCCCAACCATAGGTGCCGGCCCCCATGCTGTCGGTCTTGTCCTCCAGGATCACCGATCCGCCGGCGCCGAACCCCATCTTCGGGCCCGACGTGCCGCCGGTCGCGCCGCCGACGCCGCCGAACTCCACGCCCGGGGGCAGCAGATCGGACATGGCGAGCTTGGCGGTCTCGACCTTCATCACGCGGACGCCGTCCAACTCGCCGTAATTCTGCAGCATGTGCAGGAAGCGGTCGTAGTCGTTCGCCGACATCACCAGCCCGGCGCCGCCATAGGGGAAGCTGGGCGGACTGGCATAGACCGAGGTCGCGGCGGGATCGAACGCGATCATCTGGGTGCCGCCGGGGACGAACGCGTAATTGGTCGCGAACCGCCCGATCTCGCTCGCCGGCACGGTCCAGTAGCTCGACTTCATCTTGAGCGGATCGAACAGCCGAGTCTGGACGAACTTGTCGAACGGCATCCCCGATGCCTTTTCGATCACCGCGCCCATCACGTCGAGGCCGATCGAATAGCTCCACTTGGTGCCGGGATCGGCGATCAGCGGAACGCTGGCGACGCGATTGGCGAACTCCTGCAAGGTCGGTGCGCGCACGGCGCGGGTCTTGACCTCGTCGGCGGCGTTGATCGCGCCCGGGGTCAGGCCCTTTTCCATGTACAGCTGGAGCAGCGGACCCTTGGTGATGATCGTGTAGCCGAGGCCGGCGGTGTGCGTCAGCAGGTTGCGGATCGTGATCGGGCGCGTCGCCGGGCGGCTCTCGATCGTGTTCTCGTTCAGCTGGACGCGCATGTTCTTGAACGCGGGCAGGATGTCGCTGACCGGCTCGTCGAGCTTGAGCTTGCCCTCCTCGATCAGGATCATCGCCGCCATCGCGGTGATCGGCTTGGTCATCGAATAGACCCGCCACAGGCTGTCGGGGCCGGTCGCGGCGGCGTTCGCGTCCTTGGCGATCTTGCCCGAGGCGACGAAGATGGTCGAGCTGTCGCCGACGCCGAATGCGCCAACGATGCCGGGCATCTTGCCGGCGGTGACGTAGGAATCGAACAGCGCGCGGGTGGCCGGCAGCGGATCGGCGACCGGCACGGGGGCGGGTTGCGGCGCGGGGGCGACCGACTGCGCGATCGCGCCGCCGGCGATCACCGCGACAAAGGCCGTTCCGGTCAGGATCGGTGTCAGAAAAGTACGCATCAGGCCCCTCCTATCGCTTTGGCCGCCTTGGCGAAGACCGTGGGCAACCCCGCCTCGCCAAGCGACTCGACCGGCCACCAGACCGCATCGCCGGGCAGTGCATGGCGCTCGACGCGCGCGGTCGCAAGCGCGAGTTGCAAATCGAAATGGGTAAAGCCGTGCGCGACGGTGGCATTGCGCATCGTCCAGTCGGCAGCGATCGGCGCGTCGGTGGTCCCCGGCGGCTCGCCGACCCAGGGCCCGGTGGGCAGCGCGCGCATGCCGCCGAGCAGACCCTTGGGCGGGCGGCGGACGAGCATCACCGCGTCGCCCGCCTGCGCCCAGAAGATAGTGCCGTAGCGTTGCGGCTTGCGCGCCTTGGCGGTCTTGACCGGGAACGCGACCTGATCGCCGGCCGCGAACGCCGCGCATACGTCGCGCAACGGGCAGAGCAGGCAGCGGGGTTTGCGCGGTATGCAGATCGCCGAGCCCAGGTCCATCATCGCCTGCGCGAAATCGCCGGCGCGGTCTCGCGGCGTGATTGCCTCCGCCGCCGCACGCACCGCGGGTTTGGTCGCTGCCCGGAACAGCCGCGCGACGACGCGCTCGACATTGGCGTCCACGACGGTCGCCGGTTCGCCGAACGCGATCGCGGCGATCGCGGCGGCGGTGTAATCGCCGATCCCGGGCAATTTGCGCAGCGCGGCTTCGGTTGTCGGGAAGTGGCCGCCATGCTCGGCGACCACCGCCTTCGCGCACGCGGCGAGATTGCGGGCGCGGGCATAATAGCCAAGCCCCGCCCATGCCGTCATGACGTCATCGTCGGACGCCTGCGCGAGGCTTCGGAAATCGGGCCAGCGCGCGGTCCATGCCTGGAAGCGCGGCGTGACGGTGGCGACCGTCGTCTGCTGGAGCATCACCTCCGACAGCCACACGCGATACGGGTCCGCCGCCTCGCCCGGCCGGGCCCGCCACGGCAGCTCGCGGCGGTGCGCGTCGTACCAGGCGAGCAAGGCGTCGGCGATCGATGAATGCTTGGCGGCCACGGGTCGGCTATGGCATGGATGAAGCGATGAGCAAGCGCGCGACCCCCAAACCGCCGATCCAGGAACGCCCCCGCGGCGGGCCGGCGCGCGCGGTCGCCGATTTGCTGCCCCAGGTCGGCGGGGCGGCGTTCAAGCGTTACGGCTTCGTCCAGTCGGGTATCGTCACGCGCTGGGCGGAGATCGTCGGGCCGAAATATGCCGGCGTTTCCAGCCCCGAATCGATCCGCTTTCCGCCCGGCAAGAAAGCCGACGGCGTACTGACCGTGACGGTAAAGGGTGCGCACGCGGCGATGATGCAGCACATCGCGCCCGAGATCGTCGAGCGCGTCAATCGCTTCTTCGGCTATACCGCGGTCGCGCGGCTCACCCTCAAGCAGGGTAATGTCGCGCCGCGCCCGTCGCGGGTCGCGCCGCCCAGCCTGCGCCCGATCGAGCCCCCCGCCGCACTCGGCGACGGCCTACGCGCGATCGCCGATCCCGAATTGCGCGCGGTGCTGTCCGCGCTGGCCGCCGGCGTCGCCGCGACGCGCGGCCCCCCGATCGTCGGCGACGAGCTTGCCAGCCTCGTCATTGCCGGCAAAATCAGCTGATCCTTCTCGTTGGAGACCGTTCGATGACGTTTCGTGCCCTGTTCGCCGCCCTTCCGCTGCTGCTCGTGACCGCGTGCGGCGGCGCCAATGACGGCAACGTCAGCAAGCCCGCCGGGAGCGTTTCCGCGGTGAAGCCGCCCGCGGGCAAGAGCTGGCTCGAAACCGTCGTTACGACGCCCGAGGGCGGGGTCCGGATGGGCAATCCCGACGCACCGATCAAGCTGGTCGAATACGGTTCGCGGACGTGCCCGGTATGCGGCGCGTTCGGCCGCGAGGGTACCCAGCCGCTCGAACAGAATTACGTCGCGACCGGCAAAGTCAGCTGGGAGTTTCGCGAATATCTGGTCCACGGCCAGCCCGACATTCCGGCCTCGTTGCTCGGCAAGTGCGTGCCGAACGAGGTGTTCTTCCCGATCCTCGAACAGATGTACATCAACCAGGGTCCGATCGAGGACAAGATGGGCTCGCCCGAGGGCCAGGCGCTGTTCCAGCGCATGCAGAGCGCGCAGCCGGCGCAAGTCGCCACCGCCTGGGCCGACTATCTGGGCTATGTCGATTTCTTCAAGCAGCGCGGGCTGCCCGAGGATAAGGCGCGCGCGTGCCTTGCGGACACCAAGGCGCTCGATAAGATGCTGCAGATCATGAAGGACGGCGACGCCAAAGGGCGTGACCGGGACGCCGTCCTTCTTCATCAACGGCGTGAAGGCCGACGCGATCAGCTGGCAACAGCTGGAGGCGGTGCTCAAGAACGCCGGCGCGTGATCTAGCGCGCCGGTGGGGCCGCCGATGCAGATAAAACGGCTCCGTCTGTCGGGCTTCAAGAGCTTCGTCGACGCGGCCGATCTGCGCATCGAGCCCGGGCTGACCGGCGTGGTCGGCCCGAACGGTTGCGGCAAGTCCAACCTGCTCGAGGCGCTGCGCTGGACGATGGGCGAGAACAGCCCGAAGTCGATGCGCGGCGCCGGCATGGACGACGTCATCTTCGCCGGCACCGACGCGCGGCCCGCGCGCGACTTCGCCGAAGTGTCGATCCTGGCCGAGATCGACGGCGGCGAGACCGAGGTGGTGCGGCGGATCGAGCGTGGGGCGGGGTCGGCCTATCGAATCGACGGGCGCGACGTCCGCGCGAAGGACGTCGCGTTGCTATTCGCCGATGCCGCGACCGGCGCGCACTCGCCGGCACTGGTCAGCCAGGGGCGGATCGGCGCGGTGATCGCCGCCAAGCCCGCCGAGCGCCGCGCGATGCTGGAGGAAGCGGCGGGCATTGCGGGCCTGCACGTCCGCCGCAAGGACGCCGAGCAGAAATTGCGCGCGACCGAGGCCAATCTGGCGCGGCTCGACGAGATCATGTCGGACCAGGAGGCGCGGGCCAACGCCCTACGGCGCCAGGCGCGGCAGGCCGAGCGCTATCGCGAACTGTCGGACAAGATCCGCGTGGCCGAGGGCCGCATGATCTTCGCGCGCTGGCGCGATGCGGCGGCGGCGGCGGATGCGGCCAAGGCCGAGGCGGGGCAATGCGAGGAAAAGGTCGCGACCGCCGCCGAGATGCAGCGCGCCGCCGCCGCGCACCAACATGCCGCGACTCAGGCGCTGGCCGAGGCGCGCGCCGGCAGCCAGGCCGCGCGCGAGGCGGCGACCGAGGCTGGACACGCGCTGGCCGGCTTGCGCGCCGAACATGCGGCGGCCGAGCGGCGGATCGTCGAACTGGCCGAACAACGCGGCCGGATCGCCGAGGATCGCGAGCGGGAGGGCGCGCTCGCGGTCGATGCGGCCGAGGCGATCGCGCGGCTCGATGCCGAAACCAAGGCACTGACGAAGCGCGCCGACGAGGCTGCGGCACGGCTGCCCGCGCTCGATGCGACGCTGGCTGAGGCCGAGCGGGCGGCACGCGACGCCGACGTCGCGCTGGCGCAGGCGATGAGTCGACAAGCCGCCGAGATCGCCGATGCGCGCGTGGCCGAAGCGGCGGCGTCAGCGGCGCGGGCGCGACACGACCGGGCGTTGCGCGATCAGGCGGCGTGGGAGGCGGAGCTCAAATCGCTGGGTGATGCAGCACCGTTGCGCGCGGAGAAAGCGGCGGCGGCAAAGGCGCGCGCCGATGCGCTCGATTCGGCCGAGACGGCGCGGACGGCGCGGGCGCGGGCCGATGCCGACGAACGCGCCGCGCAGGAAGCGCGCGATACGGCGGAGCAGGCGCGGGCAGCGGCGCGCGCCGAACTGGCGGCGATCGAAAGCGAACTCGTCGCGCTGGAAAAGGCGACGCGGCCGTCGGGACGCGATCGGCTGCTCGATCATGTCCGCGCCGCGCCGGGCTACGAACGCGCGCTGGCGGCGGCGTTGGGGGACGACCTCGAAACGGGACTGGATGCCAGCGCCGAACGCTATTGGTCGGGCGCGGAGCCGCAAGCGGGAGACCCCGGCGCGCACGGACTCACGCGGCTCGGCGATCATGTCGAGGCACCGGCAGCGTTGGCGCGGCGGCTGGCGCAGGTGCTGGTGGCGGACAGTGATGGCGGTCAGCCGCTCGCGGTCGGGCAGCGGCTCGTGACGCTCGGCGGCGTGCTGCGGCGGTGGGACGGTTATGTCGCCAGATCGGGCGGTGCGGCGGCGGCTGAGCGGCTTGAGCGGATCAACCGGCTGGCTGCGCTGGAGAAGGCGCGACCCAAGGCGCAAGGGTCGCTCGACAAGGCCAACGGCCAGCTCGACGCCGCCGAAGCGAAGATCGCCGCCGCGCGCGCCGATGCCTCCGCCGCGCGCGCGTCGCTCGAACGGGCGGAGAATGC
Source organism: Sphingomonas panacisoli (assembly GCF_007859635.1). Taxonomy (NCBI): domain Bacteria; kingdom Pseudomonadati; phylum Pseudomonadota; class Alphaproteobacteria; order Sphingomonadales; family Sphingomonadaceae; genus Sphingomonas; species Sphingomonas panacisoli. The sequence continues at coordinate 3,245,245 of NZ_CP042306.1, read as the reverse complement.
CGCGCGCGAAGCGACCCGGATGGAGGACCGCGCCACTGGGCAGCTCGAACGGATCGAAGCGCAGCGCGCCGATCTCGACACGCGCGGTCGCCGCGTTGCCGCCGAAATCGGGGAGGCGGAGGCCGAAGCCAAGCGCGCCGATGCCGCGCGGGCGGTGCTGCCCGATGGCGCAGCGACGCGCGATGCTGTCGCGCGGCTCCAGGCCGAGGCCGAGGCGCGGCGCATGGCGTCGTCGACGGCTCAAGCCGAACGCGCGACGGTCGATCGCGCGATCGCTGCCGACCGCGAGCGGCTGGCGGCCGCCGATGCCGAGCAAAAGGGCTGGCGTGCTCGCGCCGGCGAGGCCGCGAAGCGGATCGCTGACATGGCCAAACGCGAAGCGACGCTTGCCGCCGAAGCCGACGCCGCCACCGCCAAGCCGGGCGACCTCGCGGCGCAGATCGCGACGCGCGACGCCGGCTATGCCGACCTCCGCACGGCCGCCAGTAGCGCTGCCGACGCCGAGCGCGACGCCGAGATCAAGCTGCGCCATACCGAGGAGACCGCGCAGGCAGCGGCCGAGGCGTTGTCACTGGCACGCGAAGCCCGCGCCGGCGCGGCGGCGCGCGCGGAGAACCAGGATCTGCGCCGGATCGAGATGACGCGGCTGTCGGGCGAACGCTTCGCCTGTCCGCCGCCTTTGCTGGGCGAACGGATCGGGTTCGACATCGACCGGGTCGGCGATCCGCAGGACGAATCGGTTCAGCACGACAAATTGCTGGTCGATCGCGAGCGGATCGGGCCGGTCAATCTGGTTGCCGAGACCGAACTTGCCGAACTCGACACCGCGCGGCTCGACGCCGCAGCGGAGCGCGACGAGCTGGGCCAGGCGGTCAACCAGCTGCGCGGGTCGATCGGGACGCTCAACCGCGAGGGGCGGCAACGGCTGCTCGCCGCGTTCGAGGCGGTCAACGGCCATTTCCAGCGGCTGTTCGCGACTCTGTTCAACGGTGGCGCCGCGCGGCTCGAACTCGTCGATTCGGACGATCCGCTCGAGGCTGGACTCGAGATCATGGCGCAGCCGCCGGGGAAGAAACTCCAGTCGCTGACCCTATTGTCGGGCGGCGAGCAGGCGCTGACCGCGGTCGCGTTGATCTTCGGGCTGTTCCTGACCAACCCCGCGCCGATCTGCGTGCTCGACGAGGTCGATGCACCGCTGGACGACGCCAATATCGAGCGATTCTGCGACTTGCTCGACCGCATGTGCCGCGAGACGAAGACGCGCTATCTGATCGTCACGCACAATGCGGTGACGATGAGCCGCATGCACCGGCTGTTCGGCGTGACGATGGTCGAGCGTGGGGTGAGCCGATTGGTGTCGGTCGATCTGGGCGGCGCCGAGACGTTGCTGGCGGCCGAATGAGATTGCTTCTCGGTCTGTTCGCGCTTTTCGCGTTTGCCCAGCCGGCAGTTGCGCGCAAGGCGCCACGCGAAGGGTATGCCACGTCCGGTCAGTGCGACGGTTTCCCGCGCGTGTCGCTGACCACGCCGGCGCGGCTGTGCGTCGGGCTGGTCGCGACCGGCATCGGCTTCCCGCGCGGGCTCGCGGTCGTCGGCACCGATCTGTACGTCGCCGACCTCGCCTCGCGGACACCGGGGCGAGGGCGCATCCTGCGCTTCGCCAATTTCGGGCGGGGGGCGCCGGTGGTCGTGCTGTCGGGGCTCAACCAGCCGAACGGTCTGGCGGCGGGAGCGAGCGGCAAGTTGTATGTCGGCGAGGTCGGACGGATCATCCGCTTCGACCCGCGCGCCGCCGATCCGCGCGCGACGATCACCGAAGTGATGACCGGCCTGCCTAAGGACGGCCGGCACGACGTGACCGCCTTCACGCTGTCGCCCGACGGTGGGATGGTGGTCAATGTCGGGTCCTTCAGCGACAATTGCGAGAGCGAGAATGGGGGCGCGCCCAACCCGAATACGCCGTGTCCCGAACAGAAAATGCGCCCGCCGCGCGGCAGCCTGATCCGCATTCCGCCCGGCGCCGCGCTACCGATGTCGGCGGCGAGCGCCGAAGTGCTGGCGACCGGGCTGCGCAACGCGATGGCGTTCGCGTACCTGCCCGACGGCAAGCTGATGGTGGCGTCGAACGGACGCGACAATATCGATTCCGCCGATCCCAAACTGTCCGACGACACGCTGCCGCACGACCTGTTGCTCGCGATGGACAAGGGTGCGAATTACGGCTGGCCCTATTGCTTCGACGCCAATCGGCCGAGTCCAGAATATCCGCGCTACGATTGCGGCAGGATGCGCCGACCCGCGATGCTGCTCGCGCCGCACGCCGCGCCGTTGGGGATGATCCGCTATACGGGGACGAAGCTTCCCGGGCTGACCGGCAAGTTGTTGCTCGCCTATCACGGCTATCGCGCGCGGGGGCATCGCATCGTCGCGATCGCCGCCGGGCTAGGCGGCGCCGTGGCGGGCAGCGAGACCGACATCGTGTCGGGCTGGACCCGTGCCGCCGGCGTCCGTCCGCAGGGTTTTCCGGCCGCGTTGATCGAGCTCCCCGACGGTAGCGTGCTGATCGCCGAGGATCAGAATCGCTGCCTGCTCAGGCTGTCGGCACTGTAGTGGGCTCCGGCTGGAGTATTTTCCCGAACACCAATTTCACGCCCAGGAAAATCGCCGCCGCGCCCAGGATCGATGCGACGTGTAGCCCCCAGAATTGCCCCGCCGGCATCAGATCGAGCCAGCCGCCGACCCAGCCGACCGCCAGGTTCGCGCCGAACAGAAACAAATAATAGATACCGATCACCGTCCCCGCGATCGCGCGCGGGGCCGATCGCGAATAAAGCGCCAGGCTGACCGGGAAGACGTTGGCGAACCCCAGATTGTTGAGCGTGTTGACGAGCAACGCGACCCACAGCGGCACCTTGCTCCCGCTCGCATCGGCGTGGCTCGCGACGACCGCGACCAGAATGAACGCAGACGACGAGATGATGCAGCCGATGACCAGCTTGGTGATCTCGTCCGGGTCGCGCCAGCGCCGCCCGTACCACCGCCAGAACGCTACCGCCCCGGCCAGTGTCGCGAAGCCGGTGATCGCATCGAACGACACCAGGAAGCTGGTCGGCATGCGCGCACCGAACAGCATGAATTCGTAGGAGCGGTCGGCCCAGACCAGATAGGCGTTGAACATCTGCTGATTGCCGAGCGCGCTCGCCGCGAGGACGGGGATCATCAGCAGTAACAGCACCAGCACTTTCCAGTCGCGGGCCGTCATCGGCGGTGCGGGCGGACCATCCGCTTTCATGGTGCGCGGCTCCGGCGGCAAATGACGCCGACCGGTCAGATAGACCAGCAATCCGATCAGCATCCCGACACCCGCCGCGCCGAACCCCCAATGCCACGCGACCTTCTCGCCCAACGCGCCGCAGATGATCGGCGACAGGAAGGCGCCGCCGCTGATCCCGAGATAATAGATTTGGAACGCGTCCGCGGTGCGGTTGTCGCCGGGGCCGTAAAGCGCGCCGACCTGGCTCGCGAGATTGCCCTTGAGGCATCCGACGCCGAGCACGAGCAACAGCAGCGCGAACAGGAACGACACGTCGAACGCCATCAGGAAGTGGCCCGCGGTCATCAACAACGCACCGAGTGTGATCGTCCGCGTCTTGCCGAGCCAGCGGTCGGCGATGATCCCACCCAGGATCGGCGTCACGTAGACCAGCGACGTATAGGTGCCGAAGATATGCGACGACAGCGCCTGCGTATTGGGCGCGGCGCCGTAGATGTGCGTCAGCACGCTCGAGAACCAGCCGAACCCCGCGATATTCTCGACATGGCCGGGCAGCAGCAGCGCCTTGATCATGTACAACACAAGCAGCGTCTGCATGCCGTAATAGCTGAATCGCTCGAACGCTTCGGTTCCCGCGATGACGGGCAGGCCGAGCGGGTGACCGAGGAACTCGCGCTTGTGCGGCAATGTCATCAGCGCGTCGGGACGGACATCCGGTTCTTCGATCGACATTCCCGTGCGGGCCCTTCGCGTTGTAGGCTGCCGAGCCTAGCGCGGCGCGCGCCGGTGCAGAAGGGGGGCGTGATGCGATTGCGATTTGCCGTGGTCATGCTCTCGATGCTGCTATCGGGGTGCTGGTGGGAGGGGCCGATTTTCTACCCGCCCGATCCGGCGGCGATTCAGCCGATAACGGCGGGCCTGTACGAAGCGCGGAGCGGGGAGCAGGGCGACAAGCCCGACCGCGGGCGGTTTGTCCGCCGTCCCGACGGAAGTTGGGCCGACGAGGCCGATGCGAAAGCCGGATATTTCTTCGTTCGTCTGGGCGGTACGACCCGCGATCTGTGGGTCGTCGAGTTCATCGCCACCGATGGTCCGGACGCTGGCTATGGATTGCTGGAACGGGTCGGCGATCGTTGGACGATGGACCCGTTGATCGATTGCCGCGGCACCGAGCAGATCGTTCGCGCGGCGGGCGGCGTGGTCGAGAATGACGCCGCGCCGGGTGCCGATACGTCGGCAGATCGATCCCTCGGCAACAATCTGGTTTGCCGCTTCGCCGATCGCGCATCGCTCGAACGCGCACTGCTCGCCTATGCCGCGGCGCATCCGCGACTCACCGGTGCGACGCTCAAGCGGATCGGCGATTGATGGCAACCGCTGCGGGCAAATTCCGCCATCCGCGCGGCCTCTACTACCTCGCCTTCACCGAAACGTGGGAGCGGTTCAGCTATTATGGCATGACTGCGTTGCTTGCGCTGTACATGACCAAGCAGTTGTTGTTGCCGGGCCATGCCGAGCATGTCGTCGGGTTGACGACACTGCGGCATCTGTTCGAATGGCGCGGGCCGATCAGCGATGTCGCGTTCGCGTCGCTGATCTACGGCTGGTACGGCGGGCTCGTCTATTTCACGCCGATCCTGGGTGGGCTGATCGCCGACCGTTTCCTGGGGACCAAAGCGACCGTGGTGCTCGGCGCGCTGCTGATGGCGGGCGGGCATCTGGCGATGACGTTCGACGCTAGTTTCCTACTCGCGTTGGCGTTGCTGATCGTCGGGTCTGGGTGCCTCAAGGGCAACATCTCAGCGCAAGTCGGGCAGCTCTATCCGCAAGCGGCGGAGAGTTTGCGGACGCAGGGCTACACGATCTTTTCGGCAGGCATCAATGTCGGCGCGGTGCTGGGGCCGCTGACCTGCGGTGGGTTGGCCGCCGCTTATGGCTGGCATGTCGGGTTCGGGGCGGCGGCGGGGCTGATGCTGTTGGCGCTCGTCATCTATCTCGCGGGGCAGCGGCATTTGCCGGGCGGGCGACTGCGCGCGGAGAAGACCGTCTACCCCCCACTTAGCCTCGCCGAGCGCCGCCGCACTTGGCTGTTGATCCTCGTCGCGACATTCACGCTGTTCCCTAATATCACCTATCCGATGATCTGGAGCATCGGCGTGCTGTGGGTCGATCAGCACGTGTCGCTCGCCAGTCCGCTGGGCGACGTGCCGGCATCGTGGTTCAACTCGGTCGACGCCTTTGCCAGCATCGTCGCGGTGCCGCCGCTCGTCGCGCTTTGGGCATGGCAGGCGAAGCGCGGGCGCGAACCGCACGACGTGACCAAGATCGCGATCGGATCGTTGCTGACCGGGCTGTCGGCGCTGTTGCTGGTCGCCGGCGCGATGCTCCTCGGTGCGGACGGCAAGACGTCGGTCATCTGGGCGCTGGCCGGCTGGTTCGGGATGGGGATCGGCTTCCTCTATTACTGGCCGGTGCTACTCGCGCTGATCAGCCAGGCCGCACCCGCGAAGATCAGCGCGACGCTGATGGGCGGCGTGTTCCTGTCGTTCTTCGGCGGCAGCGTGATCGCGGGATGGGTCGGCAGCTTTTACGACCAGATGCGCCCGGCGGCATTCTGGTCGGTCGATGCGGCGATCTCGATCGTCGGCGGGCTGGTCGCGCTGGCGCTCGCGCGGCCGCTTGCCCAAGCGCTGGCACCGGAGACTGACGCAGATCAGTGACTCTCGCCGCGGAGGAACATAAAAGGAACGCGTGGCCCAGCTCGATACTCGCCAGAAGCTCGAAATCCTCGCCGACGCCGCCAAGTACGACGCGAGTTGCGCGTCGTCGGGGTCGGTCAAGCGCGACTCGCGCGGGGGGAAGGGGATCGGGTCGACCGACCAGGGCATGGGGATTTGCCATGCCTACGCGCCCGACGGTCGATGCATCTCGCTGCTCAAGATCCTGCTGACCAACAGCTGCATCTTCGATTGCCATTATTGCATCAACCGCAAGAGCTCGAACGTGCGCCGGGCGCGTTTCACGACCGACGAGGTCGTCCAGCTGACGCTCGCTTTCTATCGGCGCAATTATATCGAGGGGCTGTTCCTGTCGTCGGGGATCATTGCTTCGTCCAACTATACGATGGAGCAGATCGTCGAGGTCGCGCGGAGCTTGCGCGAGGATCACGATTTTCGCGGATACATCCATCTCAAGACGATTCCCGACGCCGATCCGGAACTCGTCCATCAGGCCGGAATGTATGCCGACCGCGTGTCGATCAACGTCGAGCTACCGACCGTCAGCGGGTTGAAGCGGCTCGCGCCGGAAAAGTCGGCGACGCAGATCGAGGGCGCGATGGCGGCGACCAAGGCGGACATCCTCGACACGGCCGACGCCAAGAAGCGCTACAAGTCGGCGCCGCGCTTCGCGCCGGCGGGACAATCGACGCAGATGATCGTCGGCGCCGATGCCGCGACCGATCGCGATATCGTCGGGCGTGCGGCGGGACTGTATGGCAAGTTCGGTTTGCGGCGCGTCTATTACTCCGCTTTCTCGCCGATTCCCGATGCCAGCGCCGTGCTGCCGCTCAAGCGTCCGCCGTTGATGCGCGAGCATCGGCTGTATCAGTCGGACTGGCTGATGCGCTTCTACGAATTCAGCCCGCAGGAAGTGGCCGACGCCGCCGACGATACCGGCATGATGCCGCTCGATATCGACCCCAAGCTTGCCTGGGCGCTCAAGCATCGCGCGCGCTTTCCGGTCGATGTCAATCGCGCCCCGCGCGAGATGCTGCTGCGCGTGCCGGGGCTGGGGACGCGCGCGGTGGGCAAGATACTGGCGGCCCGGCGCTGGCGGCGGCTGAGCCTCGCCGATATCGGACGGCTAACGGTGTCGATCGCCAAGATCCGGCCCTTCCTGATCGCGAGCGACTGGCGGCCGGTCGCACTCGCCGACAAGCTCGATGTGCGAACGTTGGTCGCGCCCAAGGTCGAGCAGATGGAATTGTTCGGCTAGCATGCGCGTTGTTACGCTGGAGACGGAGGACGATTTCGACGGTTGGCGCGATGTGGTGCGCGGGTTGGTGCTCGACCATGTTCCGCCCGACCAGGTCGTGTGGCAAGTCGGTGATGAACATGGCGAGCTGTTCACCGGCCAAGTGCCGCTCGCCCCGCCGTCGACGGGGGCGTTTTCGGTGCCGCGGCCGTTCATCGACCTCGCGCGCAATGCCATCCTCCACACCGACCGCGAGCGGTTCGCGTTGCTCCATACGTTGCTGGTGCGGCTGCGCGATCAGCCGAAGCTGATGGAGGACCAGGCTGACCCGCTGGTCCGCAAGCTCGAAGGGTTCGCCAAGGCGGTGCGGCGCGATATCCACAAGATGCGCGCGTTCGTGCGCTTCCGCGAGGTACAGGACGATGGCGGCACGCGCTACGTCGCCTGGTTCGAACCCGAATTTCATATCGTCCGCGCCAATGCGGCGTTCTTCGTCAACCGCTTCGCGACGATGCGTTGGTCGATCCTGACGCCTGCGCTCACGATCCATTGGGACGGCAAACGGCTGACCGAAGGACTGGGCGCGTCGAAGGCGGACGCGCCCGACGGCGACCCGGTCGAGGCGGTCTGGAAGACCTATTACGCGTCGATCTTCAACCCGGCGCGGGTCAAGGTCGGCGCGATGTTGAAGGAGATGCCGCGCAAATATTGGAAAAACATGCCCGAAACCGCGTTGGTGCCGGCGTTGATCGCGAGCGCGCAAGCCCGGGAGAGCGAGATGGTGGCGACGGCGAAGACCAAGATTGTACCAGGCGGCAATATCCAGGCGGCGTGGGAAGCGCTGCGCGAAGAGGCGATGAACTGCACCCGCTGCCACCTCTACAAGCACGCGACGCAAACCGTGTTCGGGGAAGGGCCGGTCGACGCCGACCTGATGTTCGTCGGCGAGCAACCGGGGGACCAGGAGGATCTGGCCGGGCATCCGTTCGTCGGCCCCGCGGGGCAGATGTTCGACCGCGCCATGGCGGACGCCGGTGTGGACCGGGCGCGCGCCTATGTCACCAATGCGGTCAAGCATTTCAAATACGAACTGCGCGGTAAGCGCCGCATCCACTCAAAGCCCGACGCGGGAGAGATCACCGCATGCCGATGGTGGATCGACCAGGAACTCGCGCTGGTGAAGCCGAAAATGACCGTGGCGCTGGGCGCGACCGCGGCGCGCAGCCTGTTCGGCAAGGCGATGACCATCGGCCGCGAACGCGGCCGCGTGCTCGAACTGCCCGATGGCGGTGCAGCGTGGATCACCGTCCACCCGAGCTACCTGCTGCGCCTCCCCGACGAAGACGCGAAGCGCGAGGAGTATGCGAAGTTCGTCGCCGACCTGAAGGCCGCCGCCGCGGCGATGTAAACGTTCAGGAGGTGGGATCGTTGTTGCGCAGTACTTCGTCGACCAGCGCGCCATCGGCGGCGATCGTCGATTTGACGCGACTGAACAGATCGGTGCCGTTGCTGGTCGGCGCGTCCGATGGCACCTGGGCCTTGAGTAGAGTCTGGCCGGGGTTGGGACCCGGCTCGATCCACACCGTCATCTCGCGCACCATGCCGGCCGCCGCGATCCGGACGTGGATCATCTTGCCGTCGACCTTGTCGGACGAGAATTGCACCGGCACCCTGGCGCGGGCCATCTCGTCCTTGTTCGCGCTGACCTTGCTCTGGATCTCGCCGACCGCGTTCGACAGCGCGTTGTAGAGCAGCACGGGGTCGCGATCGACGACCTGCTGCGGCAAGGGACGTTGGCCACACCCGCCCAACGCAGCGGCGATCAAAGCGGCGGGTACGAAGCGGTACATCGTCATAATCCTCAATTGTCCGGGATCCCGTCGCCCGACGTGTCGGGCTTCGACCGCGGCGTCGGCCAATCGGACGGCCGGTCGTCGTCGGCCGGTCCCATTTCACGCATCACCGGCTTGAACTCGCCGTCGCCGTCCATCGGGCAGCCGGCGCGGCGGGAGCTTGTCGGCCATCGCCTGCAACTTGATCGCGTTGCGCGCGCCTTCGCCGATCGCCTGGGTCAAGTTTTCAGGGCGGTCGCGCGGCGCGTCTTCGATGCCGGACATCCGCCATTCCTCGACCAATTTCTGGCAGTCCTCGGCGCTGGCGCGCGGGCCATCGGTCAGCTTATTGAGCTCGCCCTCGACCGCCATCGAGAACAGGCCGGAGGTGATGCCGGTCGAGCGGAACGCCGGGGACACGACATCGTCGGACGCGTTGCCGCGCTGGACGCTGGTGGTGACGCGCGTGCGCTTGCCCCCGTCGAGCTGTTCGAACGTCGCGGTCATCGTCGTCGCGACCTTGTCGCCCGCCATCACCCACCACGTCATGTGATCGGCCGCCTTTTCGAGCCGGATGTCGGGCTTGACGCCTCCCGACAGGCTGGGATCGGTGCCGGGATTGCCGGGCTGCGCGGAGATGTCGAGGTCCTCGAGCGCGGCGACGACGTCGGCCTGCGGCCGGTCGACGACATGCGAGTAGCCGTTGCCGATCCAGTTGCACGCCCCGAGCGCGAGCGTCAGCAATCCCAGAAAAATGCCGCGTACGATCATTGCAGGTCCCCGAATCCTGGCAGGGATATTGACCGATCATCGCTAAAGAATCGTTGAAATATCACGGTTAAGTATCGGTGCTTGACCGTCCGCCCGCGCTCCCGCATCGCCGGTGTCCATGATCGAACGCATCTTGGCCGTGCTCGCCGGCTTCACCATCTGGGTCATTTCTTCCGGCGGCTATCTCGGCATCGTCGTGCTGATGGCGATCGAAAGCGCGTGCATCCCGTTACCAAGCGAGATCATCATGCCGTTCGCGGGCTATCTCGTCTCGACGGGGCGGTTCGACCTGTATCTTGCCGCGACGGCGGGGGCGATCGGGTGCAATCTGGGGTCGATCGTCGCATACGAGATCGGCAAGCGCGGCGGCCGGCCGGTTGCCGAACGGTGGGGACGCTATGTGCTGATCGGTCCGGGCGAGCTCGACGCGGCGGATCGGTTCTTCGACAGATACGGGTCGATCGCGGTGCTGATCGGGCGGCTGCTGCCGGTGATCCGCAGCTTCATCGCGTTCCCGGCCGGCGTCGCGCGGATGCGGCTGGTGCCGTTCCACGTCTATACCTTCATCGGCTCATGGCCGTGGTGTTTCGGCCTCGCCTGGGTGGGGATGAAGCTCGGCAAGGCATGGGACAGCGACCCACGGCTCAAGGCGGCATTCCACTCGGCCGACCTGGTGATCGGGGTCGTGCTGGTCGCAGCGGTCGGCTTCTACATCTGGCACCGCGTGCGCGGGCTCAGGAAGCGCTGAGCTTCTCCGCCACGGCGCGCGTTCGCGCGTCGCGGTCGCTCGCCATCCGCGCGACCATCTTCTTGTAGCGGTCGAGGATATCGGGCTCGACCTTGTCGGGTGAGCCGGCATCGAACGGCGGCTGCGGGTCGTATTCGATGCTGAGCTGGACGAACTTGGCGTGGTCGTCGCCGCGGATCGCCGCGACCAGCGCCAGCCCGAAATCGATCCCCGCGGTCACCCCACCGCCGGTCACGCGGTTGCGGTCGAACACGTAGCGTTCGTGGACGGGCTCCGCGCCGAACAGAGCGAGGCTATGGTGTGATGCCCAATGCGTCGTCGCGCGATAACCCTTCAACAGCCCTGCTGCGCCAAGCAGCAGCGCGCCGGTGCATACGGCCGTCACCCATTGCGCCTGCTCGCCGGCCTGCCGCACCCAGGCGACGGTCTCCGCATCCTCCATCGCCGGCACGACGCCGAACCCGCCGGGAACGAACAGTATATCGGGCATCCGCGCGGCGGCGAAGGTCGCGGTCGGCTGCAGCGTGAAGCCGGCATCGGTCGATACGGGATCGAGCGACTTCGCCACCAACTCGATCGTCGTGTTGCCCATCCGCGTCAGCACTTGCGCCGGCCCGGTGAAATCGAGTTGCGTCATGTCGGGGAACAGCACGAAGCCGATATGCAAAGCGGGGATGCTGGCCATTATCGGTTTCCCTCGACGTGGACGGCGCGCCATAGCATCAGGCCGAGCGGGATCGCGAGACACAGGTACAGCGCGACGCCCGCATAGGGCGACCAGCCGAGGAAATCGCCCGGCAGGGTGCGGAGCGTGCCGGTCGCCCAGTCGGTCTTGAGGATCGGGTCCCATAGCGGGAACGAGAATTCGTCGGGCGCGGTGATGTTGGCGGCGGCGATGACGAGGTTGATCGCGACCGACAGGGCCAGGATCGTCGCGGCGAGCGCGCGTTCCCACCAATAATCCAGGCTCGCCCAATATACCGCCAAGCCGATCGCGAGCATTCCGATCGCCGGAACGGAATGGCGCGGGCCGGTCGAATGACCGCCGTCCCAATAGACGTAGGCGGCGTTGACGAGCAGCACGACGATCGCCGCGCTGGCCAAAGTGACGGCGAGGCCACCTTGGCGCTTGGCCAACTGCCACAGCCCGAACGGCGCGAGGATCAGGATCGGCGCGACCCACAATATGCCGCGGCGCATCCCGATAATGATCTCTGCTAGTACTGCGAACTTGGGGCTGGTCAGCCCGAACAGTCCTTCCTTCATGCCGGGGAAGCCGTTGACGCCCTCGTAACCCAGCCGAAACGGCGTGCCGAACGCGATCATGTTGTACGCGACGAGCGGCACCAGCAGCATCGCTGCGCCGGCCAGCGCGGCGGCGGCGAGCGGGGCGGGGCGCCGCAGGCGGAACGCGCCCCACAAGGCGACGATCGACCCCGCGAGCACGGCCTGAAACTCGATCAGCACGGCAAGGCCGAGCGCAGCGCCGGCGATCGCGGCGAAGGCGACCGGCCGCTCTTCGCCTGCGCGCCACAACGCCCAGACTGCGATGACCAACAGATCGGCGACCGGCGCGTGACCGAACAACGTCGTCGACCAACCCCAGATCGGCGTGCCGAGCGCGAAAGCGACGGCGCCAAACAATGCGGCCCCCGTACTCGCGGTCAGGGTGAGCGCAAGGTCGTACAATGCGACCGCCGCGAGTGCGGTGAGGATGGCGCTGACGCTCGCCACCGCGAGCCGCAGCCGCACGGTCATCCACTGCTCGAAATTGCGGTCCCACACGGTCGGCGGGATCGGCGGGCGCGCCGTGATGTGCTCTGCAACCGCGGCGGCGGGGAGCGCGAGCAGGGTCATGCCCGGCGCCTTGTCGAGATAGACGTGACCGTCGAACTCGGCCTTATCGATCGTCAGGTCGCGGAACTCGTCGATCCGCGCGTCGCCGCGCTCGACCAGTCCGATCGCGGCGAACATCCGCGTCGAATTGTTCGGGTTGAGCGCCCACGACCCGAACCACGCGCACGACAGCCAAACCAACGCAAAGAGCAGGATACGAGCGCGCATCTCAGCCAAACAGCCAGTGCCCGAGCAAGCGCGTTTCGAGCAAAGTGAAGTATCCCGCGACGATCAACGCCCCGGTCACCAGCCCCCGCACCGTTCCGCGGTGCCCCGCCAGGTTGTGGCTTCGCGCGGTCAACCATACGCGCGGGGCCATGATCAGCACGAACACCGACAGGATATGGATGAAGCTGAAATGGCCGGGGTTGCTGTAGCGCACGAACAGGCTGATCGCCGCGGTCGCCGTCATCGCGACCACCCAGACCTTGCCGAGCAACCGGTGGATCGGCGTGCCGCGCGGGCGGAGCAGCATGTACGGGGTGAGCATGAGCGCCACCATGATCGTCGCCAGATGCAGCCAGACGCCGCGCGGCACCTGCGCCCAGTCGGCATGCCCTTTCGCCAGGGCGATAATGACGATGACGAGCAACACGGCCGCGACGCCCGCGAGCATCTTCTCATACCAATCGGGCGCGATCGACCGGACGGGTTTGGGCTTGAAGAAGATGCTGGCCATTGGTCCCCCGCTTGGTCGATGGGGACTCTAGACCGATTGCGCGGTCAAATGAATCGCTTTTGAGCGCGAAACGACGCCGCGGCTCAGTTGGTCCGCTGCCCTTCCTTCTCGTCGGCGTCGCGTTCCTTGTCGGTGTCCTTGCTTTCCTTGAACTGCAGCCGCGAGCAACCGATGCTGCCGCCCGGCCCCACCGCCGAACACGATCCGATCCCGGTGCCGCCGGTGTCGAGCGTTCCTTGCGCGCGAACGGCCCAGCTGCGATTTTCGGGCGTGATCTTGAAATCGCGCAATTCCTTGGGGACGCGGAACTGTTCGTTCGCGTCGCGGCGCGTGCAGACGACGATCTCCGCACCGTTGGCGTCGGTCGGGCATTGCTCGTTGCCGTACAGGACCAGGACGCCGTTCACCGGGGCGTTCTTCGACACCGAGCTAGGCCCGCTCGATTTGGGCGGCGGCGGCACGCCGGGACCCGACACTTGCTGCGCGGCGGCAGGCAGCGCGATCGTCACGGCCAGCGCGCCCAACACGATCCTCGACATCCTCGTCTCCTCTCCCGCGCCTATACGCGCTTGGCCGTGGCGATGGCCAGCCGGCAGCCCAATCGGATCACCGCCGACATCAGCGGATAGGCGATCGCCGATTCCGCGCCGTGCGCCAGCGCCGTCTCGCGATGCTCGACTTCCTCGGCCTGGAACTCCGCGATCGCCGCCGACAATTCGGGATCGCTATCGCCCAGCACCTGAAGCTGCTCTGAATAATGCTTGTCGATCTCGGTTTCGACCGCCGCGGTGCAGGCCATCGCGGCTGCGGGGCCGATCGCCGCGGTGACCGCGCCGAGCGCGAACCCGGCGACATTCCAGAACGGCTGGAGCGCGGTCGGGCGCACGCCGCGCGTCGCGACGAGATTGTCGAAGAAGGCGCGGTGCCGTTCCTCCTGCCGCGCCATGCCCGCGATCTCGCGCGCGGCGGCGCTGCGGTCGCCCATCACCGCGAGCTGCCCGGCATAAATCCGCGTCGCGCCATATTCGCCGGCCTGATCGACCCGGATCATCGAATCGCTCGCCGGACGCCGATCGCCGGGGCGCCAGCCGCTCATCCCGCGCGGCCCCGACGCAGCAGCAGGCCGAAGATGACCAGCGCGCCGCTCAACGAGATTATCGCGTTGAACCCGGCGAGCGAGATGCCGAACAGGCTCCACTGCGGCTGGTCGCAGCGCACGATCGGCGCCTTCATCAGGTCGTCGAGCGTGATCGAGCCGCTACCGGAAGTTTTGGTACACGCGGTAAAGCCTTGCCACCAATGATATTCGACCCCGGCATGTGCGACCCCGATCGCGCCGCTGACGGCGATCGCGATCGCGGCGAGCGCGACCAGCAGCCGCGTCGGCATCGCCGGCACGAACGCGAGCAAGGCGATCACCAAGGCGGCGTAATGCGGCCAGCGCTGCCAATGGCACATCTCGCACGGGTAGAGCCCGCCGATCAGCTGCGAGCCCCACGCGCCGGCCAGCAACGCCGCCGGGATCAGCAGCGCAAGGGCGCGCGCCTTCGACAAATTGGTCATTTCTTGACTACCGCCGGGGCGCGCGAGAGGCGGCCGATCGTCTGAAGCGCGTAATAGAGCTGGAAGTCGGTCACCCCGCGCTTCTTGAGTTCGTCGGGCGTCGCGGCGAAGCGCGGATCGGGCTTGGTATCTTCCTCGAGAATGGCGTTGTCGGCCTTGACCTCGTTGACCAGATGCTTGCGCAGATCGGATTCGCGGAAGACGGGCCGCGACTTGTAATCGGGGTCGGAGATTTGCGGCACGGCGATGTCGGGGCGGATGCCGCCCTCCTGCACCGACCGGCCAGACGGCGTGAAATAGCGCGCCGTGGTCAGCCGCAAAGCGCTGTCGTTGCTGAGTTGCAGCAACGTCTGCACCGATCCCTTGCCGAACGACCGGTCGCCCATGATCAGCGCACGATGATGATCCTGCAGCGCGCCGGCGACGATCTCGGACGCGCTCGCGGTGCCCGAATTGATCAATACGATCACCGGCAGGCCGCCCGCGTCGTCGCCTGGCTTGGCGTAGTAACGCTCGATATCGTCCTTCTCGCGCCCGCGCTGGCTGACGATCTCGCCCGACGACAGGAACGCGTCGCTGACTTCGATCGCCTGGCTCAACAGGCCGCCGCCATTGTCGCGCAGATCCACGACATAGCCGAGCGGCTTGTGTCCCAGCGACTTGGTGATGTTGTAGATCGCGGCGCGGACGTCCTGGCCGGTCGTCTCGCTGAACGTGTTGATGTTGATATAGCCGATGCCGTCCTTGACCTCCCACTTGACCGGCTTGGTCACAATGACTTCGCGGACCAGCGCGACGTCGATCGGCTTGTCGCGACCGGGGCGGACGATCGTTAATTTGATCGGGGTACCCGGCGTGCCGCGCATCGAACTGATCGCTTCGTCCAGCGTCTCGCCGAAGATGAACTTGCCGTCGATATGCGTGATGAAATCGCCCGATTTGATCCCCGCGTGTCCCGCCGGCGTATCTTCCTGCGGCGCGATCACCTTCACCGCGCCGTCCTGCATCGTCACGGTCAGGCCCAGCCCGCCATAATTGCCGGTCGTCAGGATCTGCATGTTCTGGAAATCGACCGCATCGACGTACGAACTGTGCGGATCGAGGCTGGCGAGCATCCCGTCGATCGCGCCGCGGATCAGCTTCTTGTCGTCGACCTTATCGACATAGCTCGCCTTGATCCGGTTGAAGACCGTCATGAACGTTTCGAGTTCGTGATAGGTATCGCTGTCGGCGGCGGCCGAGGCCGAAGTGGCGACGGGAACGAGCGCGACCGCGCCGGCGATGGCGGTCGCCTGAAGCCAGGAAAATGCACGAGCCATGATGGGGTAACGATTCCGATCGGAAAGAGTGTCGGGAGGCGTTTAGCCGGTCAGCGCGACAGGGTCCACCGCGCGGCCCTTGCGGCGCAGTTCCACGGTGATACGACGGTCGTCGCCGGCCCGCGCGGCACCGATCGGCGCGCCCTGGCCGATCGTCTGGTTGAGCTTGACCGTCAGCGCGCCCAGCCCGGAAACGAGCGTCGTCCAGCCGCCTCTGTGATCGATGATGACGACATTGCCATAGTCGCGGAACGACCCGGCATAGACCACCTTGCCCGCGGCGGGGGCGACGACGTCGGCCTCGGCAGCGACCGCGAAGGTGAGGCCGCGCGAGGTCACGCCGGCGTCGGACACTTCGCCGAACCCGGTGACGAGCTTGCCGGCGACGGGGAGTTTCCATGGCGCCGACACGGTCGACCAGGACAAGGCGATAGGCGCGATTTCCCCGGGTTGCGCAGGGCGAGGAAGCGGACCGGACAGTTTCGCCAGCGCGGCACCGGTGGTCGCGGCGTCGGTATTGACCTGCATCTGGTCGACCAGGTCGCGCGCGCGTTCGCCGAGGCCGATCGCGCGGTCGCTTTCGGCCAGCGCGCCGCGGCTCAGCGATTGCGACTTGAGCCGGTGCTCGGCTTCGAGCCGGGCGAGCGCGATGCGATTGGTCTCCAGCCGCCGCCGGCTGTCGGTCAGGCTTTGCGCCGCGAGCAGCGCGTCGGCGCGCAACCGGCGGTTGCGGTCGAGCTCGCCGCGCAGTCCCGCGGTGCGCGTCTGGATGAGCGGCAAGGTGCTTCCCAGCACGGCGCGGACATGGACGAGGTCGGCGACCGACCCGGGCTGCATGATCGCCACCGAACTGGGGCGTAGCGCAAGCGAACAGAGCGCGGCGACCAGACGCGCGATCGGGCCTTGCTGGACGGCCAGTTTCTGCTGCTGGTCGTTCAGCAGGCGATCGACCAACGCGATGCGCGCGGTCGCGGCGGTGATGTCGGCCTGTGCCTGCGCGACTTTCGCGGCGAGCGCTTGCTCCTCGGCCAGCGCTTTGGCGGCCTGATCGCGCTCGCTATTGGCAGCAGCGTCGAGTTTGGCGGCACGGTCCGCGGCGGCGGCGGACTGCGCGCGCGCTTCGAGCAGACGGCGCTGCTGATCGGCGATGTCGGACTGCGCATTTCCCTGACTCGCCAGAAGCGCCACCGCGAACGGGGCCAGCAGGACGGGGATCAGCGCAAGCCGCATAGCCTATCCTTCGCGATGATAGGGATGGTTGGCAAGGATGCTGGACGCCCGCCACAATTGCTCGGCGAGCATCGCGCGCGCCAGCATGTGCGGCCAGGTCAGCCGGCCGAACGACACCAGCCAGTCGGCGCTCGTGCGTTCGGCGTCGGAAAACCCGTCCGCCGCGCCGATCAGGAAGCGGACTTCGCGCACCCCGTCGTCGCGCCACTTGCCGAGCTTGTCGGCGAACGCGATCGACCCCGGCGTGTCGCCGGTTTCGTCGAGCATCACGATCCTGGTTTGCGGTTCGACCGCCGGCATCTTGCCGCCGGTATCGGGGAGTTCGGTGATGCGCGTCGGCCATGCGACGCGCTTCAGGTAGCGATCGACCAGCTCGGCCTCGGGACTGCGCCCGATCCTGCCGCGCGCGATGATGTGGAGCAGCACAATCCTATCCCCGTTCGCCCTGAGCTTGTGGAAGGGCCGTTCTTCTCGATCCGAAGAAAGTACGGTGCTTCGACAAGCTCAGCACGAACGGTATTCGGATAGCAGCCCTAGTGCGCCAATGGCGTCGGCGCGTCGCCGAACGACCACATCCGCTCGAGATTGTAGAAGCTGCGCACCTCGGGGCGGAACAGGTGGACGATCACATCGCCGGCGTCGATCAGCACCCAGTCGGCGGTCGGCAGCCCTTCGATCCGCGCGGACCGGCCGGTTTCGGCCTTGATCTTCTCGGCGAGTTTCTGCGCCATCGACGCGACTTGCCGCGTCGATCGGCCGCTGGCGATGACCATGTGATCGGCGATCGACGACTTGCCGGCGAGCGGGATCGAGATCGTATCGACCGCCTGATCGTCGTCGAGGCTCGTCATGACGAGCCGATGCAGCGCCTCGGCGCCTTCGGCGTCGGACGAGCGGTACGCATTGGGAGATGTGGCCAAGTCGGTTCCTACGGAGTGGGTGGGTCGGCGCTGGGGACGCCTGCGACACGCCGCGCAAAACGGCGATGCCAGTTCGGGTCGGCCGCACGCAGCCGGGTAGCGGAGGTCGGATCAGGGCGAAAGCGCAGCAGCACGAGGGCCGGCAGTCTCCACGTCGTCCAGTTCTTCGCCTGGTGTGCGGGCCGGAAAAAGCGCCGCAACCAACCCATGGCGGGGACCGCCCGGGCAGCATGATCATAACCCGGACGCGCGACGACCGCAATCGGGATCGACATCGCGATGTGGCGCCACCCCTTCCACTGGTCGAAATTGAGCAGATTGTCCTCGCCCATAAGCCAGATGAACTCGTGCCCGCGATACAGCCGCTGGACCTTGGCGAGCGTATCGACGGTGTAGCGCGTGCCGAGCCGCTCCTCGATCGCGGAGACGCGGATCGGCGCATGACCCGCCATCTTTCGCGCCGAGGCGAAGCGCACGCTGAACGGCGCCATGTCGGTCGCCTTGTCCTTCAGCGGATTGCCGGGCGAGACCAGCCACCACACCTCGTCGAGCCCCAACGCCTCGATCGCCGCCAGACTGATCGCGCGATGGCCGGTGTGCGCAGGGTTGAACGACCCGCCGAGGAGACCGATGCGCATCAGATACGTCGAGACGCTGAGAACATACGGTCGAAGGTCATGACGCCCGGATAGTCCGCACGCGCCATTCCGCAAAGCCTTGGTCGTCAATGTCTGTCAGGCGCGCACCTGACCGGTGCCGCGCCCGATCCATTTGTATGTCGTCAACCCCTCCAACGCGACCGGGCCGCGGGCGTGGAGGCGACCGGTGGCGATGCCGATTTCGGCGCCGAGCCCGAACTCGCCCCCGTCGGCGAACTGGGTCGAGGCATTCCAGAGGACGATCGCGCTGTCGACCTCTCCCAGGAAGCGTTCGGCGACCGTAGCGTCCTCGGCGACGATCGCATCTGTATGGTGCGATCCGTGGCGAGCGATGTGTGCCAGTGCGCCGTCGAGGCCGTCGACGATCGCGACGCTGGCGATAGCTTCGAGATATTCGGTGTCCCAATCGCTCTTCGCGGCGGGTGCGATGTCGGGGGCAAGCGCGCGCGCGGCGTCGTCGCCCCTCACCTCGCAGCCGGTTGCTGCGAGCGCCGCGATCAAATCGGCGGCGCGGGGATAGTCCCGGTCGATCAGCAAAGTCTCCATCGCGCCGCAAATCCCGGTGCGGCGCATCTTCGCGTTGACGACGATCGTCTCGGCCATGGCCGGGTCGGCGGAGGCGTGGACGAAGACGTGGTTGATCCCGTCGAGATGCGCGAGCACGGGAACGCGGGCCTCGGCCTGGACGCGCGCGACAAGTCCCTTGCCGCCGCGCGGCACGACCATGTCGATCACGCCCTCGCCAGCCAGCATCGCGCCCACCGCGGCGCGGTCGGTGGTGGGCACGAGTTGGACCGCCTCGGCGGGCAGGCCGGCGTCCTTTAGCCCTTCGACCAAAGCGGCGTGGATCGCGCGGTTGCTCTCGACCGCCTCCGACCCGCCGCGCAGGATCACGGCGTTGCCCGATCCGATGCACAGCGCGGCGGCGTCCGCGGTGACGTTGGGGCGGCTTTCGTAGATGATGCCGATCACGCCGATCGGCACGCGGACGCGCGACAGATGGATGCCGTTCGCCGGCACGGTCTCGTCGATCGTCTCGCCGACCGGATCCTTCAGCGTCGCGATCGTCGCGACCCCGTCGGCCATCGCGGCGACGCGGTCGGGCGTTAGGTTGAGCCGGTCGAGCATCGCGCTCGACAGTCCGGCTTTCTCGGCATTCGCCATGTCGATCGCGTTGGCGGCGAGGATGGCGGCTTCCGCGCCGCGGATCGCCCGCGCCATCGCGATCAGCCCGCGCCGTTTGTCGGCGGTGGACAGCCGCCCCAACGCGCCGGCCGCGATGCGGGCGTGACGGCCCAGCGCCGCGATCAGCGCGGTGGGGTCAATTTCGACATCGACGATCGTTGCCATGGCGTATCGATACCATGTCGCAGCGCGCTACCAAAACGGTATCGCCTTTAGGCGGCCCAATGCTATCCATCGCGCCATGAGCGGTGGGATAGAGATGGCCGGCGATATCGCGACCGGGGCGTTGCTGGGTCGCGCGGTCGAGCCCAAGGCGGGCGAAGCGGCGAGCGATGCGGCACACGGCGTGTGCCTCAATTGCGGCACCGCATTGATCGGCGAGTTTTGCCACGCCTGCGGGCAGAACGGGCACGTCCACAAGACGCTGATGTCGATCGGGCACGATTTGCTCCACGGCGTGTTCCATTTCGAGGGCAAGGTGTGGCGCACGCTGCCGATGCTGGTCACGCATCCGGGCAGCCTGACGCGGCGCTATATCGACGGCGAGCGCGCACGGTTCGTGTCGCCGCTCGCGATGTTCCTGTTCTTCGTGTTTCTGATGTTCGCGACCCTGCACGCGATGGGCGGCGGCAAGGAGTTCGAAATCGACCGCACGCCGTCGACCAAGGCCGAGAAGATCGCGCGCATCGACGGCGAGATCGCGAAGGCGCAGTCGCATCTGACCAAGGAGCAGGACCGGCTCGCCAAGGGCAAGGGCGACGAGGACACCGCCGATGAGATCGTTGGTTACCGGACGACGCTGAACGGGCTGAGGGGCGCGCGGCAAGCGATCGTCGAGACGCCGGAATCGGCCACGTCGGAGGCGCCGACCCGCGATGCCGCGGTCAACAGGGTCAATACCGGCTGGCCCGCGCTCGACGAGGGGATCAGGAAGGCTAACAAGAATCCCGAACTCGCGCTCTACAAGCTGCAGAGCTCGGCCTACAAATACAGCTGGGCGCTGATCCCGATCTCGGTCCCGTTCGTGGCGTTGCTGTTCCTATGGCGGCGCCGCTTCACGACCTACGATCACGCGATCTTCGTGACCTATTCGCTGTCGTTCATGATGCTGCTCGCGACCTTCGTGTCGCTGTTGATGATGATCAACACGCCGGTCTGGATATACGGCAACCTCATCGCCTTTGCACCGCCGGTGCATATCTTCTTCCAGTTGCGCGGCGCGTATCAGCTCAGATGGTTCTCGGCGCTGTGGCGGACGGTGGTGCTGGGCTTCTTCGCCTCCATCACGCTGATGATCTTCGGGATATTGCTGCTCGGCCTGGGGTTGATGGAATAGGGCGCCTTAATGCCCGTGGCAGGCGAGCGCTTCCAGGATATCGTCGATTCGCGCCGGGTCGCCCGCGGCGATCACATCGCCCTTGCTGTCGGCGGTCAGCGGCTCGCCCGACCAATCGCACATCATCCCGCCCGCGCCCTCGACCACCGGAACCAGCGCCGCGAAATCGTAGAGCTTGAGCCCGGCCTCGACGACCAGATCGATATGCCCGCTCGCGACGAGGCCGTAATTATAGCAGTCGCCGCCGAACACCATCCGCCGATGCGCGCACTTGGCGGCGAGCGCCATGAAATGCTCGGCGTCGTGATCGCTGAAATAATGCGGGCCGGTGGTCGCGAGCGTCGCCTCGGCAAGGTCACGGCACGCGCGTGACCTGACCGGCTGGCCATTGAACAAGGTCGGCCGCCCCGCCGCCCCAACCCAGCGCTCGCGACCGATCGGCTGGTCGATCACCCCGATCACCGGCCAGCCGTCCTGCACCAGCGCGATCAGCGTGCCGAAGATCGGCCGCCCCGCGACGAAGCTGACGGTGCCGTCGATCGGATCGAGCACCCATTGCCGTCCGGTCGATCCCTCGATGGTGCCGAATTCCTCGCCGACGATCCCGTCGCGCGGCGCTTCGGCGGCGAGCAACGCGCGCATTGCCTGTTCGGCAGCGCGGTCGGCGATGGTGACGGGGGACTGATCATCTTTCGTCTCGACGTCGAACCCCGCACGGAAATGCGGCCGAATCGCCGCGCCGGCAGCATCGGCGAGCGCTTGAGCCAGCGCGATATCGGCATCGGTGATCCGCATGCGCCCGCCCCTAGCCGTACGCGCGGCGCGGGTCTAGAAAGCGGCGCAACCTTCAAGGGAGAGTCCCCATGCGCCTTCGCCTTTTCGCGCTTCCGCTCGCCTTCGCCACCGTCCCCGCGGTCGCCGCGCTGTCGCCCGGCGCGGTCGCGCCCGACTTCACCACGCGCGGCGCGATCGACGGCAAGATCTTCCGCCTGACGCTGTCGCAACAGCTCAAGAAAGGGCCGGTCGTGCTCTATTTCTTCCCGGCGGCGTATACCGGCGGGTGCAATCAGGAAGCGCACGATTTCTCCGAAGCGGTGCCGCAGTTCCAGGCGGCGGGCGCGACGGTAATCGGCATGTCGACCGACACGGTCGAACGTCTCGCCAAGTTCAGCCAGGAGAAGTGCGCCGGAAAGTTCGCGGTGGCGAGCGCGGGGCCGCGCATCGTCAAGGCGTATGACGTCGATCTCGGCAAGATGATTCCTGACGTCGAGACCAAGCAGTTGCGCGCGGTCACCAACCGCACCAGCTACGTCATCGGGCGCGACGGCAAGATCACGTTCGTCCATTCGAACCTGAGCGCGGCCGATCACGTCAAGCTGACGCTGGAGGCGGTGCGCGCGCTGAAATAGGTCCGTTGTGGCGGCATCGGCTTGTTGGACGCCGGGGCCGTCGACCCCTCTGATAGGCGCGGCAACGTTATTTTAGCGGTTACGATGTACTGCGCGTCCTCGGGGAAAACGGGGAACGGATAAAAATCGGTGGCCAGTGCTGCACAGACCAGTCAGCCGTTCGGGCCGTCCGATCGCCTATTTTCGGCGATCGGCGCGTTTCTGGCGGATCATCGACTAAGCGTCGATCCCGTCAATTATGCCTTTGCGCATCGTGTGTTGAGCAATCCCAAGGGTGCGCTCGCCGCCAGCGTCGCGCGCATCACCGACGGCGGCGTGCGACTGACCTCGCGCGATATCGAGGACATGGGCCACCAGGCCGCTGTCCCCGGTGCGACGGCTCCGCACAACGATACCGAATCGCACAACGCCGCCAATGAATCCCCCAACGTGATGATGCAGACCCTGGTCGCGCGCACGCAGATGCAGGTCGAGGATTTCGCCGATACGGTCGCCGCGATGCGGGCCGAGACGCAAGTGTTCGGGCGCGACCTGTTGGCCGGTGCCGACGCGATCCGCGAAGCGAGCGGCGCGGCGGTCGAAGACATTACACGGCTGGCGACGACGATGCTCGATCGCGTCCGTGCGGCCGAGGAGCGGCTGGCCGCCGCCACGGTCGAAGCGGAAGCGCTGCGCGCCGAACTGGAAGCGGCGCGCGACGACGCCCGTCGCGATCCACTGACCGGGCTCGCCAATCGCCGCGCGTTCGAGGATGCGTTTTCGATCGCATCGGAGGGCGACAAGCCGATCTGCATCGCGTTGTGCGACATCGACCATTTCAAGTCGGTCAACGATCGCTTCGGTCATGCCGTGGGCGACCGCGTCCTGAAGGTGATCGCCGAGGCGTTGCGCGAAGCGTGCGGCGAGCATCTGGTCGCGCGCTATGGCGGCGAGGAATTCGCCATCCTGTTTACCGGTGTGACGACCGAGGCGGCGGTAGCCACGCTCGACGCGGCGCGCGGCACAGTCGCGGGGAAAAGTATCGCTTGCGCGAAACCGATGCGCCGCTCGGCGCGGTGACCTTCTCGGGCGGCGTGAGTGCGCACGAGGTGGGCGAGGTCATGGGATCGGCGTTGGGCCGCGCCGATCGCCTGCTGTACGCGGCAAAGGATGCCGGCCGGAACGTGATCAAGGGCGATGGCGATATTTCCTAACTAGCGGCGCAAAGTCTGCCCGATAGTTGGTGTTACACGCCACGCCTGCTCCATCTGAAATAGATTTCCGTTGTAATTCAGCTAGTTATAAAACTGGCACGCTCCCTGCAAATCCGTCGGCGTCGGTCGTCGGATCAGCCGCCGACCGGAAAACAACGAAGGGAGTTCACCATGTCGATCCGTTTCTATTCCGCCCAGGGCCTCTTCTCGGTCGTCAGCGCGCTGCTTTGCTCGGCCGTCATGATCAGCGTCGCCACCTCGCTCGTCCCGGTCGCCTGACCGGGGCTGAGCGAGCCTCGACTCACTTCTTTCCTAGCAGGAAGGTGAGCGGGATATCGACGCGAGCGGCCCAGGCGCGCTCGCTATGCTCCGCGCCGGGAAATGCCCGGCTGACCCAGCCGCGACGCTTTCCCGCCGCGGCATCGAGCTTCGCCTGGAACGGCGCGATCGTGCCGTCGTTGGTGCCGGTCCCATAATCGAAATAGAGCCGCGCGGTGTAGGGCGGCAAATGCGTTTCGAACCAGCGTTCGGTAAAGCCGTCGCCGATCGGCCATGCGGTGGACAGGCACGCCGCGGCCCCGAACACGGTCGGATAGCGGACCAGCGCATAAGCGGAAATCAGCCCGCCCATGCTCGACCCCATCAGCATCGTGTCGCGTGGCCCGCGCAACGTGCGATATTGCTTGTCGATCAGCGGCTTCAGCTCGTCGGCCAGGAAGGCGAGATAGGCGTCGCCGGCGATTTTGGCCCGTTCGACTGGCAGTTTCTTGAACAGATCGTCCGCATTGGGATCGCCCGGCGCGACCACCGGCGGCACCGCAGCCTCGGGCATGTATTCGCCGAGCCGATTGTCGGTGTTCCACACTGCGACCAGGATCGCGGGACGCACCTTGCGCTCGGCGATCAGCTTGGCCAGCGCGCGATGCACCGCCCAGCTCTTGCCCGACCAGGGCGAGGGATCGTCGTACACGTTCTGGCCGTCGTGCAGGTAAATCACCGGATAGCGCCGTTTCGACGTCGCGTAATCGGGCGGCAGCCAGACCTGCACGGTGCGCGCCGGGATCAGTGTCGACGAGGCGGTGAATTTGGGTTGCAGCCCGTCCGCCGCATCGGCGGCGAAAGCGGGCGTGGCGACGAGGGCGAGCAGCGCGACGAGCAAACGGATCATGCGCCGCATTGACAGCCGATAGGCGGCTGCGGTCAAGATCGGCGATGGGCGACCCCAAGCTGCATCCGAGCTGGCTCGAACCGCTGCGCGGCGAGTTCGCCGATCCGTACATGGCGGCGTTGCGCGAGTTCCTCGTGGCCGAGAAAGCCGCGGGCAAACGGATTTTCCCGCAAGGCTCCGACTGGTTCCGCGCGCTCGACTTGACGCCGCTCGACGACGTCCGCGTCGTCATCCTCGGCCAGGATCCGTATCACGGCGAGGGGCAGGCGCACGGCCTGTGCTTCTCGGTCCGCCCCGGCACGCGCACGCCGCCGAGCCTGGTGAATATCTACAAGGAAATGGAGGCCGATCTCGGCATCCCGCCGGCGCGGCACGGCTTTCTCGAACACTGGGCCGAACAGGGTGTGCTGCTGTTGAACGCGGTGCTGACGGTTCAGATGGGGCTGGCCGCGTCGCATCAGGGGCGCGGCTGGGAACGCTTTACCGATGCCGTGATCCGGCTGGTCAATGCGCGCGAAAAGCCGGTCGTGTTCATGCTGTGGGGCAGCCACGCGCAGAAAAAGGCCGCGTTCGTCGATGCCGGCCGGCACCTCGTGCTGCGCTCGCCGCATCCGTCGCCGCTTTCCGCGCACACCGGCTTCTTCGGCACCAAGCCGTTCTCGAAGGCCAACGCTTTCCTCGTCGCCCAGGGCGAAAAGCCGATCGATTGGGCGCTGCCGCCGTTATAGCGCGAGCGCGAGCTGACGTTGTTGCAACGGCCAGCGACCCAACGGTTCATGGCCCCGATCGCTGCGGATCAGGAGGAATTCCTCGACCATCCAGCTGATCGGCTCGATCTTGCGTGCCGCCGCGATCGCCACGCCGCGATAGGCCAGGGTCAAGTGCAGCCAGAAATTGTGTTCGATCGTCACGCCGCACATCTCCGCCTTCTGCCGCAACACGCGATGAAAGGCTGCGGCCAAAGGCATGCCGCGCGCACCGCGCAACAGATTGCCGGCGATCAGGTCGAACGCCACCGGAAACGGCTCGGCCGATATGGTGCCGAGCAAGGTTCTCAGTTGCTCGAGCCGCGAACTCGGCCAGTCGGCCTCGTCGCCCAGTCGCAGCATCGTACAGTGCAGGCGATCGGCCGGATAACTGTCGTCGAGGCCATAGGTGGACCGCCGGGCGCAGACTTGGCGCAGTTCGGCGGGGGGCGGCTTGATCATGATATACAACATTGCGGCGACTCGATGTTTCGTTCATGATATGTTCTCATGGTAAAGGAGTCGAATCGTGAATGATGACCAAGTGCGTGGCGCGTTTCATCACATCGATCTGAGCGTCACCGATGTCGCGGCGTCGAAGCGCGTCTACGGCCCGGTGCTCGAATTCCTCGGCTACGTTCAGGTCAAGGACGATCCCGACGTATGCGAATGGGACATTCGCGGGCGCGAACCGTTTGGCGCATCACTCGGCATCCGCGCGGCGAAGAACGCGGGGCGGCATGATGGCTACGCGCCGGGTCTCCAGCATCTCGCCTGGCGCGCGGCGAGCCGCGACGAGGTCGATCGGCTCCACGCATTGCTGCTCGATCGGAGCATCACGGTGCTCGATGCGCCCGCGTCCTACCCGGAATATTCGGGCGACTATTATGCGGTGTTTTTCGCCGATCCCGACGGCATCAAGCTCGAACTGGTCCACGCGCCGGGCTGGATCTGACGGCGGAGCGATTCGGACCTCGCGCGCGTTGAAGCTCCCGATACAGAATCGGGAGAGACGCGATGACCAAGACCCTGTCCGACCTTGCCGAGGGCATGCGCGACATCGATTTCGCGATGCTGACCACGCGCGCCCCCGACGGCAATCTCGGAGGCCGTCCGATGAGCAACAATCGCGAGGTCGATTACGACGGCGACAGCTACTACTTCACCTGGGATTCGGCGCAGATGGTCACCGATATCGGCCGCGATCCGCGCATCGCGCTGTCGTTCCAGGGCAAGGCCGGCATGCTCGGGATGCGACCGTTCTTCGTCGCCGTCGAAGGCGATGCGGCCGTCGTCCACGACAAGGCGCGGTTCGCGGAGCATTGGTCGAAAGGGCTCGACCGCTGGTTCAAGGACGGCATCGACACGCCGGGCCTGGTGATGATCCACGTCCACGCGACGCGGGTGCATTATTGGGACGGCGAGGATGAGGGCGAGGTCAAGCTGGACGCCGCCGTTCCCGCCTGACGCATGGCCGACCTCGATCGCTTCGTCGCGGCGCAGGACGGCGTTTTCGAGCGCGCGCTCGCCGAGCTGCATGAAGGCGCCAAGACCAGTCACTGGATGTGGTTCGTATTCCCGCAGATCGCCGGGCTGGGCCACAGCGCCATGGCGCAACGTTATGCGATCGCCGATCTGACCGAGGCGCGCGCATATCTGACGCATCCGGTGCTGGGTCCGCGGCTGACCGACGCGACGCAAGCGATGCTCGACTGGGCGGGCCGGCGGTCGGCCGATACCATCCTCGGCGGGATCGACGCGGTGAAACTGCGGTCGAGCATGACCTTGTTGGAAGCGGCCGCGGGCGCTGGCGCCGCGCCGTTCGCCGATTGCCTCGACGCTTTCTACGCCGGTAAACGCGACCCCGCCACACTCGCGCGGCTTTAGCCATTCTTTACCGGATCGGTCCTAATGCGAGCCTGACCTGATTGCGGGGAGGCATGATGAGATCCGTTCGACCGATCCTGACGCTCGCCGCGTCGATCGCGGCCTTCGCCGCGCTGCCGGCCGCCGCCGATGACGGGCGCCGCCACGTGATGACGCCGCTGCAGAAGATCGATCTGGTCCGCGATCTGCCCGACGAACCGGCGTTCGAACGCGATGGCCAATATTTCGACCTCGGCTATATCTACCCGATCCACACCGTGAACGGCGCCAGCGTCGCGTCGAGCGGCGGCGATGCCGGGTTCGTGCTGTTTCACGACGACAGATACGTAAGGGTCGACGGCGCGCTGATGGCGGACCTGCGCTACGCGCTCGGCGACGATCCGACCCAGGGTTACACGCCGCCCACGCCGGCCAGCGCGTCGCGCGCGCCCGCCGCCGACCCGTGGGGAACGAACGGCAGCGCCGACGATGCGCGCGGCCAGCCGGTCGCCGCGCAACCGGTACGCAGTTCGTCCGGCCGTCGCAGGGGCTCGATCGTCGCGACGATCTTCATCATGTTCCTGCTGCTGTTCCTGCGCGTCCGCGGGTTCCGCGATCTCGTGATCGGCGGGACGCTCGCGGCGATCGCGGCCATCGCGCGGCGCCGGGCGGAGCGCGAGGTTGGGCCGGCACCGGCGGGTCCGATCGAGACGGCCGCCACGCATGCCGCGGCGCAACGGGCGCGGCTCGACGCCCTGTCGGGCACGTCCTCATCCACCGCGGCGCCCGGCGGTTTCGGCCGCAAGGTCGTCTGACGCCCTGATCTCGGCCATGGCCAAGCGCCGCCGCTTTGCTATGGCGGCGCGATGAAGGCGGAAAACAATCGCGTATTGATCGTCGCGCTGGCGGCCAACCTCGGCATCGCGGTCGCGAAGTTCGTCGCGGCGGCGATCACCGGATCGTCGGCCATGCTGACCGAAGGCGTTCATAGCCTGGTCGATTCGACCAACCAGTTGCTGCTGATGTACGGCCAGAAGCGCGCGGCCAAGCCGGCCGATGCGACACACCCCGCCGGCTACGGACGCGAACTCTATTTCTGGAGCTTCGTCGTCGCGCTGCTGGTGTTCGCGCTGGGCGCGGGCGTGTCGGTCTACGAAGGCGTCATCCATTTCCTCGCGCCCGAGCCCGCAGTGTCGCCGCTGATCGCCTATGCCGTGCTGGCGTTCGCTTTCCTGCTCGAAGGTGGATCGACGCTCGCCGCGTTCCAGGAATTCAACCGCGCGCGCGGGCCCAAATCGTGGTGGCGCGCCTTGGTCTCCACCAAGGATGCGGCGACTGTCATCGTCCTGCTCGAAAACGGCGCGGCGATGGCGGGCATTCTGATCGCCGCGGTCGGTCTTGCGATCAGCCAGGCGACTGGCGATCCGCGCTTCGACGGCGTCGCGTCGGTGCTGATCGGGCTGTTGCTCGGCGTGGTCGCGATCTTCCTGGCGCGCGAGGCCAAGGGACTGCTGATCGGCGAGGCGGCCGACCCCGCGCTGATCGACGGCATCCGTCGCGCGGCGACGCGGCCGGGCATCATGGGCGTGGGCGAGATCATGACGATCCACAACGCGCCCGAACAGATCGTCGCGGCGGTCAATGTCGATTTCGACAACCGCCTGAGCGCGGGCGACGTCGAGCGGATGGTGGACGAGATCGAGCGCGACCTCCAGGCCGCGTTTCCGGCGATCTATCGCGTCTATGTCCGCCCGCACGAGGATGCCGGGGTAAAGTTCGGCGATGCGCGGGGCCTGCTGCCCGACGCCTAGCGGATTCCGGTGATCGACACCGACGAGGGAAGTTGATCTGCCGATTTGTGCAGGTTGAGGAGCTGCTCCAGCAATGCGATCACTTGGATGCTGCGCGTCCCCGCGCTGCCGGTCGGTTCGCAGCCCGCCGAACTGGCCGCCGGTTCCTCGGGCACGAAGAAGCGCTTGTCGCGGAAACTGGTGTCGATCAGCCCCTTGCCTGATCCTTCGCTCAGCCGGATGATCCATTTCGGCGCGCGCATCGGATTGCCTTCGCCCTCGCCGCCGCAACGCCGCCGATAATCCTCGAACGGCAGCTTGTAGACGTCGTCGCCTTCGCGGCTGTACTCGCCGAGGAAGTAGATGATGTCCTCGACCGAACGGAACTGGATGTCGATCCGCACACGATGCGGCCGCTTGATGCCGTTCGCCGGGAAACAGCGCTCGAGCGCCGATAGCCTGGCGGCATCGGCGATCTGCGGCGCGAAGTCGGTCGCGATGCACGATCCGTCGCGCAGCATCTCGTCGCGGTAGAAATAGCGCAGCCCGTTCTTGGGATCGGCGGCATCGTAGAACACGATTACGTCGCTCTTCGCCACCGATTGCCCGCTGATGACCAGCCGGTCGCCGCGCATTTCGCCGGGGGTGAAGCCGATATCGCCGTCGCTGACCGCGCGGCCGCAGCGATCGGGCCGCGGTACCAGCCCGACCGAATATTTCGGGCCGGAGCGATAGGATAGCTGGCCGTCGCTGATCGCGATCTCGTCGTTCTTGAGCAGGTTGACGAAGTCCTGCGTGTCGCGCGCCCGGCTGGTCGGGCTTTCGCGTCCCTTGCCCCCGACGACCGGCGCGGTCATCTCCGCCGCCGAGCCGAGCGGTGCCGTTACGCGCGACGCGCGCGAGGCCAGGCTGTAGCGGCACAGGAAGACGCCGAAGCCGTACGAACTGTCGGGCTCGTTATAGATCGAGCCGATCCGCGCCGTCTTGTCGTTGTCGGACTTGTCGGCGTCGTACAGGTCGAGCCGTTCGATGAAGAGCGACATGATCAATTCGTCGGGCCAGCCGGCGTCGATATAATAGGCGATCGTCGCCGGGCTGACCGGCGTCTGGATGCCGCGCTGGAATTTCTCGGTGGCGAGCACGGCGGCGCGGAAGCTGGGACGCGAGGTCACGCCGGCGCTGAGATTGGGGGGTGATGTTGACGACGCCGCGGCCGGTGGACGATCCTGTCAGCGCGCCCGACGGCCCGAAATTCTGGGTCAGCGCGCCTTCGGGAAAGGCGCCCCCGACCGATCCGGCCATCGACAATTGCGCGTCGCCGTTGGTCTCGACGATGGTCAGGAAATGCAGCGGGAAGCGTTCGCGCGCGCGGACGATGTTGCGGAGCATCAGCTCGTCCTCCGCGTTCGCGATCATCTGGTCCTGATCGGTCGCGACGCGCTGCAGTTGCGGGCCGAACGAACACGCCGACAGGGCGACGGCGAGCAGCCCGGACAGCAACAGACGCGTGGCGCCACCGACCATCATAACCCCCGACACTAGGACGCGCTCCGGCCCCCCGGCCGGCCGCGTCAGGCTTGTTCGATTCCGAAGTCGCGGCGCGCGGACACGATCGTCACGATCATCCCGGCCAGCGCGTCGACCAGCACCATCATCGTCAGCAGGAAGAAGGCCGACGTGCCGAAGCTGGGGAAGAGCAGGAATTCGATCAGGCAGAAGATGAACAGCACCATCGACGCCATGTGATTGATGATCGTCGGCGAATAGGTCCGCGTCGACTTGATCACTTCGACGAACAGAAAGATGATCGAGAAGGTCAGCAGCAGATCGCCCCAGCTGAGGCTGAACCGCACCCCAGAAATCATCGTCACGGTGATCGCGGCGCCATTCACCCCGGCCAGCATGCGCGGAATCTCGGTCCCCGGCACGGTGCCGCCGACGAATGCGGCGAACAGATTGTAGATCAGTACCGGGATCAGGAGGAACGGGAACATTTCGAGGATGAGGAAAGACATGCGTGCCGGCGCCCGGCCGCCTGCCGCCGCCGCCAGTGAGTCCCGCGTCAACATCATCCGCCCCCTATGTTAAAACACTGAAAAACAAACTCGATTCATCAATATTACTACGCAGCGTATCGCCGTTAGCCACTTCAGTACTTTAACGGATGACACCGGATGGTTCGAACGGAGTCAAGAGCGGCGCTGTGAAAAGTAGTTCCGGTTCGATGCTTGCAA
This sequence comes from Sphingomonas panacisoli, assembly GCF_007859635.1. Lineage (NCBI taxonomy): Bacteria > Pseudomonadati > Pseudomonadota > Alphaproteobacteria > Sphingomonadales > Sphingomonadaceae > Sphingomonas > Sphingomonas panacisoli. The sequence goes on along the minus strand of NZ_CP042306.1, from coordinate 3,213,452 downwards.
CGGCTTGGCCGCATGGTTACGCTCCGACTCGCACTGTATTGGGGGGAGTATAGTTGATGCAGTCCAGTCCGGACATGATTCCTGCGAACGTGCAGGACGCGATTGATCGAATTCCTCCCGAAGCTTGGCCGCTGATCGATATAACCGCCAAGATTACGGTGGCGGTCGCGCTGGTGTGGATCTTCCTCGCCTTGGTCGCGTGGTGGCGCCGTCGCGCGTACAATCTGACCGTCGCCTCGACCGCGAAGCGCAACAAGGATGCGCAGCCCGACTTCCTGACCGTCGACAAGAAAGCGCGCGAGGAAGCGATCGCGCGCGGCGCGGCGCACGAGGCCGAACTGACCGAACGCGAGCGGATCGAGGCGCTGGCCGCGTCCAGCGGTCTCGCTAAGGGGTCGCACTTCGCTCGGCTCGCCGCCTTGCTCATGTCGCTGTTCACGCTCGCGTGCAGCATCATGGGCGTGGTGGGCAATGTCGGCGCGATGGAAAAGTCGGTCCAGAACCTGACCGCCAGCGGCAAGATCCAATACATCATCTCGCAGCACCCGATCGCGACGGTCATCATCGTGCTGGTGATCGGCTACAACGTTTATCACTATTTCCAGCATCGTAAGTGGGAGGAAGCGTAACCCATGGAGTCGAACCCACTTGTCCTGACGGACCCCAATCTGCTCGCCGAATTCGTCCGCGAATCCGAATTCAAGAGCTTCTTCGAAAAGCGCTTCGCCTCGCCGCCCGACATCGCGGCACTGCTGTTTCGCGACGGCGCGCTGATCGACTCGTTCAAGGGAACGCAATTCTCGGTCGGCGGGCTGTGGGAAAAGGTGAAGGGGCTGATCGGCGGATCGCATCACTATGCGGTGATGCTGGCCGACCTGAAGCCGTTCCAGATCCAGTTCGCGGTCAAGGGCATGTCGAAGGACAATGTCGAGATCGCTGGCACCTGCACGATGGAGTTGCAGCTCAACCCCGACAAGCCGTCGAACATTCTTGGGTTGATGAGCGGCGTCTCGCGCAACGAGAAGGACGCCTCGTCCAAGGACGGCGAGTTGCCGGGCCGCAAGGCGCTGTCGCGGTTCGATGTGCTCAGCCGGATCGAGCCGCAGTTTCAGGACCGCGTGTTCGAAGCGATCCTCAACCGGCACAATGCCGATGAGATTCGCGGCAATCGCGGGCTGCAGGACCAGATCCAGGCCGACATGATGACCGAAGCCGAGCGTATCTGCGGCGACATCGGCGTGATGGTGAAGAACGCGTCGATCACCTGGGCGATGAACGCCGTCGAGCGCGAACAGCTCGAACGCGCCGAGATCGAACGCCAGCAGAGCGCGCTCGACTACCAGCTCGAGCTGATGAAGCGCGAAGTCGCGCGCCAGTCCGAATCGACCTCGGTCCAGATCAAGGCGAACGTCGATGCGACCAAGCTGGAGCAAGCGAGCGAGGACGACCTCGCCAACATGGTGCTCAACAGCGAAGTCCAGTTCATCGATGCGCGCGAAGGCGCGGCGCGGCGGCAGGAAGCCGAGGCGCTGCAGCACGAAATCCGCATGCTGCGCGACGAGCGCGCGGGCAAATTCGAGAACGACATCGCCGAAGCGAGCCACGTCATCGACCTGACCGACGTCAAGAAACGGCTGGTCGGGGTCGAGCAGGAGATCGACACGCTCGAGCGCCAGCACGGCATCGAGATGCGCCGGCTGGAAAGCGAATTCGGTCGCAGCGAGCGGCGGGCGGAAGGTCAGACCGACCGCGACGAACGCGGGCTGGAAGGCGATTTCGAGCGGCGCGAGGGCCGGGCGACCGGCGAATATAATCGCAGCGAAGGGGCCGCTACCGGCGATTTCAACCGGAGCGAGCGCAGCCAGGACGCCACGACCGACCTCGGCATCGACAAGGATCGCGACGCGTTCGAACAGGATAAGGCCAAGGGCTGGGCCGACCAGGCGTTCGAAAACCTCAAACGCACCGGCATGCTCAACGAGGACCTGTCCGATCGTCAGGCCGACCGCGGCATCAAGGTCAACCGCGCGACCACCGACGATTCGATCGCAACGATGGACGCGGAGGCGCGCAGTCGCGTCGCCCAATTGGGCGCGGCCGCGGGCATGACGCCGGACCAGATCAGCGCGCTGACCGCGAGCTATTCGGGCGACGCCGCCGCGGCGCGGATCGCCGAGGTGCAGGCGCGCGCCGCCGGCGGCGAGAAGATGGCCGAAGTCGTCGCCAAGATGTCGGCGGATCGCACGGCGGACCTGCAGGCGAGCCGCGAGCACGAGCTGAACATTCTGAAGACCGGCATGACCGGCGCGACCGGTGTCGCCTACGGGGCCGGCGGCGGCGATCGGACGTCCAAGGCCGACGGCACGCCCGAGGCCGAGGACGAGACGGTCGAATGCCCGTCGTGCGGCAAGTCGCTGTCGTCCAAGGCGCGCTTCTGCACCGGCTGCGGCCACCAGATGCGCACCTGAGGGGCGGCCCAGGTCATGGCGATGAAGAGGCTGCGTAGTCCGAAGGACTGCTGCGTTGCAGCCGTCAGGAAGGACCCGGAGGCCGCGTTCTGCGAGGAATGCGGCCAGCCGCTCGCGCGGTGCATGGCGTTCGCCGAATGCGGTGGGCTGGTCGGCGACGACGGGCTCTGCCACGTCTGCGTCGATCCGCATCTGCAGATCATTCCCGGCGCGACGATGAACGCGCCGATCGGCGGATCGGTCGCGTTGCCGTTCGATCTCTACAATTCCTCGACCATCGACCGCCCCCTGTTCGTGACCGGCCTGTGGAGCCGCGAAAAGGGCGACTGGCGCGAAGAACGCCTCGGCTGGGAAACGCTCGACCCGGGCACGCGTGCGCCCGCATCCGTGACCGCGCAGGAATTCGACCGCGCGGGCCTGCACGAAGTCGAAATCATGTGGACCGTCGCGACCCGCTGGCGTGCACGGCAGGAGAATTTCGCCTTTTCGAGCCGCGTACTGCTCAACGTCGCCGGCGAAAGCGCCGGAGCGGCGGGCCCGGTGGTCCAGATCTCCTCCGAAAACGCGATGAACGGCAACGTCATCCAGATCACCGACAACACGTCGCGCGGGTCGAAGGACGACGGCAAGGTCGTGTCGGCGATCGACATGAACATCCACCGCCTCGACGTCGAGGAACGGCGGCTGGGGCTGCGCGGCATCACCGAGGATCTGCGCGTGCCGCGATCGGTCGCGTTCCGCTTCGCCGGGTTCGGCAAGCAACAGACGCCGGCGCTCGAACTGCCTATCTCCACCCCCGACGGCATCCTGGCGTTCGGGCGGTCGAAGACGCGGGCAGCGGGCGGCGAGGGTGACGTGCACTTGACGGTTGTCGATCAGTCGGGCGCGACTGACACCGACCAGTCGCTGCAACTGTCGCGGCGGCATTTCGAACTCTACGTCGAAAACGACCGGCTGATGCTGCGCGCGAGCGGCAGTAACGGCCTGCGGATCAACGGGTCGGCGCTCGGCCCCGACAAGATCGTGCCGCTCAACGACGGCGACGTGATCGAGCCGCTGGTCAAGGCGCCCGGCGCGCTGAAACTGGCGGTGCGATTCGCGCGCGAATTCGATCGCGTAAGCCTGGTGACGGTGACGCGCACCCCCGCCATTCAGGAGTCCGCGGCATGATCGCCTGTCCCAATTGCAAGGCCGAAAATCCGGACGGCTCGTCGTTCTGCCAGCATTGCGGCAAGCCTTTAGCCGGCCAGGCGACGGGGTCGGGGCCGATCGACCTCAGCAGCCTCAACACGATCTCCGGCGACGAGACCAAGCCGCGCGGATACAAGCAGTCCGAGGATACCGCGCTCGAACCCGGCACGGTGTTCGCCGAACGCTACACGATCGAATCGATCATTGGTCGTGGCGGGATGGGCATCGTCTATCGCGCGAAGGACAGTATCGGTGACCGCGCCGTCGCGCTGAAGCTGATCCGGTCGGACGTCGTCGGCGGCGATGCGGCGATCAAGCGGCTGATTTCCGAAGGCGTGCTGACCCAGGACATCCGCCACAAGAACGTTGTGTCGGTCTACAATGTCGGCCAGCAGGACGACCAGCCGTTCGTGTCGATGGAGTTCGTCAACGGCGTGTCGCTGCGCGAATGGCTGCGGCAACAGGTCACCGCGCGTACCGAAGTTCCGTTGCGCGTCGCGGCGCGGATCATCGCCGAGATCCTCGACGGGCTCGACGCGGCGCATTCAATGGGGATCGTCCACCGCGACCTGAAGCCCGAAAACGTCATGCTGACGGCCGACCCGTCGCCGACCGCGGCCCCGCTCAAGATTCTCGATTTCGGCATCGCGCGCGCAGCCAACAAGATCGAGAGCGGGACGGGTACCGGGCTCGGCACGCCGCGCTACATGGCGCCGGAACAGATCACCAATCCCGACGCGGCGGGACCCTCGGCCGACATCTATTCGGTGTCGGTGATGTTCTACGAACTGCTGGTCGACGTCCTGCCGCAGGGCCACTGGCAGCCCCCGTCGGGCGGGCGATCGGATGTGTCGCCCGCGGTCGATTCGCTGATCGAGCGCGGCCTGTCGAACCGCCCGGCCAGCCGGCCGCAGACCGCGAAAGACTATCGTGGGGAACTCGTCGCCGCGGTCAACAACACCGCGCCGGCGTCCCCGCCGCGGCCGACGCCGCCGCCTCCGCCACCGGGAGCGGTGAACTCGCTCTACACCAGCGACGGCAACAAGGCGCCGCAGGTCGATTGGTCCAACCCGCTCAAACAGCCGGTAGTCAAATGGACCGCGATCGGCTGCGGTACATTGATCTTCCTGTTCATGGTGCTGGTCATGATCTTCGCGATCAAGGACGCGGCCAAGAAGGTGCCGGAGACTGGTCCTTCCCCCTCTTCCTCGTCGTCGGAATCGGAAGCCGGTGTCGCCGCGCTCAACGGACTGTGGCGGGAAGCCAATGGCGGCCGTTACCAGATAACCGTTGAATCCAACGGCATGTTCAGCGGGTCGGGCAACGCCGGCGACGGCTCGCCCGCCAGTGTCAACGGCCAGTTCGACGGCGTGACCGGACGGGCGCAATTCTCGATCGCCGGATACGTCTATCCGGGCACTTTGGTGTGGGACGGCAAGTGCAACGTCTCCTACGTCCTGTACGGTCCCGATCGCCAAGCGCGGTTCACCGGCATGATGCACGTCACCAACGATACCGTTTGCCCATGACGGGCCTGACGCAAAGGAGTTGAGACAATGTCCGATCGCTCGCTGAACGGTTGCCGTTTCGAACAGACCCTGGCGCCGGCGCCCAAGCTCAACGCCGATCCCGGTGTCCTGCAGACGCTGCCGCGGCACGTCGATCTGCGGGAGCATTGCTCGCCGGTCGAGGATCAGCGGCATACCGAAAGCTGCACCGCCAACGCGATCGTCGGTGCGCTCGAACTGCACCAGAAGAAGGCCGGGCTGGCGGTGACGGACATGTCGCGGCTGTTCCTGTTCTACAACTCGCGCGCGATGGCGAAGGAAGAGGCGAACGCGAATACCGGCAGCTACATCCATCATGGCATGGCCGCGGTGATGGCGTTCGGCGTGTGCGAGGAACGGATGTGGCCGTTCGAGGAGGCGATGGTCACTGCCAAGCCGACCGAGGCCTGCTACCAGAACGCGACGCATTACAACGCGGTGCAGTTCGCGCGGACGCCCTACGGTGAGTCGGCGTGGGCGGCATTGGCGCAAGGTCTGCCGGTCGCGTTCGGCATCTACGCGCCGCGCGAATGCTATGACGGAGCCGAGCAGACGGGGGTCATGCCGGTGCCGAATGTCGGCGCGGGCGATCCGCCGCCGAGCGGCCATGCGATGCTGATCGTCGGCTACGACCTCGACGACAAAGCGTATCTGGTGCGCAACAGCTGGGGACCGAACTGGGGTAACAAGGGCTATTGCACGATCCCGTTCGAGGTCATGGACAAGTTCGCGCATGCCGACCAGTTCTGGACGATCGGCGCGATCGAGCAATCGCATGGGCTCGGCATGTTCGGGCCGAGCGTCGACGAAACGGTCAAGCACGTCACCGATCAGGCGGGCGGCCCGTCGGCGCTCGACGAACTGCGCGGGCAATTGCGGCAGGAACTCAATTCGCGGCTCGACGAAGCGCGCGCGGGCTTCCGCGATCGGTTGCGCGGGCTCTGATCTAGCCCGGTAGCGCGAGCGGGCGGGCGTGATAGGTCCGTAGCCAGCTGGCGAGACCATCGGTCAGCAGGCCGGTCACGCGGCGGACGCGGCGACTGAGCGTGTCGAACGTCAGGTCGTCCTCCGCGATCACCTTGCGCATCGTCGCGAGTTGCTCGCCCAGCGCGTGGTTGCGCTCGGCGATGCCGGCAAAGTCGCCCTGCATGCGGATGCCGTAAATCGCCGCGCCGACCGCGGGCAGCGCGGCGCTGATGATCGTCGCCGCGATCGTCAGCGGCTGCGCCAGCATGTCGAGGCTGTGAATCATCGCATCGGCCGCCTTGAACATCAGCAGGCCGATGCACGTCACGACGGTCAGCCCGAACATCACCGTGCCGAGCATGTGGAGGCGGTGTTCGAGCCGGTGCATCCGGTCGGCGTCGCTCGCCAGATACGCGACCTGATCGTCGATCAATGCGATCAGGCTATCGCGCACGCACCCCAGATAGGCCGCATCGACCCGTCCCGACGGCAGCCCGAGATCGCGCGAGGTGCCGCGTGCGTACCAGTTCACCCATCCCGCCGCCCGCGCGCTCGTCTCGCGCAGGTCGAGGTCGCCGAGCTGCGCCGAAATCGCCAAGCAGCGCAATTGTTCGGCCAGCGCGCGGTTGTCGAGCCACAGCCGATGCCACGCGGCGCGGTTGCCGACGCGCGTCTGGATCAGGATCGCGGCGATCGTCACCAGCTCGAGCGTGATGAGCAGCGGCTTGGTGCTCGCCGGCAGCGCCAGCCCGAGCAGCGACAGCACCACGGCCAGCGCGGCAAGCAGGAAATTGGTGACATAGACGCTACGGAACAGTTGCGCCGTGCGCGTGGCGACCGCGTCGGCCTGCGCGAACCGCGGCGCCAGTTCGTCGCGCAACGCGCCGGCAAAGGCCGTGTCCGCCGAACAATTGGCGGTCGGGATGCCCGCAGGAGCGCCAAGCCGGATGCGGCGGGTGAAATCGGACCGTTTCGGACGGCGTATTCCCATGATCGCGAGCAGCATCGGATAGCCGAACGCGATCGCCCAGCGGCTGCCGCGTTGAGCGCCCAACCGATCAAGGATGGCGCGGCTGTCGGGATCCGATGGCGGATCGAGTAGCCCGCGGATCAGCCCGGGCAGGCCGTTCAGATCGCCCCGCGCCACCGTCTCCACGGACTGCTGGCCAAGATCGAGTTCCTCCAACCCGTCCCACAGCAATTTCGGCGATTGCGTATCGGCCGGATCGATATGGATGACGGGGATGCCCTGCAGCACCGCCTCGGCAACGATCTGTGCCGCGCCGCCCCGGCCGCGGATCGGTTCGCCGTCCCATACGGCGACCAAGATGTCGCACTGCGACAGCACGACGCGGCCGGCGCGTTCATAGGCGACGCCTTGCCCGCCGGGGGCGTCGCGCTCGCCGGGCAATTCAAGGATCGCGGTGCTGGCCGCCAACCTGCTGAGGAAATGGGCGCGTGCCACGCCTTCCTCGAAATCCTCGGCGAAATCGTCGCGGAAGAAAGGCAGCACCACGTCGAGCGCCCAACCGCGCGCGACCGCACAATCGGCGGCGATGCAATCGGCGCCTTCGGCGAGTCCAGTGATCAGGCGAAGGTCGTTCGGCGCCTGGGTGCGCGCGATCCGGTCGATCTGCAGGAACAGCGCGGTCAAGGCATCGGTCACGGCGGGAACGTTGTCCGCACCCAAGCGATCGAGCCGATGCCCGGTGACGCCGATGCCGAGCTTTTCTCGCGGCGCGAGGCCGGCGGATTCGATCGATGGTTCGGATACCGGCTCGGTCACGTCACCTGCGTAAGGCGATCCGCCAGGACAGGTCAACGACCGTGTATCAGGCCTTGGCGGCGCGTTCCCGGGCGCGTTGTTGGCAGATGCCCATGAACCCCGCCGCCATGAAATCCGCCATGCGCGCCTTCACGGCGGCGAAGTCGTCCGACCGGCACAAACCGCCGGACAATTTGTCGATGCGACCGGTGCGCGCCAGCGTCAGCATCAGCGCGCCGCTGACGAAGTGATAGCCCCAGAACAAATCCTCTTCGGGACAATCGGGCAGCGCACGTTTGAGCACGCCGATCAGCCGCAACACGACTTCGTCGAAGTGCGTGTCCATCAACTCGGCGCCCCATACCGCGGCATTGCTCATCAGCGCGCCGAGCTGGCCGTAACGCCGCCAACCTTCGTCGGTCTGGCTGAACAATTCGAGATCGCTGTCGAGAAAGGCGTGGAGCGCGCCCTCCACCGTAGGCTTGCCGCCGCACGTGCGCTCGTACGCGTCGAGCGCGTCCATCCGCCGCTTGATCGTCACGGGCGCGCGGCGTGCGACCACCGTGTCGAACAGGGCTTTCTTGTCGTCGAAATAGTAATGCAGCAGCGAGGTGTGGACGCCGACGCGCTTGGCGACATCCTTCAGCGTCACGCCGTGCAGGCCATGTTCGGCGAACAGATACTCCGCGGCGTCGAGAATCTGCTCAAGGCTTTCGGCGCGCTGTTCGGCCTTGGTCCGCCGTTTCGGTTTCACTTCGGTCGTCATCAACCCCGGCCCCCGGTATGCCTGCCCAACCCCTGTCGCCGATCCTGACGACGGACGCCAGCACTCGGCCGAAAAACCACCCGCGCGACCCGGCCCTGCCGATCCCGCGCGGGCGCCCCCTTAGGTCAGAAGGAGAAACTGGCGCGCACGCCGTACTGGCGCGGCGGAGCGGCCATGCGGCGGATACCGTTCAGCGAGCTGATATAATGCTGATCGGTCAGATTGGTGCTGTACGCCCCGATCGTCCACTTGCCGGTGTTCAGCGTCAGCTGCGCGTTCACGATATTCCGTTGGGGCAGATAGTCGCCCAGATCGGCGCGCTGGAACAACGTCGCCCACACGCTCGAGATGTGCGCGTAGTCCACACGCGGCGTCAGCGTCACGCCGGTGCCGAGCGGGATGGCATATTGCGCACCGACGCTCACCGTGAATTGCGGCGAATAGGTCTGGCGACGGCCGTCGAGGTTGAGGCAGGTGGCGTTGCCCGGACCGTTTACGGGATCGCACGTGCCGGTCGTCCCGATGCGCGGATCGCGCGCGAAGAACTTGCCGACTTCCGAATGGGAGATCGAGGTCGAGAAGTCGAACTGGAACGCGCCGAACGAACCCTGCGCCGACGCTTCCAAGCCGTAAAGCTTGGTCGGATTGGGCACGTTGAAGATCGAGTTGTAGTTCGGTGTCGCCGGATCGACGATCGAGACCTGGAAGTTCTTGTACACGTTGTAATAGCCGCCGATCTGCGTGCGCAGATGGCCGTTCATCAGCGTGCCCTTGTAGCCGATTTCATAGTCGGTCACCCGTTCCGGCCGGAACGCGCGCGGTGTCACGCCGAAGAAATTGGAGCCGTTCAGTCCGCCGGCCTTGGTGCCGGTGGCAACAAAGGCATAAGCGAAATTGTTGGAGTCGATCGTCCAGTTGATGGCGAATTTGCCATCGACGTTGCTGCTCGAGAAGAAATCGTTCTGCTTGATGGTCACCGGCACGAGAATCCCGACGAACAACGTGGCCGGATAAGTGGCATCGTTGCGCGACGTGGTGCGCGACCAGCGGCCGCCGAGCGTAACCTGCAGGCTGTCGGTCAGCTTGTACCCGATCTGGCCGAACCCGGCGAGCGCGGTGTGGGGGTTGGTGCCGATGATCTCGAGCGAGCGCAGCGTCCCGGTGTCGCTCAGCGAGCGATAGCCGCCGTTCGGCGGGAAACGATAGCTGTCACGCTGGACGTACGCGCCGAGCAACCAGGTGAAACGGTTGCTGTCGGGCGAGACGATGTTGAATTCCTGCGACCAGATGTGCTCGCGCGCAAAATCCTGGAACGTCTGGTTGCCGCTCGGCGCGATGACCGGATTGCCGGTCGCGGTGCCGTCGGCGTCGAGCGTCTCCTGCGTGGTGCCGTTCTGATAAGCCGAGATCGAGCGGATCATGAGGCCGCTGTCGAACGTGTAGCTGATGTTCGCCGACACGCGACCGAACTCGTCCTTGCCCGTCAGGAACGCGTTGCTGGTGACGTTGAACGGATCGGAATTGTTGGCAACGAAAATCGGCGCCGCCGCCGTGCCCCGGTTGAAATAGGCCGGGGTGTTGGGGAAACCGCCGTAGATGACGTTGTTATAGTCGCCCTTGATCAGCACGCGCAGGTGCGAATCCGGCTCCCACAACAGGCTGGCGCGGGTGCTGAACGAATCGAGGTTGCCCGGATTGCCGGTCCACGGCCCGGTCACCTTGAAGAAGGTGTCGCGCTTTTCGTAGTTGCCGGCCACGCGCAGCGCCAGGGTGCTGCTGATCGGCAGGTTGATCGCGCCCTGGAACTTGTAGTCGTTATAGTTCCCGTACTGCGCCAGCATGTAGCCGTTGACGGCTTTCGTGTCCGGGTTCTTCTCGGTGATGAACACCGCGCCGCCGGTCGCGTTGCCACCGGCGAAGGTGCCCTGCGGACCGCGCAGCACTTCGACGCTGGCGATGTCGTAATAGGGTTCGGTTTGGAAATAGCCCGGGAATGTCGCCACGCCGTCGCGATAGGTGACGACGCCGACGCCGATCGAGCTGGTGATTTCGGTCTTGCCGATACCGCGGATGTTGAAGCTGTTCGACTGACCCGACGTGTTGACGGTCAGCGACGGCGTCGCGAACTGCAACTGTTCGACAGTGCTGATGCTCTTGCGAACGAGGTCTTCGCCGTTGAGGACGCTGGCGGCGACTGGGGTACGCTGAAGGCTGGTCGAGCGGCGCTCGGCGGTGATGACGATATCGCCGTCCTGCGTGTCGGTGCCGGTCTGCGCATCGGGCGCGCTGGCCGCTGTCGGATCGGTGGTGGGGGCGGTCTGCGCGTGCGCGACACCCGAGCTCATCAATGCGGCGACCGAAACCGATAGCCAGAAACCTGCCTTCATCGAACCCTCCCAAAAAATCATCGCATTCTCGGATGCGTGGAGCGCCGAAAAATACAGACGCTCACTCTCGTGTCAATATTCATTCATTCATCAATCAAGATTGTGGCGAAGATGTCACAGGTGTCCGACGGCAGTGTCGAAAAAGGCGTTCGTGAAGATTGTGCACTGCAGCGCGCGCCCCTAACTGCCAGGCTCACGACCGGGAGCAATGACGATGAAGCACGACCATGCGATCGATCGTTTCGTGACGGCGAGTTTCGATATGTGGCGCCTGTCGCTGACGATCGCCGAGACGTTGGCGGCGTCGCAGGCGGTGATCGGCGCGCGGATGGCGATGTTCGGCGCTCCCGGCCGCGAGCCGCTGGCCGAGTTCGGCCGACTGGTCCCGGAAAAAGCGGCTGCGTTCGGCAAGGCTCAGGCTGGTGCGGCCCGCGCCTTACGGACCGACGCCATGCGGTTCGGCGATATCGCGCTGCTGGATTGGTGGGAGAGTTCGATCGACGCCACTGCTGCGTGGTGGGCGCCGATCCACACGCAAGTCATGGCGAACGCGCGTCGGCTAGCCTGACGAAGGTCAGGCGTCTGTCGGCGACTAGAACGCGAAGGCAGCCCCGATGGTCGCGACCGCGCGGCCTCTGGTCCGCGCGTAGAAATCGGCGCCGGGTCCGCGACCCGACAGGCCGGCATAGAGTTCGAACGGTCCGAGCAATCGCGAGACCGTGACGCGCCAGTCGATCCTGGAGCGTGCAACGAACGGCGGCGGGGTGCCGAGATCAGTGAGAGCGCCGACATGGGCGTTGACGTTCAGCTTGGGCAGCACGCGAAGGCTCCCCTCGACCTCCGTATACAGCGTGCGACGGCCCGGACGCAGATAATCGGGCGAATAATAGATACGCGCCGTGATCGCGCGGAACGTCAGCCCGGCGTAGAGCTCGTCATAGGCCAAAGCGAGCCGCTCGCCGGTCCGCCGGGCATAGGCCGTTCGCTGCACGCCGGCCTCGATCGACAACGCGCGTGTCACTCGCGCCGCATAGCCCAGGGTTGCTTCGTAACCGGCGATGCCGATGTCCGAATCCTCGACGCCGGCGATGACGACCCCGCTCGCATAGGCGCCCGATCTGTCGTCGTAGCTGATCGCCGCGGTTACGACCGGGCTGGCGTCGGTGATTTGGTAGCCGCGGCTGCGATACTGGCTGTCGATCGATACGCGGCCGGAGACTTGGGCATGCGCGGGCGGCACCGCGAGCATGGCGGCGATCGCTGCGGCGACTGGCAATATTAAACGCAGGTGGGGTCGCTCAGGACTTGCCGCGCGCCTGTTGCGCTCGTCGGATCGCGCATTCGCAGTCACAGGAGGGCGAGGTCGAGACCAGCGTCGCGCAGGCGTCGATGATCCGCCCGTTGGGCTTGAGCGCGATCCGCATGCGGGCGCCGCTGCGCCGTTCCCGGGCGAGCGCGATCAGCCCCGCGACGTGCGCCGCTGCATAGGAGCTGCCGTTGACGATGTACCATTTGCCGCCAGGCTCCGTGGTGGGAATGTCGCGTCCGGGGGCACCGTACACCGTCGCCGGCCAAGCCGGTAAAGATTCGTCCGTGACCGCGATCACGCCGGGCTTCGACGCGGGAAACCCGCCCTTCAGCGCCGCGCCGTCATAGGCCGCGACGACCGAAATGCCGCGCGTCAACGCAACATCGATCAGCTTGTCGAGCAACGGGTCGGGCGGGCCGCTGAGGCTGAGGTTGATGATCTGGGCGTCGTGATCGATCGCATATTCGATCGCCTTCGCGAGACTCAGCGTACTGCACAATGTCGGCCGCGTGCCGCTGGTCGATTCCCAGCATGCGCGCAGCGCCATCAGCCGCGCGGCCGGTGCCACCCCGGCGACTCCGATGCCGTTATCGGCCTTCGCCGCGATGACGCCGGCGACACCCGTGCCGTGGCGTTCGGCGAGCGGCACGCGGCCGCCGACGAAATCCGCATCGACGCTGAATTGCCCGGCAAGGTCCGGGTGCGTCAGCTCGATCTTGCTGTCGATTACCGCGACGCGCACGCCGCGCCCGGTCGCGTAGCTATGTAGCGTCGACAGGCGCCAGGCGCTGGCGGACGGCTGAGCGAGATAGAGCGGGTCGCTCGTCGCCGGCGCGCCACGGCCTTCATAGGTTTGGACCGGTTGCGCCCACAACACGGCCTTGTCGCGCGACAGTAAGGCAATCGCCCCATCGACCGACAGGCCGGGCGGCAAATCGAGCGCCAAGCAATCGACGCCCAGCAACGGCATCGGCCAGCTTTCGGCGACCCGCATGCCGTATTTCCTGGCGATGCCGTTCGCGATCCGTCGGCGCGCCGCCTGCGATGCAGCGTCGCCATAGCTACCCGAATAGGTTGCCCCGCCGCGTAAGTGCAGCGGCGGCAGGCGCAGCATTACCAGCACTTGTGCCGGGCGAACGGCATCGGTCGCGTCGACGCGCGTCGCGACGTTCTTGGCCGGCGCCGTGCCGGTCGCGAACAGCAGCGGCACCGCCGACAGCGCAAAGAACCACCGCCAGATCATTGCGGCGTCGGTGAGTCGAGCGGCTCGGCCATCACCACGCCGCTTCGTCCCCGCAGCTGCGTGAGCGCGCTGGCGCGCCGGCCCGGCTCGATCCGCAGCATATAGCCGCCGCTCGCCAACGGGCCGTCCGTAATCCGTGCGCCTGCGGCGGTCAGCGCGCTGCGCATGTCGCCCGCCGACACACTCGGCGCGAACAGAATGATGGCGTTGGCCTCGACCTTGCCAGGCGTGGCCGGGGTCCCGAGCGCATGATACGGACTGGCGGGTTGGATCGGCGCCAACGACACGACGGCAACCGTCGCCACCGATGCTGCCAACGCGCCGCCGGCCGCCCAGCCTAGTCCGATTCGCTGCCGCCACATCGGCGCGTGCCGCACCGGCGGGGCCTCCGCACCGTCGATCTTGCGCGCGATCGCGGCCCAGCCCTGATCGACATCGACCCCCAGGCTGGTGACGCCGGTCCGCAAGCCGCGCTCATTGTCCGTCTCGCGCCGGCATGCCGGGCATTCGGCCAGATGCGCTTCGACCATCGCCGCCTCGGCGTCGTCGAGCGTGTCGTTCAGATACCAGGGCAGCAGCTTGAGCGTTTGCTCGTGCGCGTCGCCGTGGAGGTGGACCAGCTTTCCCATCGTCATCATCCTAAACCCAATCCGCCAATTCGCCGCCCAATATCCGGCGCAGATGCCGGCGGGCGTGGAACATACGCGTTTTAACGGTGTCGACCGGGCACCCCATCACCCCGGCAATCTCGCGATAGTCCATTTCGTGGAAGTAGGTGAGGGTGACCACGGTGCGGTGGTCGTCCGACAGCGACGCCATCGCATCGGCCAGCAACATGCTCGATCGCGATTGCGTGCTCGCTTCCTCGGGCGTCAGATCGAGCGCGGGGCGCTTGTCCGATTGCGTATCCTCCACCGCTTCGTCCAGCCGCCGTAGCGCGCGCATCGCCTTGCGGTAGGCTATCGCGAACATCCAAGTCGACAGCTTGCTCGCGCCGTTGAAGCTGCCGCCCTTTTCCCACACCACCATCATCGTGTCGTTGACCACTTCCGCGATCATCGTCGGCCGCCGCACCAGGTTGGCGACGAACCGCGTCATGCCGGGGTGATAGGCGCGATATAGCTCTTCGAACGCCGCGACGTCGCCGTCGCTGATGCGCGCGATCAGCTGAAGGTCGTGAACGTGACGACGCTCGGCCGCATTCGACCGAGCCGCAAGCGACCGCACGCCGTGCTCCTTGTTTCCAGCCCCCATGCTTAGCTTAGTTCAGCGAACCATGCGATCGGTTCAACCGGTCCAGGGCGGCACGCGATGCGCGTCGAAAGCGATCAATATGATTGCTTCTTTTGCTTGGGAATCGCGGCCACGCGCGCCTATGTCGCCGGCATGGACAGCGATCGGCCCAGTGCGCCGCCCCTCACCACCGGCAAGCAGAAGTTCGCGTGGATCATGCATTGCGGCTGGCACGGACTGTGTCCGCGCTGCGGGGTCGGCAAGATGTTCAGGTCGTGGCTCAAGATCGTCGACACGTGCGATCATTGCGGGCTCGATTATCGCTTCGCTGCGCCCGATGACGGCCCGGCCTTCTTCTCGCTCTGCATCATCGCGCTGCCGCTGATCGCGCTGGTCGTGTGGATACAGGTGGCGTTCGATCCGCCTTTATGGGTGCATCTGGTGACGTCGGTGCCCTTCATGGCGATCGGCACTCTCGCGCCGCTGCGGCCGATCAAGGGCTGGCTGGTCGCGTCGCAATTCGTCAACCGTGCGCAGGAAGCGGGGACACAGGGGCTGTGGTCGTCGCTCCACGGCACCGAGCGTGGTCGTAGCGATTTCGATCAATAATACGGTGCATTTCGGCCGCCGCCGCCCTATCCCGGCGCGATGCCGGCGATCCGTGAAATCCCAACAGGCGAAGCCGTCGATCTGAGCGCGCTGAACGAGCCCGTGGTGTTTCGCGGCATCGCGGCGGACTGGCCGCTCGTCAAAGCCAGCGATCCGTTCGCGTATCTCGCCCAGTTCGATACCGGCGCGCCGGTCAGCATCGTCAACGCGCCACCCAGCGCCGAGGGACGGCTGACGTACGATGCCGATCTGTCGAAGCTCGATTTCGATCGCAGGACGGGAACGCTCGCTGGCCTGTTCGCGCAATTGTCGGCAGCGTCCGGACAGAGCGATCCGCCTGGTATCGCGGCGCAAGCGGTGATGGTGCCGGAGGCGCTGCCGGGGTTCGAGGCGGCGAACGGCATCGCCCTCGTGCCGTCGGGCGTGGCGCCGCGAATCTGGATCGGCAATCGCGTCCGCGTCGCGACGCACCAGGACATGAACAGTAATATCGCGGTGGTCGCGGCGGGGCGGCGGCGCTTCCGGCTGTTTCCGCCCGGCCAGGTCGGCAACCTCTATATCGGCCCGTTCGAGTTCACGCCGGCCGGGACGCCGGTCAGCCTGTTCGATCCCGACGAGCCCGATTTCGATCTTTTTCCGCTGGCGGCCGAGGCGATGGCGCAATCGCGCGTCGTCGAACTCGCGCCCGGCGATGCGTTGTTCATCCCGCATATGTGGTGGCACCATGTCCGGTCGCTCGACGCGATCGGCATCCTGGTCAATTATTGGTGGGACGAAGCCTCCCCGCGCCAGCCGGGTCTCGCGCCGATCGATACGATGGTCCACGCCATCCTGGCGTTCGGCGACTTGCCCGCCAATCAGCGCGAGGCGTGGCGCGCGATGTTCGAGCATTTCGTGTTCGGCCCGCCGCCCGAGCATCTGGCGCCCGACAAACGCGGTATTCGCGGTGAGTTGAGCGAAGCGAGCAAGGAACGCGTGCGGCGTCAGCTCGGTCAGATGATGGCGCGCTGATCCGCGGAGGCAGCACTGGTCTCGCCGCCGATCCAGGTTTCGATCACGTTTAGATCGTCATCGACCAACACCAAGTCGGCCCGCATCCCTGCCGCGATCGCGCCGCGTTGATCGCTCTGCCCCAGGAACGCCGCCGGCGTCGTCGCCGCCATCGCCGCCGCTGCGGCCAGCGGGACGCGGCCCCGCGCCATCATCCCGCGTACCGCACCCGCCATCGTCAGCGTCGATCCGGCGAGCACGCCGTCGGCGCCGTGCAACGTATCGCCATCGCGCCAGATTTCACGGCCCTGCAGGATGAAGCCGGTATCGTCGGTCCCCACGCTCGGCATCGCGTCGGTGACGAGCATCAGCCGGTGCGCGCCCTTCGCTCGTACCGCCACGCGCAACGTCGCGGCGTGGAGGTGGTAGCCGTCGGCGATGATCCCGGCGAACGTCGCATCGTCCTCCAGCGCCGCGCCGACCATCCCCGGCGCGCGATTGGCGAGTTGCGACATCGCGTTGAACAGATGGGTGAAGCCGGTGATGCCGGCCTCGATCGCGGCGCGCACGATCTCGTAGCGGGCGTCCGAATGCCCCGCCGCCACGATCACGCCCTTCGCGACGAGATGCCGGATTTGCTCGGGCGTCACGCATTCGGGCGCGAGCGTAACCAGCGTCTTGCCGTGCTTCGCCGATGTCAGCAGGTCGAGATACTCGTCCTTGAGCGGCTGGAGCTTGTCGGCCGAGTGGATGCCGCGCCGCGCCTTCGCAAGGAATGGCCCCTCGATATGAATGCCCAGGATGCCGGGTACGCCCTGCTCGATCGCGGCATCGACCGCGCGGATGCCGGCTTCGACGACCGACAGATCGTCGCTGATCAGCGTCGGCAGCAACCCCGTCGTGCCGAAACGGCGGTGCGTTTCGGCGATGGTCCGGATCGCGGCGACGCTGGGGTCGTCGTTGAACAGCTTGCCCCCGCCGCCGTTGACCTGCGTGTCGATGAACCCGGGCAGCAACGTCTTGCCCTTCAGATCCACGGTCCGCGCGTCGGCGGGCGCTTCGGACGACACGGCACGGATCTCGCCGTCGCCGATCACGACGCACATGCCGTCGCGCAAGCCGGAGGGCAGCAGCACGCGGCCGTTGACAAGGGCGGTGCGGCTCATACCGTTTCGGTCACCTTGGCCAGGAACGGCGGTCGGTCGGGATCGCGGCCGCGCGCGACGGCGACGGCGTTGGCCAGGCGGTAGAAGCTTTGCACCAGCAACAGCGGCTGGATGGCAGGATGCGCGTCGAGTGACGGTAGGCGCAGGCCGGGCGCGTCGCCGATCCCGGCGTGCAGGACGATCGCGCCGCGCGCGGCGAAGTCGGGCGCGAGGTCGGCGACGCTGTCGCGCGATTCGTCGTCCTGGCCGAGCAGAAGAACGTGAAACCCCTGCTGGACGATCGCCATCGGGCCGTGGCGGACCTCGGCGGCGCTGAACGCTTCGGCATGGAAGCCGCAGGTTTCCTTGATCTTGAGCGCCATTTCCTGCGCGATCCCGAATGCCGGGCCGCGCGCGACGACATAGAGGTTGCTCGCCGTCCGGAGCGGTTCGAGCGCGGCGGACCAGTCGAGCGCCCACGCGGCGTCGAGTTGCATCGGAAGATCGGCAAGTGTGGCGACCAGCGCCTCGTCGTCCGACCATTCGGCGATCAGGTAGAGCAGCGCTGCGACGCTCGCGACGAACGATTTGGTCGCGGCCACGCTCCGCTCTGCGCCGGCGGCCAGCGGCAGGAAGAAATCGGCCGTCGCTGCCAACGGTGCGTCGTCGTCGTTGACCAACGCGACCAATCGCGCGCCGTGCGACTTCGCCATTTCGGCCGCCGCGATCAGGTCCGGGCTGCGACCCGATTGCGAGATCGCCAGCATCAGCACGTCGTCATAATCGGGCGCGGCGTCATAGACCGACGCGACCGACGGCGCCGCGGAACTGGTCAACAGGCACAAATGCGTTTCGATCAGATATCGCGCCACCGTCGCGGCATTGTCCGAACTGCCACGCGCCAGCGTCGCAACGAGACGCGGTGGATCGCGGCGCAACGCCTCGATCAGCGCCGCACGCGCGTCGCGTTGCACCATCGCCTGGCGCGCGACGACGGCGCCGGCCTCGGCAGCTTCGGCGAACATCAACGTCTGGTCGGGCGCGATCGTCATGCGCTCATCAACTCGCGGGCGGCACGTTGAGTTCGGCGACGAAATCATAAGCGTCGCCGCGATACCAGGATTTGGTGAACTCGACCGTCCGCCCGTCCTGCGTGTAGCCGCGGCGTTCGATCTCCAATCCCGCTGAATTGCGGTCGATATTCAGCAATTCGGCCTGTTCGTCGGTAAACAGCACCGCGCGGAAGCGCTGCAGCACGCGCACCGGGCGGTCGGCGCCCAGCGCGTCGTAGAGCGACTCCGTCACCGCATCGAGGCCGGGCAGCGAACTCGCCGGCACCGTCGCATATTCGAGCGCCATCGACACGCCGTCGGCATAGCGGATGCGGGTGAAGCGGTACACCTGGCTGCCGGGGCTAAGGCCCAGCGCCATCGCTTCCTCGGGCGCGACGGTGCCTTCGGTGCGCGCCAGCCATTCGCTATGCGGCACGCGGCCGCGCGAGTGCATGTCTTCGGTGAAGCTCGAAATCGTCGCGAAATTCTTCTCGACACGTGCCGCGACGAACGTTCCGGCACCCTGTCGCCGAGTCAGCAGTCGTGCATCGACCAAACCGTCCAGCGCCTTGCGCACGGTGACGCGGGACACGTTATACGCGTTGGCGAGATCACGTTCCGGCGGGAGCGCCTCGTCGGGAGCCAGCACCTGCCGCTCGATCGCCGAGCGCAGCATGCGCTGCAGCTGCTGGTACAGCGGCGCGGTATCCCCGGCCGGCAGCCTTCCGACTCGATCGACGAACATCGTCAGCATCCCCTTGTTGCGAATCCTTATGACCGGCAAATAATGCCATTTCAATACCAAAATACCAAAAAGATGCAGTGGTATTAATTTTGGTATTGCATTTTCATGACCATTGGCGCCTTATGCGATTCGCAAAGGGGCTGTGCGGGCGTAATCGCGTCCGTCCGGCGAGACAAAATGAGAATTGGTCCTGCTTTGGTTAGACCCAATTCCAGCGACAAGGGGACGGTCAATGGTCAAGTCACACAAGGCGCTCTTCATTTGCACCGCCAGTGCGCTCGCGATCGGGATGGCCGGATCGGCCGCCGCGCAGACGGCGCCGGCCGCCACGGTCGATGCCTCCACCGGCACCGGTGACGGCCAAACCACGACGACCGACAATCAAGGCGACGATATCGTCATCAGCGGTATCCGCTCGTCGATCGCCGCCTCGCTTGCGACCAAGCGCAATAACGACATCATCTCCGAAGTCGTCACTGCGCAGGACATCGGCAAGTTTCCCGACAAGAATGTCGCCGACTCGCTCGGCCGCCTGACCGGCGTCAACGTCGTGACCGGATCGGCGAATGCCGGCGGTTTCGGCGAAAACCAGTCGGTGTCGATCCGCGGTACCGACCCGACGCTCAACCTGACCCTGCTCGACGGCCATTCGGTCGCGACCGGCGACTGGTTCGTGCTCGACCAGACTTCGGGCGGGCGCAGCTTCGACTTCAGCCTGTTGCCGTCCGAAATCGTCGGTAAGCTCGAAGTGTTCAAATCCTCCCAGGCCGACCTGCCCGAAGGCGGCATCGGCGGCACGATCAACCTGTCGAGCCGCAAGCCGCTCGAGCTCAAGGCCAATTCGTTCAGCCTGACCGCGCAGGCGAACTATAACGACCTGTCGGCCAAGTGGCGCCCGCAGGTTTCGGGCCTCTACAGCTGGAAGAACGAGGCCGGCACGTTCGGGATGTTGATCGCCGGCTTCTATCAGGAGCGCGAATTCCGCCGCGATGGCCAAGAGTTTCTCGGCTACACGACCTATACCAACTTCGCCAATTCGGGCCAGATGGTCGCCGCGCCGAACCTGATCGGCGCCGCCTATTTCACGCAGAAGCGCGTCCGCAAGGGCGGCACGATCGCGCTGCAGTACAAGCCGGACGACCGGTTCGAAGTGAACCTCAACGCGATCTACACGCGGATGGACGCCAACAACGTCAACCGCAACTCGATGGCATGGATCAGCCGTGTCATCGCCAACAACTCGACCCCCGGCACGCCGGCCTATGCGTTGGCCAGCTATAAGGTCACCAACGGCTATCTGACGCAAGCGGCGTGGAACGCGACGACGACGAACGGCGCCGCGGTGCAGGGCCGCGTCCAGGACGACATCTTCCGCGACGCCTATTCATCGACCTGGGTCATCAACCTCGACGCCAAGTGGAATCCGACCGAGCGTCTGACCCTGTCGGGCGAAGTCGGTTATACCAAGGGCGAGGGCGCTACGACCGACACGTTCGCGTGGGAAACCTATTGGGATACCGGGGTCAGTTACACCAACGCCGGCAAGGGCGCGAACGTCACTTATCCGGGGCTGCCGACCGATCCGAAATCGGCCGCGTATCTCAACAATTATTACAGTTGGTCGTGGGGCGGGAAGATCCTGTCGCCGGATACCGAAACGTATGTCAAAGCCGATCTCGACTATAAGTTCGACGGCGATTTCCTGAAATCGATCAAGATCGGCGGCCGCTTCACCGACCATAAGCGCGAGGTGAACTACACCGCCTATTCATGGGCCGGGAACGGGGCCTATTCGGGGACCAAGACGGTTGGCCTCGGCACGGTGTTCAACGGCCAACTGACGCCCAGCAACTTCCTCGACGGTCTGATCGACTTCCCGCCGTATTCGGTCGCGGACAAGGACAAGACGCTGGCGACGCTCGCCACGCAGGGTGGCCGTCAGTTCGCTTTCTATCCGCAGGCGAGCTTCTCGGTGAAGGAAAAGACCAGCGCGGTCTATGCCATGGCCAAGCTGGGCAACGACAGCAACTGGCGCGGCAATATCGGCGTGCGGGCGGTCTATACCGACCTTAATACGCTGCAATATTCGCCGAACGCCGCGGTCGCCAACACGGTCACGCCGTTCTGCGGCACGTGCGGCACCGTCACGGTCAAGCGGCACTATTGGGATATCCTGCCCAGCGCCAACTTCACCTTCAACGCGACACCCAACTTCCTGCTGCGCGCCGGCGTGGCGCGCGTGATGACGCGGCCCGGCTACGCCCAGCTGGCCGGCGCCTTCACCGTCAGCGATCTCGCGCTGACGGGTAACGCCGGGGGTAATCCGAACCTCAACCCGTACCGTGCCTGGAGCTTCAACGCGGCGGCCGAATGGTATTACGCGCCGTCGTCGCTGCTCTCGGTCAACCTGTTCTACCTCGACATCTCGTCGTACATCACGACCTCGACCTCGACCCAGTTCCTGATCACGCAGCAGCACCCGGCGGGCGCGAACTTCCTGATCACCGGCCCGGTCAACGGTCCGGGCGGCACCAACAAGGGCGTCGAAGTCAATTGGCAGCAGCCGATCTATGGCGGCTTCGGCCTGCTTGCGAACTACACCTACGCCGATGCCAAGGCGTCTAACGGCGATGTCATCGACGGCAATTCGAAGCACACATTCAACGTCACGGCCTATTTCGAAAACTCGCTGATCTCGACGCGCTTCGCCTATACGTTCCGGTCGAAGTTCCGCTCGGGCATCGATCGCGCGACCCCGATGTGGCAGGACGATTTCGGCACGCTCGACGGCTCGCTGACGGTCAACGTGACCAAGTGGTTCGCGCTGACCGCCGACGCGCAGAACCTGCTCAACCACAAATTGTACTACTTCGTCGGCGATCCCTCGATCCCGCGCGCCTACTACAATAACGGCCGCACCTTCTGGGTCGGCGGCAAGGTCCACTTCTAACCTCTGTCGCGCATCGGCAAGACCGAATAGGATCACCCGATGCGCAACTTCCTGATCGCCGCCGCCATGTTGTTCAGCATGCCGGCGGCGGCGCGGACGGAGCCGGTTCCTCCACTGCTGCCGTTGCCTGCGGTCGTCACGCCGCAGGCCGGCAGCTTCTTTTTTCCCGCGCGACAGTCGCGGCGGACGACGCCGGCGGGCAGGCGGCGGCGCGGCGGCTGGCCGAACTCGTCGCGCGGACCGGCGGACCAAAGCTGGTGATGGCGAAGAGCGGTACGATCCGCTTTCGCCGGGATCCTTCGATCCAGGGCGACGAAGCGTATCACCTGCGCGTGACGTCGGCGGGCATCAATATATCGGCATCGACCGACATCGGGCTGTTCTACGGCGCGACGACCCTGTGGCAGCTGATCGCCGGATCGACAGATGGCCGCATCGGCGCAGTGTCGATCGACGACGCCCCCGCCTTCGCCTGGCGCGGCGTGATGCTCGATTCCGCGCGCCACTTCCAACCGGCCGCGTACATTAAGCAGCTCATCGACCGCATGGCGATGGACAAGCTCAACGTGCTGCACTGGCATCTGACCGACGATCAAGCCTGGCGCATCCCGATCGACAAATATCCGCGATTGATATCGGTCGGCGCGTGGCGCCAGCCCGCTGGAGCCGCCGGATTCGACGCCAGCGGCAAGCCGGTCCGCTACGGCGGTTTCTACACCAAGGCCGAGATCCGCGACATCGTCGCCTATGCCGCCGCGCGCCACATCACGGTCGTGCCAGAGATCGAGATGCCGGGCCACGCCACCGCCGCGATCGCCGCCTATCCGCGGCTCGGTTCGACCGCGACGCCGCCGACCACGCCGACATCGAGCTGGGGGGTGATGTACAATCTGTACAACACCGACGACGCGACCTTCGCCTTCCTGGCCGACGTGCTGGACGAAGTGCTCGAGCTGTTCCCCTCGCGCTACATCCATGTCGGCGGCGACGAAGCGGTGAAGGACCAGTGGATCGCCGATCCACGCGCGGCGGCGCGAATGAAGACGCTCGGCATCACCGATTACGAGCAGCTCCAAGGGTGGTACATCGCGCGGATCGGCGACTATCTCGCCAAACGCGGGCGTAAGCTGGTCGGCTGGGACGAGATCCTCGACGGCAAGGTGCCGCCGTCCGCCACGGTGATGTCGTGGCGCGGGATCGACGGCGCGATCAAGGCGGCCAAGGCGGGCCATGACGCGATCCTCGCGCCCTCGCCCGATTTCTACATCGATCACATCCAGAGCGAGTCCGACGACGAACCGCCGGGACGCGGCGGCGTGATGGACTGGAAGCATATCTACACATTCGACGTCGCGCCCGCCGCGCTGACGGCGATGGAGCGCAAGTATCTGACCGGCGTGCAGGTCAATCTGTGGACCGAGCACGTCCGGACGACTGCATACGCCGACCGCATGCTGTGGCCGCGCGCGGCGGCGCTGGCGGAATTAGGCTGGACGCCCACCAGACGGCGTGACTGGAGCGGGTTCGCGGCGCGCCTGCCCGCCGAGTTCGCGCGCTATCGGCGGCTCGGGTTCGCGTACAATATGACCCCGCTCGAGCCGCTCGCGAGCTTCGATGCCGAGGATGGCAAGCTGACGGTCAAGCTGCGCCAGCCCGCCGGCGTCGGTATGTTGCGCTACACGACCGACGGCACCACGCCCGTCGCGACCTCGCCGGCCTATGATGGCAAGCTGACGTTGAACGAAGGGACCAAGCTACGCGTGCGCGCATTCGCTGGTGCGGCCGCGCTCGGGATGGGTCGCGACTGGACGATGGCGACGGCGCTCATTCGGACGCGGCGCGCGGGTGAGATGGATCTGTGTACCTCTGCGGTATCGTTGCGGCTCGAGGATGACGGCGCGACCGAGGGCGTGCGCCGGGTGCATTGGGGCGACATCTTCCACCCGTGCTGGATCTGGAAGCAGGCCAAGCTCGACGGCATCGCGTCGCTGTCGGCCGAGGTCGGGCAAGTGCCGTTCAACTTCTCGATCGGCGCCGATCTGGCGAAGGTCGTGTTCGACAAGCCCCGCACGCCGGGCGGCGAACTTGAGGTGCGGCTCGACAGTTGCACCGGCCCGGTCGTCGTCAGCATCCCGCTAGGCGCGGCGACGCGGAACAGCGGCGTCAGCACGATCGCCGGCGCGTTGCCGCAGCGTACCGGACGCCACGATCTATGTATGACCTTCACGCAAAGCGGCCCCGATCCTTTATGGATGCTCGATCGGTTGACCCTGGTACCCGCGCGATGAGCGTGACGATCGCCAGCCCGCTGGCCGGCTGGGCGACGCCTTTGTCCGAGGTGCCCGATCCGGTCTTCGCCGAGAAGATGTTGGGCGATGGCATCGCGATCGACCCCGTCGAGGGCCGATTGGTCGCGCCCGGCGCGGGTGTCGTCGTGTCGGTGCATCCGGCGGGGCATGCGGTAACGTTACAGCTCGACGCCGGGCCGTTGCTGCTGATGCATATCGGCCTGGAGACGGTCGGGCTGGCGGGCGTCGGATTCGCGCCGAAGGCTACGGACGGGCAGCGGGTGGCGGCGGGTGATCCACTGATCGAGTTCGATCTGGACGTCCTCGCACGGAAGGCAAAAAGCCTGATCACGCCGATCATCGTCACCAACGGCGATGCCTTCGCACTGGAGACGTCGGTCGTCGAAAGCGCAGTCGCGGCGGGCGACCCGGTGATGACATGGCGTGCCACCGGCACGACGGCAGTGGATGCCGCCGCGGACGCGCCGATCACGACACGCGCGCTCGACCTTCCGCTCGCGCACGGTCTCCACGCCCGGCCCGCGGCGCGCATTGCCAAGCTGGCGGCGGACTATCCGGGCCCGATCGAGATCGTCGCACCATCGGGCAAGGCCGTATCGGCGCGGAGTGCGGTCGCGATGCTCGCACTCGCCTTGCCGCACGGCGCCGCAATCACTGTGCGCGGCAGTGATCCCGACGGCGTGGCGGCAGTGGCGGATCTGCTGGCGAGCGGCATGGGCGAACTGCGCGCGGTCGCTGCCGCGCCGGAAGCGGCGACGGAAACGGTCGGCGAACTGCCCACGACCCTGACCGGCGTCGTTGCGGTCGCGGGCGTCGCAATCGGTCCCGCATTTCGCGTGATCGATCCCGCTGCCGAAGTTTCCGAGCAAGGCCAGGGCATCGACACCGAACGTGCGGTGCTGGTCGCGGCGAAGCATAAAGTGCGCACCGATCTCGATCGCGAAGCGGCGGGCAAGGGCGATGCAGCGGAGATTGCGGGGGCGCATCTCGCGTTGCTCGACGACCCGGAACTGGCCGCCGCCGCCGCCGCCGCGATCGGCGAGGGCAAGAGCGCGGGCTTCGCATGGCGCCAGGCGATCGGGCGTTTTGCCGACCAATTGCGCAGCGCAGGCAATGCGCGCTTCGCCGAGCGGATCGACGATCTCGAGGATCTCGGCCGGCGCGTAGTGATGGCGATCCATGGCGGGCCTGAGCAAGCGCCCCCACCGCCCGGTGCGATCCTGGTCGCCGACGATCTCTATCCCTCGCAACTAATCGCGCTGGCGGATGCCGGCCTGGCGGGGATCGCGACGGCTCGCGGCGGCGCGACGTCGCATGCGGCGATCATCGCCGCCGGCCTGGGCATCCCGATGCTTGTGTCGCTTGGCGCAGCGCTGGGCCGCGTCGAACCCGGAGTCGAGCTCGCGATCGAGCGTAGCATGCTCTCGATCGCGCCGGACGCTTCGGCGGCAACCACGTTGCGCGATCGGATCGCAACCCGACAGGCGCGCCGTCAAGCCGCACTGGCCACGGCATCACACCCTGCGGTCACGACCGATGGCGTCCGCATCGAGGTGTTCGTCAACCTCGGCTCCGCCACCGATGCCCGCCGCGCGGTCGAGGAGGGCGCCGAGGGATGCGGGCTTCTGCGCACCGAATTCCTGTTCCTCGATCGCGCGACGCCGCCCGACGAAGAGGAACAGCGCGCAGCGTATCAGGCGATCGCCGACGCGCTTGACGGCCGGCCGTTGATCGTCCGCACGCTCGACATCGGGGCGGACAAGCCGGCACCGTATCTACCACAAGCTGCCGAGGAAAATCCGGCGCTGGGACTCCGCGGCATCCGCCTCCAGCTCGCGCGCCGCGACTTGCTCGATACGCAACTGCGCGCGTTGTTGCGGGTGAAGGCACCGCTCAAGCTGATGCTGCCGATGGTCGCCGACCGCGCCGAACTCGCCGAAACGCGCAGGGCGCTTGCGAAGCATGCCGCCGATCTCGGCATGGCGGCACCGCAGCTGGGCATCATGGTCGAGACCCCCGCCGCCGCACTCACCGCCGCCAGCCTTGCCGCCGAAGCAGATTTCTTCTCGATCGGCAGCAACGATCTCGCGCAATATACCCTCGCGCGCGACCGCACCAATCCGGCGGTGGCGGCCGGGCTCGACGGGCTGCACCCGGCGGTGTTGCGGCTGATCGACGAGACCGTACGCGGCGGCAACGCGCATAAACGCTGGACCGGCGTGTGCGGCGAGCTTGCCGCCGATCCGCAGGCAGCGCCGTTGCTGATCGGGCTCGGCGTCACCGAACTGTCGGTGCCGGGCGCGGCGGTGGCCGAGACCAAGGCGCTGGTCCGTACGCTCAACCTCGCACAGTGCCAGGCGCTTGCCGCCCGCGCACTGATCGCCGCCGACGCGCATGCCGTCCGCGCCCTCGTTTCGGAGCAAGGCCAATGAAGCTGTCGCTGCAATCGCTCCAGCCGCTCGGCCGCGCGTTGATGCTGCCGATCGCGGTGCTGCCGGTCGCAGGTCTGCTGCTGCGGCTCGGCCAGCCCGATTTGCTCGACATCCCCTTCATCGCCGCCGCCGGCGGGGCGATTTTCGACAATCTCGGGCTGTTGTTCGCGCTCGGTATCGGCGTAGGTATTGCGAAGGACAATAACGGCGCGGCGGGGCTGGCCGGGCTGGTTTGCTTCCTCGTTGCGACGCGCGGGGCGATGACCTTGCTCCACGTACCGCCTGAGACGACCGCAAACCTCGCCAAGGATATCGCCGCCCTCGCCGACGCGGCCTGGCGCGAAAAGGCGATCGCCAAGTTGTCGGTGCCGATCGGCATCGCCTCGGGATTGCTCGCGGGCGCATTCTACAATCGGTACGCGACGATACGCTTGCCCGAGTATCTGTCGTTCTTTGGGGGTCGGCGGTTCGTGCCGATCCTGGCGGGGTTCGCCGGGCTGGCGATCGCCGCGATCGTCGGGTTCGGGTTCGCGCCGATCAACGGCGGAATGGACACGCTGAGCACCGCCGTCGTCAATTCGGGGACGACCGGGCTGTTCATCTACGGCGTGCTCAACCGGTTGCTGATCGTCACCGGGCTTCACCACGTGATCAACAACGTCGCCTGGTTCATCGTCGGCGACTACAACGGCGCGACCGGCGACCTGAAGCGCTTCTTCGCGGGCGATCCCAGCGCGGGCGGGTTCATGTCGGGGTTCTTCCCGGTGATGATGTTCGGCCTGCCCGCCGCGTGCCTCGCCATGTACCGCGCCGCCTTGCCCGAACGGCGCAAAGCGGTGGGCGGGATGCTGAGCTCGATGGCGCTGACGGCATTCCTGACCGGCGTGACCGAGCCGATCGAGTTCAGCTTCATGTTCCTCGCGCCGTTGCTCTACCTGATGCACACGGTGCTGACCGGGGTGGCGATGGCGCTGATGCATGTGCTGGGCGTGCATCTGGGGTTCGGTTTTTCGGCCGGGTTCATCGATTACGTGCTGAACTTCGGCAAATCGACGCGGCCGCTGCTGCTGATCCCGGTCGGGCTTGCTTATTTCGCGGTCTATTATGCGACGTTCCGCTGGGCGATCACGCGGTTCGATCTCAAGACACCGGGCCGCGAGCCGGAGGTAGTGGCGAGCGACGCTGCCGCCTTGCCAGTCGAGCGCGGTAAGGCGTTCGTGATGGCGTTGGGCGGCGCGAGCAATCTGGCGAGTATCGACGCCTGCACGACGCGCTTGCGCTTGGTGGTGCACGACCAGACCAAGGTCAGCGAAGCGCAGCTAAGAACACTGGGCGCCAAGGGATTTATTCGGCCGACCGTACAGGGACTGCAAGTCGTACTCGGCCCGATCGCGGATTCGGTCGCGATGGAAATGCGCGATGCGGCGGGGCCGTTGACCGCCGTTTCGGAGAGTGCCGAAATAACCAAGCCGGGAGGATCCGTCGAGATCGGTCCCTGGCTGGCGGCATTCGGTGGCAGGGACAATCTGGTCGGGGCGGGCGCCGCATCGAGCCGCTTGTGGGTCGATCTCGCCAACCCATCGCTGGCGGACGAAGCGGCATTGCGCGCGCTGGGCGTGCGGATGATCGCGCGGCCGAAGGCGAACGCGTTTCACCTCATCATCGGTGGCGACGTGTCGGGGATCGCGGCGGGGCTTCAGGCCACGTAGCCGCCGCGCGCGATCGCTTCCGCCAGAATCGCACGCGCAGGCGCGAGTTGCTCGGCATAGTTCTGCCACCGTCCGATCGAACGGTCGTTGAGCGGCTCCTGCACCTGCGCATAGCTAGGGGTCGGGGCGAAACGGCGGCTTTCGTGAAAGGCGAGCTGCGCGGGTTCCGCCGCCAAGCCGATATGCGCCATCAGCGCGTCGGTCTCGGCCTGTTGCGCGGCGACGAAGCTTTCGTATCGAACCGTGTGCACATTGTACCGCGTCAGCCACTCGGCTGTCAGTGGGTCCATCGCCGCGAAATGTGTTGCCGCATCCTCCAGCCGGTATCCGCAATCGAAGCCGTGGGTGAAATCGTGGCTCATCGCGGACACCATCACGTCGAGCGGATGTCGCTTCACGACAACGAGCGGGGCGGCGGGGAAGACTAGCCGCAGCAACGGCAGATACAATTCATTGAGCGGCATCTTGTCGGTGAAGAATGCGGCGTCGCGATCGATCAGGCCGAACGCCGCGGCGCGTGCGAGATAATGGTCGCGTAGCTCGGTCGCCGAGCTGATTCCTCGCTCGACGAGGGCGCCGAGTTCAGCGACGAACGGCAGTTCCCCGCCGGCACGAATGCGCGAATGGCTCGCAAGCACCTGTTCGGTCAGCGTTGTGCCTGAGCGCGGGAAGCCGAGCATGAAAATCGGTTGGGGTACGTCGCCCCGCAGCGACGCGGGTTCAAGCGAGGCATCGGAGAACAGCGCTCGCTGCTCGGCAACAAGTCGCGCCACGCCGGCGCGATCGTAGTGACGCCCCGATCGCGCCGCGAGTGCCGCTTTACCCGCCGTGAAATCCACCCAGGCTTCGTCGAACCGGCTCGCCCTGTCGCGCAACCGCCCGCGCTGGAGCAAGGCGGCGCCCGACAAGTCGCGTTCGGCATCGAGCAGAGCCAGTCCCGCGCGCCAATCCACCGTACGCGACAGCAACGTCGCGCGTTGCAACGTCACGTCGCTGCCCTGCGCCTTCGCCAACCGCTCGGCGCGGTCAAGCATGGCGGTCGCTTCGTCATAGCGCCGCGTCTGTTCGAGCAGTTCGGCCAGCCAGGCGATCGGCGGGAGCGTGTCGGGCATCGCGGCGACCGCTTTGCGTAGCAGCGGCTCGGCGGCGTCGAGCGCGCCCTGCCGGTGCAGATTACGACCGAGATTGGCGAGCAATTGGGGGTGCTCGCCAGCAACCGCGATCGCGTGGCGCAGCAACGCGGCGCCCTCCACCAGCTCCTCGCGCTCGGACAGCAGATTGCCCAGCATCATCGCCGCGTTGGCATTGTCGCGATCGGCGGTCAGCGCGGCGCGGCACACCGTCTCGGCTTCTGACAAGCGCCCGGCCTCGAACAGCAATTCGGCGAGGTCGTCATACGGCCAGCGCCGCTCCGGCGCGACGGCGATCGCCCGCCGCAGCCACATTTCGGCACCTTGTTCATCTCCCCCCGAGCGTCGCGCCAGCGCCATGATCTCGATTGCGTCGAGCGTTTCGGCATCCTCGGCCAGCACCGATCCCGCCAGTCGTTCGGCGTCGCCTAGCCGACCGGCGCCGAACGCCGCGCGGGCGTCGGCGATACGGCGATCGGTCTCAGCGCTGGGCAAGCGGCACCATGGCTGAGCGATAGAGCGACGCCACCCGAAAGTCACCGCGAAGTCGCTGGTTGAGAACGTTCACACTACAGCTTGACATGCTCCGTCCGCTGCGCGACCGCCGGGGTTCCGGAAGCGGCGAGACCGATCGGGAGAGGTTGGATGTTCGGGCCGATAGCTGTTGCAATGGCGCAAGTCGCCAGCCTCGCCGCGACCAACTATTCGGTCGATGTGCCGATGTCGGCGCCCGCCGCGAAACCGGATTGGGCCGACGAGTTCGACGCCAAGCGGATCGACGCCGCCAAATGGCGCTTCGACACGTCGCGCAACAAGCAGGGCTGGTTCAACAACGAGAAGCAATATTACGCCGCCGACCGCGCAGAGAATGCGCGGATCGAGGGCGGCGCGCTGGTCATCGAGGCGCGACGCGAGCGTCTGAGCACCAAACGCGACTGGGGCGGGCAAGACTATAGCTCGGCCAAACTGGTCAGTCGTCGGGCGTATGGATACGGCTATTACGAGGTCCGCGCCAAGCTGCCATGCGGGCGTGGGACATGGCCGGCGATCTGGCTGTTGCCATCCACCGGAACGTGGCCCGATCAGGGCGAAATCGACCTGATGGAAATGGTCGGCTGGCAGGCGAACGTCGTGCATGCGACGCCGCACAGCGGCTTGTTCAACCACACCAAAGGGACGCAGCGCGGCGCCGAGGTCACGGTGCCGACGGCGTGCCGCGAATTTCACCTTTATCAACTCGACTGGCGACCTGATGCGATCACGATCGGCGTCGATGGGCGCGGCTATATGCGGGTTGCGAACGATCAGCCGGGCGGGCTCGGCGCGTGGCCCTTCGTGCGGCCGTACAACCTGATCCTCAATGTTGCGGTCGGTGGCGATTGGGGCGGGGCGAAGGGCGTCGACGATACCGTGCTGCCGCAGCGGATGACGATCGACTACGTTCGCTACTGGGCGCGATGAAAATAGGCGTCGAGTACATCGGTAGCGAGCGCGAGCCGCTCGTCATGATCGACGATTTCGCCGCCGATCCCGATGCCTTGCGCAGCATCGCGATCACCGCGCGGTTCGGCCCGGCGGCGCATCACTACCCGGGAATCCGCGCCGATCTGCCGGCCGACTATCCGCCGGTGCAGGTGCCGATCATCGCCGACGTATTGCGGGATGTGTTCGGTCAGCCTGGCGCGGTCGAGGTCATCGATGCGAGCTATTCGATCGTCACCACGCAGCCTGAGGACCTGTCGGTTAACCAGCGTCTGCCGCATTGCGACGCGTTCGATCGTGGCCGAATAGCGTTGGTCCACTACCTTTCGCCGGACGGCGGGGACGGTACTGCGTTCTTCCGTCACCGCTCGACGGGATTCGAGACGGTCGATCGATCGCGTGCGGTCATCTATACCGGACAGCTCGACGCCGAACTGCGCCATGGCGGGCCGCCGCCCATGTCCTATGTCGCTGCCGATACGCCGCTGTTCGAACGGACGATGCTGGCCGAGGCGCGCTACAACCGCGCGCTGATCTATCGCAGTTACGCGCTGCACAGCGGGGCGATTTCGCGGGGCGCATCGTTGTCGCCAGATCCCGAGACCGGGCGGTTGACGATCACCGGCTTCCTGTCGATCGGAGGATAAGGATGGCGTTAAGTCCCACACGGCGATCGGTCGTCGCGGGCATCGCCGGGACGATGATCGCCGGCCGCGCTGGCGCCATCGCGACGCGCGATCCCGATCTCGGCCCCAACGTCCTGATCGTCGATCCGTCGATGCCGCGCGCAGCCGTACAAGCTAGGCTCGACGCGACCTTCAAGGCGATGGAAAGCGCGCATTTCAGCGACGAGCGCCACGCGATCCTGTTCAAGCCCGGCCGCTACGAGCTCGACGTCAATGTCGGGTTCTTCACGCAAGTCGCCGGGCTTGGTGCGCTGCCCGGCGATGTCGAGATTGCGGGGCATGTCCATGTCGAAGCCGATTGGCTGAAGGGCATGGCGCTCGACAATTTCTGGCGTGGTGCGGAGAATCTCAGCATCACGCCGCCCGACGGCATGGATCGCTGGGCGGTGTCGCAGGCGGCGCCGTATCGGCGCATCCACCTGCGCGGCGATCTGGTGCTCGATGACGGTGGCTGGTCGAGCGGCGGATTCATGGCCGATTGCCGGATCGACGGGATCATCCGTTCGGGCAGCCAGCAGCAATGGTTCACCCGCACCAGCGATATTCGCCGCTGGGAGGGGTCGAACTGGAACATGATGTTCATGGGCGTCGATGGCGCGCCCGCGACGAGTTTCCCCAAGCCGCCCTATACCAACATCGCGACAATGCCCGTGATCCGCGACAAGCCGTTCCTGCATGTGACGAAGGCGGGCGACTGGGCGGTGTTCGTGCCGGCGGTGCGTCGCGATGCGCATGGCGTGAGTTGGGGCGACGGTCTGCCGCCGGGCACGTCGATCCCGCTGTCTCGCTTCCTGATCGCGACACCGACCATGACCGCGCGGCAGATCAATGCGGCACTGGCGCGGGGCAAGCATCTGTTGCTGACGCCGGGCATCTACCGGCTCGATGCGCCGCTGCGGATCGAGCGCGCCGACACCGTCATGCTCGGGCTTGGGCTGGCGACGTTGCTGCCGCAGAACGGCAGCAAGGCGATCACCGTCGCCGACGTGCCGGGCGTCGTGCTTGCCGGGATGCTGATCGACGCCGGGCCGGTGATGTCGCCGGTGCTGGTCGAAATCGGCCCGCGCGGATCGAACCGCGATCACCGCGCCAACCCGACGTCGTTGTCCGACGTCTTCTTTCGCGTCGGCGGGGCGGTGCTCGGCACGGCGGACACGTGTCTGGAGGTCAACAGCCACCACGTCATCGGCGACCATATGTGGATATGGCGCGCCGATCACGGCGATCGCGCCAACGGTCGGGTCGCGGTCGGCTGGGACAGGAATGTCGGCAATCAGGGGCTGGTCGTGAATGGCGACGACGTGACGATGTCGGCTTTGTTCGTCGAGCATTTCGAGAAATACCAGACCTTGTGGAATGGCGAGCGCGGGCGGACCTGGTTCTACCAGAACGAACTGCCCTACGATCCGCCCAGCCAGGCCGCCTACATGGCCGGGACGACGCGCGGCTGGGCGGCGTACAAGGTCGCGAACACCGTCTCCGACCACCAGGCGGTGGCGATGGGCATCTATGCGAACTTCACCGCGGACCCGAGCATCGTGCTCGAAAGCGCGGTCGAGGCGCCCAGGAAGCCCGGCATACGCTTCGCCAACCTCACGACGATCTCGCTCGGCGGCGGCAAGGGAACGATCGCGCACCTGGTCAACGATGCCGGCGAGGCGGCGCGACCGGGGGCGATCAAACAAACGTTGGTCAGCTATCCCTAGCGCCGGCCCCGTACGGCGAGGATCGCGAGCCCGCCGCAAAAGGTCAGCACGACCAGCACCAGCATCAGCAATCTGAAATCGCTCGGCGTCGCCAATGCCCACGTCAGAAGCGGTCCGAGCAGCGACGGCAGCGTGTTGGTCAGGTTGAGCAGCCCGAGGTCGCGCCCGCGATGACGCGGGTCTGGGAGCAGCTGGATCGAAAATGCATTGTGGAGCGGTAGGAACACGCCCGCCCCCACCGAATAGATCGCGAACGAGATCGCGCCGCTGGTCCAATCGCCGGCGAAAGCCATGCCCAGCAAACCCAACGCAGCCACGGCCGCCGCGCCGAACAGGAATGGCTTGCGGCGGTCGATCCGGTCGGACAGCCGTCCGATCGCGACGGCCACCGGCAAGGCGATCGCGAAGGATAATGTCAACAGATGCCCGATATTCGGCGGCAAAGCGCCCGTTGGTTGGGATGCCTCGATGCTCTCGAAATAATAGAGCAGATAAAGCTGGAGAATGACGCCCGAAATCTGGACGAGCAACCGCGCCGCCCAGGCGAAGGCGAGATCGCGGCGCGCCCCGACCACTGCGGCGCGCGGGGAATCCACGATCGGTAGCGGTTGGCTGCGCGTGATCAGTAGTGGGGCGATGCAGGTGGTGAAGGCGACGACGACGATCGCCAGCCGCGACCCCTCGCTCAGCGTGCTCATGCTGACGACCACCGCCAGCACCGCCGACGAAATCGGATTGGCCAGCGCGAGCAGCCCGCCGGTCAGGCCGTTCTGCGCATCGGGAATCTCGTCGGCCATGATCGCGTAGAGCGGATTGAGCGTCGCGTTGAGCGCGGCCTGAAACGCGATCGTCGCCAGGATGATCGCGGTCGGCGTCGGCGCGACCGCGATATAGGCGTAGGACAGTGAAGTCGCGACCACGCCGCCCGCTACCCAGCGCCGCCGCCCGCCGCCGCGCGCGACCGATCGATCGCTTAGCCAGCCGAACAGGATGTTGGACAGGCCTGCCGCGGTCGATCCCGCGATGACCGTCGCGGTGATCAACGTGATACGCCCATCGCCCACGACCGCTTCGATCTTCATCGGCAGCAAGAGCGTGAGGAGCGGCAGGAAGCCGATCACCCCGCCGGCATTGGCGATCGCATAGATCAGCAGGAAACCGAGCGAGCGGTTGCCGCCGGTCGGCAAGGGGGCGGCGCGGCGCATCATCGACCCATCGATGATGCGCGCACCCGCAGAAATCGGCAACTAACTTAAGGCTTCATCGTCGCCGGATCGATCTTGACCGTCGTCGTCATCCCACGATCGGTCGCATCGTGCGCCAGCGCGACGCGATACGTTCCGCCCTTGATCCGCCAGCCGGGCAGCGCCGTGTCGAAATCGGCGAGAATGCGCGGCTCGGCGGTCAGCGTCACGCGGCGTCCTTTACCCGGCTTCAGCGTCACGCGCTGGAATCCCGCAAGCCGCATCGGCGTGCTCGATCCGTCGCGCGACACGTAAAGCTGCGGCACGTCGGCGCCGGCGCGCTTGCCGGTGTTCACGACTTCGAACGACACGGTCAGTGTCTTCCCGCCGCTCACCGTCAGGTTGCGATAGGCGAAGTTGGTGTAGCTGAGCCCGTAGCCGAACGGGAATAACGGCGTCTGCTTCTTCTTCTCGTACCAGCGATAGCCGACGTCCGATCCCTCGATATAATCGACCGGATAGCTCTCGCGCTTGTCGAGCCCGACCGGGGCGGAGCGCGGCGCCTGGTCGGGGGTCGCCATGAAGGTGATCGGCAGCCGGCCCGACGGGTTGACCTTGCCGGTCATGATATTGGCGATCGCCTCGCCGCCGCGCTGGCCGGGATACCAGGCCTCGACCACAACCGGCACGCGCGCGAGCCACGGCATTAGCACTGGGCCGCCGGTCTCCAACACGACCGCGGTCTTGGGTTGTGCCGCAGCGACCGCCTCGATCAGTGCGTCCTGGCCGTAGGGCAGCGACAGATCGGGGACGTCCTGCGCCTCGGTCGCCCATTGCGTCGCGAACACGATCGCGAGGTCGGCCTTGCTGGCGGCGTCGGCGGCAGCGGCCTTGTCCTGCCCGTCGACGAAGGTGATCACGGTGCCGGGCATCGCCGCGCGCAACGCCCTGAGCGGCGACGAATTGTGGTACGTGATCCGCGCGAACGAGGCCGCCGCGCCGCTGCTCAGCGGAATCTCGACCGGCACGCCGCCGACCGACCGCACCTGGCTCGACCCGCCGCCCGACAGCACGCCGACGTCGGCGCGCCCGCCGATCACGACGATCCGCTTCACGCCGGCGAGCGGCAGGATGTTGCCCTCGTTCTTGAGCAGGACGATCCCGGCCTCCGCCGCGCGTTCGGCGACCAACGCGTTCTTGGCGTAGGGGATCGGCAACAGCTTTTCGGGGACCGGATTGTCGTACAGCCCGGTCTCGATTAGCCCGGTCAGATAGCGCACGACCATGTCGTCGAGCCGCTTCTCGCTGACCTTGCCCGACGTGACGTCCTCGCGCAGCGGCGCGTCGAAGAAGATTTTGCTGTCGAGCTCCTGGCCCGATTGCTGGTCCAGCCCGTTATTGGCAGCCTTCGCGCTAGAGTGCACCGCGCCCCAATCGCTCATCACCCAGCCGCGATAGCCCCAGTCGCGCTTCAAGACCTTGTTGAGCAGCCAATCGTTCTCGCACGCATAGTCGCCGTTGACCTTGTTGTACGCGCACATCACCGATCCGGGATTGCCCTTCTCGATCGCGATCTGGAACGCGAGCAGGTCGCTTTCGCGCAAGCTCGCTTCGTCGATCCGCGCGTCGAGGATGTGGCGGCCGGTCTCCTGCGAATTGAGCGCGAAATGCTTGATCGTCGATACGATGCGATTCGACTGGACGCCCTGGATGTGCGCGCCGGCCATCAGGCCCGCGAGCAACGGATCCTCGCCCAAATATTCGAAGTTGCGGCCGTTGAACGGGTCGCGCGTCAGGTTGACGCCGCCCGCGAGCAGCACGCTGAACCGCTTGGCGCGCGCTTCGGACCCGATCATCACGCCGCCCGCGCGGGCGATCGCGGGATCGAAGCTCGCCGCGGTCGCGAGGCTGGACGGAAGCGCGGTCGCGACGTCGCCTTTGCGCTGTTCGATCTGGTTGGCGACGCCGAGCGACGCGTCGCTCTCGCGGATCAGCGGTACGCCCAGCCGGGGGATGCCGTCGATATGGCCGGCCGACGGGATCAGTTCGTTGGTCGTCTTGCCCTTGGCGGCAGGCGGGAACAGGCCGTGAACCAGCGCGATTTTCTCGTCGAGCGTCATCTTCGCGACGATCGCCTCGGCGCGCGCGCGAGCGTCTGTCGATCGGGACACGGCCGGGGCACGCTCCGCCTGCAAAGCCTGTGCGCCAGCGACCGCCAGCAACGATGCGCCCAGCAGCATTGCTGCGATCCGATTCGACATCATCCTCTCCCCGTTACGCGGTGACCCCCGTGCGCAGCGTTGCTCGCTTGCCACAGGTTTTCCCAACCTCGCTCATAGACAGCACAGTTTGGGAACGTTCACAATCTATTATGGCCGGACACTTAGCTGCTTGACAAAATTCCGTGTGATTTTATTGTGAACGTTCTCAAACAAGCGCGGGCAGAACCGTGCGACAAAAATGGGGAGGTTCGATGCGCAGCTTCACAGCCGGTTCGCGTCTTTTTCTGAGTGTTTCGGCCATCGCGATCGCGGCGATGCCTCAGCTTGCGGCGGCGCAGGATGCGCCCCAGGCGCAGGACGCCCCGCAGGATCCTTCCACCGCCAGCGACACCAGCGGCGATATCGTCATCAGCGGTATCCGCGCCAGCTTGCGCAACTCGATCGCGATCAAACGCGATGGGCAGGGCGTGGTCGATGCGATCTCCGCCGAAGAAATGGGCAAGTTCCCCGACACCAACCTGGCCGAATCGCTGCAGCGTATTACGGGCGTGTCGATCGATCGGTCGAACGGCGAAGGCCAGTTCGTCACGGTCCGCGGCTTTGGCCCCGAATACAATCTCGTCACGCTGAACGGCCGTGCGATGCCGACTTCGACGATCGGCGACGGCAACAGCGCGCCGTCGTCGCGATCGTTCGACTTCGCCAACCTCGCGTCGGAAGGCGTCGCCGCTCTCGAAGTGTACAAGTCCGGCCGCGCCTCGGTGCCGTCGGGCGGCATCGGCTCGACGATCAACATCCGCACGCCGCGGCCGTTCGACAAGCCCGGCCTGCGCGGGTCGATCTCGGCCAAGGGCGTCTACGACCTGTCGCAGAACGGCAAGAACGACATCACGCCCGAAGTGTCGGGCATCATCAGCGACACGTTCGCCAACGACCGGATCGGCATCCTGCTGACGGGGTCGTATCAGAAGCGCAAGTCTAGCTCCAACACCGCCAATGTCGGCTGGCGCGACGGCTATCTCGGCAACGAGAACAATTGGGGTTCGCTGGCCATGGCGCCGGATCCCCGCGCCGCGAACATCACCAACCGCCCCAAGGCGACCGACGTCTACGAAGTGCCGCAAAACGCGTCGTACGACCTCAACGACATCAACCGCGAGCGGATCAACGGCCAGCTGACGCTGCAATTCCGTCCGGCCGACAATCTGACCGCGACATTCGACTACACCTATGCGCGTGAGACGGTCGAAACGCGCAATGCCAATGTCGGCATCTGGTTCAACCACAACGACACGTCGAGTTCGTGGACCAACGGTCCGGTCGCCGGTCCGATCTTCTACACCGAACGCTTCGGCCAGAACGAGGGCAAGGACCTCTCCTATTCGAGCGCGCTGACCGCGTATCGCAGCATCAACAAGTCGATCGGCGGCAACCTGGAGTGGAAGGCGCCGGGCGGCGTCACGATCATCCTCGACGCGCACCATTCGACCGCTGAATCGAAGCCGAACAACGTCTACGGCAACAGCGTTTCGGTCGGCACCGCGATCTTCGGCATCCAGAGCCAGACGGTGAATTTCGACAAGGACTTCCCTGTCATCTCGGTGACGATGTATCCGGCGAGCGACCGCCTCAACAAGGCGCTGATCACGCCGACCGGCAACGCGTTCCGCAACTCGTACTTCAAGGACGAGATCAACCAGTTCCAGATGCGGGGCAAGTACGAGCACGACCAGGGCTTCTTCGACTCGCTCGATTTCGGCCTGGGCTATCTCGATAACAAGGTTCGCTCGGCCTATAGCGTGTTGCAGAACGACACGTGGGGCGGCTTGCCCAACGGCGCCGCAACGGTGCCCGACGACATCTTCAACCTGGTCACCATTCCCGACAAGTTCACCGGCATCAGCGGTTCCGGCGACCCGGCGGTGATCCCGTCCTTCTACAACTACAATTTCGAACGGCTCGTCGGAATCCTCGACCAGGCGTACGGGATCTGCGGCGGCGACGGGAACTGCCTGACGCCGTTCACGACCGATCGGCGCATCCGCGAAAAGACGATGTCGGCTTATGTCCAGTTCAACGGCAAGTTCGACGCCTTCTCGCGTCCCGGTCACCTGATCGCGGGCCTCCGGTACGAGAATACGGTGATCAAGTCGTCGGCGCTGGTGCCGATCCCGGTCGGATCGCGCCAGAATTCGGCCAACGAATTCAACATCCTGTACGCGACGCAGAACAGCTTCACGACCTTCTCCGGGTCGTACAACGAATGGCTGCCGTCGGTCGATTTCGACATCGAGCCGCTGAACAACGTCAAGTTCCGCGCGTCGTACAGCCACACGATCACCCGGGCCGGTTACGACCAGTTGCAGGGCGGCCGCACGTTCGATCAGCTGTTCCGCATCGGCGGCGGTACCGGCGGTCAGGGCAATCCGGGGCTGGTCCCGTACAAGTCCAAGAATATCGATGCGTCGCTCGAATGGTATTACAAGCCTGACAGCTACATTTCGGCGGGCTTCTTCCACAAGAACGTGTCGAACTATATCGGCACGACGCAAGTCACGGTCACTGCACCGGGCGTGACCAACCCGGCGCTCGGACCGCGGACCGCCGCGGCGCTGGCCGCGCTCGGACAGAACGCGACCTACGCGCAGATCGCCGCCTATATTTCGGCCAATTATCCCGGGACCGTGACGCCGCAGGGCTTCATCCTCGGGACGGCGGCTGACCCGCTCGTACCGTTCGTCATCTCGCAGCCGTTCAACAGCAAGGACACGGCGACGATCAACGGGTTCGAGTTCGCGGTGACTCACACGTTCTGGAACACCGGCTTCGGCACGATCCTGAACTATACGATCGTCAACAGTAACCGCGACTACAACAACACGTTGCCCGCCAGCATTTCGCAGTTCGCGATAAACGGCGTGTCGAACAGCGCCAACGCTGTCCTGTTCTACGACAAGAACGGGTTGCAGGCGCGTGTCGCCTATAACTGGCGCGACAAGTTCCTTGCGGGCGGCGGAACCAACCCGTTCTACATCGAGGCGTACGGCCAAGTGGACGCGAGCGCGAGCTTCGAGGTTGTCAAAGGCGTGACGATCTTCGCCGAAGGCATCAACGTGCTGGGTGCCGACCGTCGCGGCCATCGCCGGTCGGAACGCAACGTCACCTTCGTGACCAGGCAGGATGCCCGTTACGCGGCGGGCCTGCGGTTCTCCTTCTGATCAACCTCTTCACAGTTCGATCCTCCACTAAGCCACCCTCATCGCGAGGGTGGCTTTCTTTTCATCCCGGTGGCAGGTCGCAGAGATAGAGAGTCGGAAATAAGCGCCGCGTGGAAACTCCCGTGAACAGGCCCGTGAACCGGATCGTGATCGTCGGCGGCGGCACCGCCGGCTGGCTTGCGGCCTGCCTGATCGCCGCACGGTCGGATACGGCGGCGGCCATGCCGATCTCGGTGACGCTGATCGAATCTCCCGACGTTCCGACGATCGGCGTGGGCGAAGGCACCTGGCCGACGATGCGCCGGACGCTAGAGCGTATCGGAATCGCCGAGGCCGAGTTCCTGCTCGCCTGTGATGCGTCGTTCAAGCAGGGGTCGCGGTTTGACGGCTGGCTGACGGGCGCGGCGGGTGACCACTATTTTCACCCGTTCACCCCGCCGGTCTCCGGCGATCCGCGCGGCGTCGTGGCGGCGTGGCAAGCCGACGCGGAGCGGCCGTTCGCCGAAGCGGTGTGCGCGCAGCCGGCGATGTGCATGCGAGACTTGGCGCCGCGCCAGCGTGCGATGCCCGATTATGCCGGCGCGCTGAACTACGCTTATCACCTCGATGCGGGGAAGCTTGCTGCCTTGCTCGCGAAGCACGGCGTCGAGCGGCTCGGCGTGCAGCATGTTCGCGACCATGTGACCGCCGTCGAACAAGCCGTGGATGGCGACATCGCCGCGGTGCGGACGCGCGACAACGGCGCGGTTTCGGGCGACCTGTTCATCGATTGCACCGGCCACGCCGCATTGCTGATTGGTGGGACCTACGGCGTCGATTTCATCGACCGCAGCGGCGAATTGTTCAACGACCGCGCGCTCGCGGTGCAGATGCTCGTCGCACCCGGCAGCGCGATCGGATCGCAGACCAACGCGACCGCGCACGAAGCGGGCTGGATCTGGGACATCGGTCTGCCGACGCGGCGCGGCGTGGGGTGCGTCTATTCGTCGCGGCACATGAGCGACGATGACGCGGCGGCGACGCTCCAGGCGTATCTGCGCCGTGCCGGCTTCGACGACATCCCTGCCTTCCGCCGGCTGAGTTTCACCTCCGGGCACCGCGCGCGGTTCTGGGAGCGCAATTGTCTTGCGGTCGGCCTGTCGGCGGGGTTCCTCGAACCGCTCGAGGCGTCGGCGATCGTGATGATCGAATTGTCGCTCAACGAGCTGCTCGATAATTTTCCCGCCACGCGCCCCCTGATGGATGTGCATGCGCGACGCTTCAACGACCTGTTCCGCTATCGCTGGGATCGCGTCGTCGAATTCCTCAAGCTGCACTACGTCCTCAGCCGCCGCGACGAGCCCTATTGGCGCGAGCATCGCGACGCCGCGAGCATCCCGCCGCGGCTCGCCGATCTCCTGCGCGTATGGGCGCACCAGCCACCATCGATCGCCGACTTCCCGGCGGTTGAGGAAATCTTCCCCGCGGCAAGCCATCAATACGTGCTCTACGGCATGGGCTTTCCGCCGCCCGCGGCATCGCCGATCGAGCT
The DNA here is from genome assembly GCF_007859635.1 of Sphingomonas panacisoli. Lineage (NCBI taxonomy): Bacteria > Pseudomonadati > Pseudomonadota > Alphaproteobacteria > Sphingomonadales > Sphingomonadaceae > Sphingomonas > Sphingomonas panacisoli. The sequence goes on along the minus strand of NZ_CP042306.1, from coordinate 3,171,477 downwards.
CGACGCCGCCGTGCCGTCGCTATCGCAGGTCGATCAGCGCGCCCGGTCCCTGGCCGCCAGCCTGCCCACCAACCGCGCCTATCTCGACGACCTGCGCGCCACCAACCTTCCCGCCGATCTGGATTTGACCGCCTGACATGACCGACCACGCGCTTCTCGATTCGACCACACACCGCGACCTGCGCGTCCGGACCGCGCGCGGCGCCGAACTGGGCGACGCGGTGATGGCATGTATCACCGTGCCCGACGAGTTCCGCCAGGTGCAGGACGACTATCCGATCCTGTTCCGGCTCGACGTCGAACGCGACAATTTCACCGCGCTCGCGATGTTCGGGTTCGAGAATGGCGAGAATCTGTACCTCGACGGCGATCGCTGGGATGCGTCCTACATTCCGCTCGCGATCGGGATTCAGCCGTTCCTGATCGGCGGCACGCCCGACGAGACGGCGGACAAGCAAGTCCATGTCGATACGGCCAGCCCGCGAATCGCCGTCGGCGAAGGCATGCGCGTGTTCGACGAGGACGGGCGACCGACGCCGTATCTCGAATCGATCGCCGAAAAGCTCGGCGCGCTCGATGCCGGCTATCGCGGGACCAACGATTTCTTCGCCGCGCTGCGCCGCCACAATCTGCTCGAGCCGCTGACGCTCGAGATCACGCTCGACGACGGGTCGATCAACCGGCTGGTCGGGTTCCACGTGATCGACGAAGCGCGGTTGTCCGAACTCGATGCCGCGACGCTCGGCGAGTTGAGCGAGGCCGATCATCTGATGCCGATCTTCATGGCGGTGGCGTCGATCGGGCGACTGCGCGATCTGATCGCGCGCAAGAACCGACGGAACGCCAATGGCTGAAGCCGATCCCGGCATCTTCGGCACGCTGGCGCGCATCCCCGAGGTCGCGATCGACGGACCGGCGGCGCTCGACGCGCAACTCCGCGCGGCAAAGGGGCCGTTCGTCGTCCGCGAATTGGTCGCGGACTGGCCCTTGGTGCAAGCCGGTAAGAGTTCGGCCCGCGAGGCGCGCGACTATATCGCCCGTCGCCGCCGCGACCGGCCGTTCACCGTGTCGGTCGGTGAGGCCGGCAGCGACGGGCGGATGTTCTACGACGCCGCGATGGCGATGAATTTCCGCACGATGCGCGCGAAACTGCCCGAGATCTTTGCCAAGATCGATGAGCTCGGCGACGAGGAATTGCCGATCTACCTCGCGTCGATCGATCTGCACGAATATTTCGACGGCCTGCACGAAGCCAACCATGTCGATCTTGGCGACCGGGTCACGCTCGACAGCATCTGGATGGGGACGCGTACGCGGATCGCCGCGCATAACGACATTCCCGACAACCTCGCCTGCGTCGCGGTCGGGCGGCGGCGGTTCACGTTGTTCCCGCACGAACAGTTCCGGAACCTCTACCTCGGTCCGATCGACAACACGCCCGCCGGTCGCGCGGTCAGCATGGTCGATTTCCATGCGCCCGATCTCGGCGCCCACCCCCGCTTCAGTGAAGCGCTGGCGCATGCGCAAGTCGCCGAACTGGCGGCCGGCGACGCGCTCTACATCCCGGCGATGTGGTGGCATCATGTCGAAGGGCTCGATCCGTTCAACGTGCTGGTCAATTACTGGTGGCGCGAAACGCCGCGCTGGCTCGGCCAGCCGCAGGACGCGCTCAACCATGCGATCCTCGCGATCCGCGACTTGCCCGACGATGCGAAAGCGCGATGGCGCGACCTGTTCGACTATTACGTGTTCGGCAATGGCGACGACGTCACCGCCCATATTCCCGAGGAAGGACGCAGCATTCTCGCTCCCTTGAATCCTGAGACGGCGGGTCGGATCCGTGCCTTCCTGTTGCGGCAGCTCAGCCAGTGAGCGAGGGGATGCACCGCCCGCGCCGGATCGTCATCGCCGGCGGAGGCACCGCGGGCTGGATGGCCGCCGCGGCGATCGCGCGAACGATGGGCCGCACTGTCGAGGTGACGTTGGTCGAATCCGATATGATCGGGACGATCGGCGTCGGCGAATCGACCATCCCGCCGCTGCAGGTGTTCAACCGCCTGCTCGGCATCAACGAAGCCGATTTCATGCGCGCGACGAGCGCGACCTTCAAGCTCGGCATCCTGTTCGACAATTGGAAAGAGCAGGGTCACCGCTACTTCCACTCGTTCGGGTTCACCGGAAAGGACCATTGGTCGGCGGGCTTCCAGCACTTCTGGCTGTACGGCCGGGCAAAGGGGCACAGTCAGTCGTACGACGATTATTGCCTCGAAGTGATCGCCGCGCTGGGCGGTAAGTTCGCCCACTTGCCCGACGACGGGATGAATTACGCCTACCAGCTCGATTCGACAGCCTATGCCGCGTTCTTGCGCGCGATGGCCGAAAGCGACGGGACGACGCGCGTCGAGGGTAAGATCGCGCGGGTGGAACTCGACAGTGAAAGCGGCGACATCGCGGCGCTTGTGCTCGACGCCGGGACGCGGATCGAGGGCGACCTGTTCCTCGACTGCACCGGTTTCCGCGCGGTGTTGATCGAGGGTGCGCTGCACGCCGGGTTCGACGACTGGACGCATTGGCTGCCGTGCGATTCCGCGATCGCGCTACAGACCGAAAGCGTCGGGCCGGCGGTGCCCTATACCCGCGCGATCGCGCACGATGCCGGGTGGCAATGGCGCATTCCGCTACAGCATCGCACCGGCAACGGGCTGGTCTATTGCAGCCGGTATCTGAGTCAGGACGAAGCGCTCGCGCGGCTGCTCGGCAATGTCGAGGGCGAAGTGCTTACCAAGCCCAACATCCTGAAATTCGGCGCCGGCGCGCGGCGCAAGCAATGGCACCGCAACTGCATCGCGATCGGCCTGTCGAGCGGGTTCATGGAGCCGCTCGAATCGACCAGCATCCATCTGATCCAGCGCGCCATATTGCGGCTGATCCGGATGATGCCGAACCATTCGATCAGCGACCGCGACATCGCCGAATTCAACGACCAGCAGTTCGAGGACATGCGCCAGATCCTCGATTTCCTGGTGCTGCACTATAAGGCCACCGACCGCCGCGACAGCCCGTTCTGGCGCCAGTGCGCGGCGATGGATATTCCCGACAGCCTCGCGCAGAAGATCGAATTGTTCCGCGAGACGGGCCGAGTATTCCGCAAGAACGAGGAATTGTTCGCCGAGAATAGCTGGGTGCAGGTCATGATGGGGCAGGGGATCGTCCCCAGGACCTATCACCCGGTCGCCGAAAAGCTGACCGACGACGAGCTCGACCGCTTCCTCGGCATGCTGCGCGAAACGGTAAGGAAGACCGTCGCCACGCTGCCCGATCACCCGGCGTATGTCGCGCGATATTGCGGTGTACAGCAGCCCCAGCCTGCCGCTACGGCATAGGGACCTATGGCGCGCCGCAAGCAGAACGTTACGATCAAGCACGTCGCCGCCGATGCGGGCGTGTCGCTGCAAACGGTCAGCCGCGTCATCAACAAGGAACCGAACGTCCGCCCGGAAATGATCGAACGCGTCCAGGCGTCGATCGACAAATTGGGCTATGTCCCCTCGATCGCCGCGCAACGGATGGGCGGGTCGCGCTCGCGGCTGATCCTCGCGCTCAACGACCGCGAGCGGACGATCGAGGCGTGGCGGCTGCGCGAGGGTACGGACTGGGTCGATCAGATGCTGCTCGGCGGGATGCTGACCTGCGCCGAGCATGGCTATCGTATGATCGTCGAACTGGTCGATACGCATAGCGACCATATCGAGCGCGAGTTGCAGGGTGCGATCGCCGCGCTGCAGCCCGACGGCGTCGTCCTGACGCCGCCGCACTCGGAAAACCCGCTGATCGTCGACCTGCTGGTCGATCACAAGATCAGCTTCGCGCGGATCGGATCGATCAAGCCTGGGCCGGGCTTCGCGCTGACGATGGACGACGAGCGCGCGGCGCGGCTGGCGACCGAGCATCTGGTCGAACTCGGCCACAAACGGATCGGATTCATCGCCGGATCGATGGAATACGAATTGAGCGGCTGGCGCGTCGATGGGTGGCGCGAGTCGATGGCCAAGGCTGGGCTGGCGACCGATGGCCTGCTCGCTCAGGGCGACTTCAGCTACGCATCTGGCACGGCCGCAGCGCGCGAATTGCTCGATGTCGCCAACCCGCCGACCGCGATCGTCGCGAGCAACGACCAGATGGCGCTCGCGACGCTCGAATATGCGCGCGAGCGCGGCATCGAGGTGCCGACCGACCTATCGCTGGTCAGCTTCGACGACACGCCGATCGTCCGCTTCACCCATCCGCCGCTGACCGCGATCGTCCAGCCGATCGCGGCCGTCTCCGCGCGCGCGGTCGAACTTATCATCGCCGACCAGGCCGGGGCGGAGAAGATCGACGAGCCGATCGTCGTCCCCGCGACGATCGTTCTACGCGCATCGACCGTGTCGCCACGGAAGGGTCGCGCGTAAGGGGTCGTCGCGGCGCGCGCTCAATACTGAATGCGTCGCGCCTTCACCCAAGCCGAGAACACGTCGAGCCGGCACGAAGCTACCGCGGACCGCGGCGGAGGTGGTCGGGCTGCGATTTGATCGAATGGAAGGCCGGGTGGCGGAGCGGGAGGGATTCGAACCCTCGATACGCTTTTGACGTATACTCACTTTCCAGGCGAGCGCCTTCGACCACTCGGCCACCGCTCCGCATTGCCGGAAGCGCTCGCCTCTAGGGAAGCACGCTCGCCTGCGCAAGCGCTTGCCCGTGCCGGCATCGCGTGGCAGCTTCCGGCCATGCCGATCCTCCTCCCGCTCGCCGCCGCGTTCTTCGCGCAAGCCGCCACCGCCAAGCCGGCCGTGAAGCCGCCGCTGTCGCCGGGGGAGATCGCCAATGCCGCACCGGCGGCGGCGTGGCGGACGATACCAGACGACGACATCGTCGTCTTCACGCTCGCAAACGGGCGCAAGGTGATCATGCAGCTCGCGCCGAGCTTCGCGCCGCGCCACGTCGATCGGATGCGGACGCTGGCGACCAGCAAATGGTGGGACGGCACCAGCGTCTATCGCGTCCAGGACAATTACGTCGCGCAATGGGGCGACGTCAGCGAGAAGAAGAAGCTGCCCGCGGGTGTCGCCGATACCGGGCCGGCTGAGTATGTGCGTACCGGCGGCGTGCCGACCGTGCGCATGACGCGGCCCGACAGCTTCGCCGCGATCGCCGGGTTCGATCCCGCCGGGTGGCCGGTCGCGTCGGACGGCAAGAAAAGCTGGCTGACGCATTGCTACGGCATGGTCGGCGTCGCGCGGGATTTGGCGCCGTCGATCGGGAGTGGGTCGGAGCTTTATACGGTGATCGGCCATGCGCCGCGCGCGCTCGATCGCAACATCGCGTTGGTCGGGCGAATCATCGAGGGGATCGACGCGCTGTCGTCGCTCGAGCGCGGTACCGGCAAGCTCGGTTTCTATGGCGACGCGCAGAAGCCGACGCCGATCGTCAGCGCGCGGCTGGCGAGTGCGCTGTCCGCCGGCGACCGGCCGCGATTCGAGTATCTGATGCCCGGATCGCCTGCCTTCGCGAAGTATCTCCACGCGCGTGAGAACCGCGAGCCGCCGTTCTTTGCGGTACCCGCGGGCGGCGCCGATATCTGCAACGTTCCGGTGCCGATCCGCCGCAAGACTTAAGGCAATCTGGCCCCGTACATACGAATTCTTGCCACGATCCACGCTGGCGATGCCGCATTCGCGCCCCATATCGAGCGCAGACGGCCCAGCCGAAAACGTGGGAATCGAGTAATGGTATCGCGCATCACGATCGCAATCGCGGCGGCCTTGGTCGCTTTCGCCGCCCAATCTGCCTCGGCGCAGGGGCCCGGCGTCGAGGGCGTGTGGAGCAACCCCAAGGGTAGTGTCCAGGTCAAGACCGGCACGTGTGGCGACAAACTGTGCGGCGTTGTCGTCTATGCCAGCCAGAAGGCGCAGGCCGACGCGAAGAAGGCCGGGGCCGAGCCGCTGATCGGTACGACGCTGCTGCGCGGCTATCGCGCGAACGGCACCGCGGAATGGGCCGGGCAGGTGTATGTCCCCGACCGCAAGGCGAGCTATTATTCGACGATCCAGCTGGTCGATGCGCAGACGCTTAAGGTGTCGGGCTGCATCCTGGGCGGCCTGATCTGCAAGAGCCAGCTATGGCACCGCGTGCCGAGCGGCGGCGCGATGGCCACGCGCTAGTTCGTCGTCGTCGCCGCGGCAAAGCTGCGTCGTCAGACCTCGCTGAAGCGATGCTGGCCGGGCTCAGCATTAGAAGGAAAATAGCGGCGCTATTTTCTGTGCTCAGCCTCAATTACCGACCCAGTCGGCGACTTCCCCCGCGACCTGATTGGCGGCCTGGTTCAGCGCCGGTCCGACCGTCGTGTAATCGACTGGGCTAATCGGCACGCGTGCCTCGAAGCGCTTCTTTTCGACCTTGTTGCCGTCGCCGGTGCGGATCAGCGCGCCGTCGAACGTCACCACCGCCTGGCCGGTCGAACCATCGACGCCGAAATTGCGGAGCTCGCCCGACAGCCGCGCGCCGGGGTCGCTGAACGCCTGCGCGCTCGACAGCACGACGCGGCCGGTCTTGGCGGAAATCGTGTCGGACATCAGCCGCGCGAACAGCCGCTGCGGCGCTTCGACCCAGGCAGCGTTGGTGACGTACGCGACCTGGTCGCCGGTCGTCACCGGAATGCGCGCGACCGCCAGGCTTTGCGGCACGGCGGGCACCAGGATGGTGATCGTTTTCGCAGTGGCGGAATTCTGCGTCGATCCGACCGGCAACGTGCTTGTCGCGGTCAGCGTCAGCAGCGCCTTGGGCGGCTTGCCCCCGAAGTTGAGGCAACCGGCGAGCGGCATGGCGAGGAGCAGCGGTAGGTAGCGCTTCATATCACTTGCCCTTGTAATCGGGGAGCTTGGGACTGCCGACGATCGACCCGGCGCCGCCGCGGTCGATCTTCTCGGCGACCGACGACAGCGACGCGGCCATTTCGCGCAGATCGTGGATCAGCTGGCTCATTTCGGGGACGGTCTGCTTCGAGAAACGCTGCAGCCCCGGCCGCGCATCGCCGATTGCACCGTCGAGCGTGTCCATCGACTTCTGCGCCGACGAAACCGCCTTGTTGAGGTTGGCGATGGTCGGCTTGATGTCGTTCGCCAGCACGCCGTTGGTCGTGTCGGCGAGCTTGCCGATCTGCTCGGATGCGACGCCCGCCTTCTGAATAGCTATCCGCGTCTCGGCCAGGGTGGCGGCGATTTCAGGCCCGCGGTCGGCCAGCGCCTTCGACAGTTTGTTCGTATTGTCGAGGATGCCCGCGATCGACACTTGGTTGCGGTCGCTGAGCAGGGCGGTGAGCCGCTCGGTCAGGTTCGTCAGCCGCTCGAGCAATTGCGGCGCGTTCGACAGCAGCGCGCCGAGACCGCCAGGCTTGGCCGGGATGATCGGTACGCCGAGCGGGCATGCGCTATTGTCGCAGCTGATCAGCGGTTTGCCCGTCTGCGCGCCGTCGAGCTGGACGGTGGAGGGGCCGGTGAAGCTACCCTGGATCGACGCGGTTGTACCCAGCAGGATCGGCGTCTTGTCATCGACCGACACGCGCACGCGGACGAATTCGGGCGATTTGGCATCGAGCGCGATGTCCTTGACCTGGCCGCTCGGCACACCCGAGAAGTTGACCGCGGAGCCTTTGGCGAGGCCGTCCACCGACTGTTTGAAGTAAACGTCGTACTCGCGTTTCCCTTCCGCGCCGAAGCGCGAAATCCACACCATGAACAGCGCCAGCACCGCGAGCAGGATCAGAACGACCCCGCCGACCAGCACATGGTTTGACCGCGTCTCCATTACTCAGCCCCTGCTTGTTGCAGCACGTCGCCCTGCGCTTCTTTCGTCGCGATCGCCGCGCGCCCCCGCGGCCCCTTGAAATATTCTTCGATCCACGGATGGTCCAACGCGATCAACTCGTCGATGGTGCCGACCGCGATCACTTTCTTGTCCGCCAACACCGCGACACGGTCGCAGATCGCATAGAGCGAGTCGAGATCGTGGGTGATCAGGAACACCGTCAGCCCCATGGTGCGCTGGAGCGATTTGGTCAGTTCGTCGAATGCCGCGGCGCCGATCGGGTCGAGACCCGCGGTCGGTTCGTCGAGGAACAGCAATTCGGGGTCGAGCGCGAGCGCGCGGGCCAGGCCGGCGCGCTTCTTCATGCCGCCCGACAGTTCGGCCGGGTATTTGGGGCCGGCATCGGGCGGCAGGCCGGTCATCACCACCTTGTACGACGCGATTTCGTCGAGCAGCACGGGGTCAAGATCGGGATAGAATTCCTTGATCGGCACCTCGACATTCTCGGCGACGGTCAAGGTCGAGAACAAGGCGCCGCCCTGGAACAGGATACCCCAGCGCTTGCGGATATTGGTCGCCTCGGTCTCTTCGCGGCCGATCGTCGGCTCGCCGAATACGGTGACCTCGCCCTCGTCGGGGGTCTGGAGGCCGATGATCGATCGCATCAGCACCGACTTGCCCGTGCCCGAGCCACCGACCACGCCGATGATCTCGCCGCGATAGACGTCGAGGTCGAGATCCTCGTGCACGATCTGGTCGCCGAAGCTGTTCTTCAGCCCGCGCACGCTGATGATGACGTCTTTCTTCGTCGCCATCACGGCCACCCGGCGGAGGAAAAGAACACCGCGAAAAAGGCGTCGAGCACGATCACCAGGAAGATGCCCTGGACCACCGCGGCGGTCGTCCGGAGACCGACCTGTTCGGCGTCCGCTTCGACCTGCATGCCCTGGAAACAGCCCGCCATGCCGATGATCGCACCGAACACGGGCGCCTTGATCAGGCCGATATAGACGTCGCTGATCGGCACGACTTCGCGGATCTGCTGGATATAGGTGACCGGCGGAATGCCAAGCGAAAGCCAGCACAACAGCCCGCCGCCGATGATCCCGATCAGCGCCGAATAGAAACCGAGCAGGATCATCATCAGCGTCGAGGCGAGCACGCGCGGCACGACCAACGCCTCCATCGGGGACACGCCGATCGTGCGCATCGCGTCGATTTCCTCGGTCAGCTTCATCGTGCCGATCTGCGCGGCGAATGCGGAGCCGGAGCGGCCCGCGACCATGATAGCGGTCATCAGCACGCCGAGCTCACGGAACGACAGGCGGCCGACCAGGTTGATCGTATAGATTTCGGCGCCGAACTGCCGCAGCTGGACCGCGCCCTGCTGCGCGATGACGATGCCGATCAGGAAGCTCATCAGCCCGATGATGGCGAGCGCGGAGACGCCGACCACTTCGAACTGCTGGACCGTCGCGTTGAAGCGGAACCGGCGGTGCGCGACGACCGCGCCGAACGCGAGCACGGTCCCGCCGAGGAAGCCGAGCAGGCCGTAGAGCGTCTTGCCGGCCTGCACCGTCGCGTCGCCGACCTCGCCGAGCACGCGCTGGAATGCGGGGACGTGTTCGCCGCGGATCCGCACGGGCTGGTCGGCAGCAACGACCTGGTCGAACAGATGCTGGCCGTCGGGCGTCAGCCCCTCGACCGCGGCGCCGTTCTTTTGCGCGAAACGATGGATCGTCCAGGCGCCGATCGTGTCGATCCGCTGGATTCCCGACAGATCGAGCCGCTCCGCCTCACCCTCATACGCCGCTAGCCGATCCGGCAGGTCGCCCAACTTGGCCAGCGACAAACTGCCCGAAAAACGCAGCGTGCCGGCGTTGCCGTCGTCGGTAAAGGCTGCGGCGTCGCTCATTCGACACGGACCATGGAAGATTATGGGTGGATCGGCAATAACATGGCGCGATGCACCGGCTCGCAATCTACGACATGGACAAGACGATCACGCGACGCGCGACGTGGACGCTGTTCCTGACCCACTATGCCCGCAGCCGCCCCTGGGACGGGATCGGCCTTTCGGCGGTGCCGGGACCGGCCCTGCTGTATGCATTCAAGCTGATCGATCGCGCGCGATTGAAGGAGATGACGCAGGCGCTGGTGATGGGCCGGCGCGCCGACCTCAAGACGGCGACCACGATCGCCGAGGACTTCGGGGCGCGGATCGCGGCCGAGGACGTCTACGACGAAGCGCGCGCGCGGATCGCCGCGGACAGGGCGGCGGGCTACCGCGTCGTGCTGGCGACCGCGTCGTACGATTTCTACGTCCGGCCGATCGCCCGCGCGCTTGGGATCGACGATGTCGTCGCGACGCCCTCGACCGTCGACGGCGAGCTCATGATCGCGCGGATCGCGGGCGAGAATTGCTATGCCGACGCCAAATTGCGGATGATCGAGGCATGGATGGCGAAGGAGGGGATCGCGCGGAGCGACGCGCAGATCCGCTTCTATTCGGACCATGTCTCTGACGCCCCGACGCTCGCCTGGGCCGACGAGCCGTTCGCGGTCAATCCGCACGCCAAATTGCGCGCGCTGGCGGTGGAGAAAGGCTGGCCGATCCTCGACTGGCGCTAGAATGCGACGTCGATGGTGTGGATCGCCACGCCGACCAGCCCGCCGACCAATGTCCCGTTGATCCGAATATATTGCAGGTCGCGGCCGACCGCATTCTCCAGCCGCCGCGTGATTGTCTGCGCGTCCCAGCCGCGCACCGTTTCCGACACCAGCCGTACGATCGCGTCGCCGTAATCGGCGGCGGTGCCGACCGCGGCGCGGCGCGCGAAGCGGTTGATCGTCGCAGCCAACTCGGGATCCTCCTGCAACGTTGTGCCGAGTTGGCGCAACGCTTCGCCGAAGCGGCCCGCCATCATCGAATCGGGGTCGCGCGCGATCTTGAGCATCGCGCCGCGCATCTGTTCCCAGATGCCCTGCCACCAATCCGACAGCGCGGGATTGTCGAGCATCTCGGCCTTGAACCCCTCGACCCGTGCCTGCATCGCCGGATCGTGCTGAAGGTCGTGCGCGAGTTGCGCGAGGCCTTCGTCGGCCTTGGCGCGCAGCGGATGGTCGGGGTCGGCCGCCATGTCGCGGATCATGCCGTCGAGCCCGGCGATGATCTTGTTGGCCAGCGTCTCGTCGAGCCCGGTGAAGCGCATCAGCGACCCCGCGCGTTCGTGCACCATCGCGCGGATCACCGGCTCGTTCGCCTCCAGCACCTTGGCCGACCATTTGACGATGCCGTCGAGCAAGGGAATATGGCGGTTCTCGGCGATCGCGGCGGCGAGCGCGTTGCCAAGCAGGGGCGAGACTTCAAGCGCGCGCAGACGTTGCGCGAGTGTCGTCCGCACCATTCCGCCGAGCCGCTCCTGATCGAGCGATTCGAGCATGTCGGCCGCCAGCCGCGACGCGCCCCGGCGCAACCGCCCCTCGGTCGCTCCTTTGGGGTTCGCCAGCCAACGCCCGGCCGCGCCCGCGACGTCCAAGCGCTGCATGCGCCGCGCGACCACACGCGGGATCAGGAAATTGTCGCGCAGGAAATTGGCGAGCGTATCGCCGATCCGATCCTTGTTGCGCGGCACGATCGCGGTGTGCGGGATCGGCAGGCCGAGCGGGTGGCGGAACAGCGCCGTCACCGCGAACCAGTCGGCCAAGCCGCCGACCATCGCGGCTTCCGCGAACGCACGGACGAAGCCCCAGGCGGGATGCTGATCGCCGAGCGCGCGCGCGATCAGGAACAACGCCGCCATCGCCAGTAACAGCGCTGTCGCGACGATGCGCATCCGGCGCAAGGCGGGCGGGATGGCGGACGAACCGGGCAGAGGAAGCGAGAGCTTCACCTGCGGCACAATCGCTCAATCGGGGGAAGGTTCAAGCCCTTCCCCGCGATTGCTTCATTCGGCGGGCTGAGGCCCCTCGCCATGATAGCCGATCGGCCGTGGCCCGGTGGGGCCTTCGATCACCGTCGATCCGTCGTCGCCGGGGCGATAGGTTAGCAGACGGCGGCCGAGTTTCGGCCCCAGCCATTTCTCGACACCCACCGCCAGGCTGAAGCTGGCGGGTACGATCAGCAGCGTGAGCACGGTCGATAGGATCAGGCCCCCGATCACGACGATGCCCATCGGCGCGCGCCACGATGCGTCGCCCGACAACGACACCGCGGTCGGCACCATGCCGGCGACCATCGCGACGGTGGTCATCACGATCGGCTGCGCGCGCTTGTGTCCCGCATCCTCGATTGCGACCAGGCTATCGATGCCCTTCTGCATTTCCTCCAGCGCGAAATCGATCAGCAGGATCGAGTTCTTGGCGACGATGCCGAGCAGCATCAGCAGGCCGATATAGACCGGCATCGAGATCGGCTGGCCGGTGATCCACAACGCGACCAAGCCGCCGAGCGGGGCGAGCAACAGTGACCCCATGTTGACGAACGGCGGCAGGACGCGGCGATAGAGCAGCACCAGCACCGCGAGCACCAGCAGCACCCCGGCCACCACCGCGACCAGGAAGTTGTTGATCATCTCGCCCTGCCACTTGGCCTGGCCGAGCGTCAGCTTCTCCACCCCGCTCGGCAGGTTCTTCATCGTCGGCAACGCGTCGATGTCCTTCCAGGCCTGGCTCGACACCAGCGGCTTGCCGGTCTTGGGATTGAGACCCAGATCGGCGCCGACGGTCAGCTGACGCTGCAGCTGGACGCGCTGGATCTTCGACGGGCTCGCGCCGAAGCCGATGTCGGCGACGGTCGATAGCGGTACCGATCCGCCGGTCGCGGTCGGCACGGGCAGGTTCTGGATCGTCGCCATCCGCGACCGGCTCGATTGCTCGAGCGCGACGGTGATCGGCACCTGGCGATCGCTCAACGAGAACTTCGCCTTGTTCTGCTCGATATCGCCCAAGGTTGCGAGCCGGATCGCGCTCGACAGCGCCTGCGTCGTCACGCCGAGATCGGCGGCGAGGTCGAAGCGCGGACGGATCACGAGTTCGGGCTGCTGGAGGTCGCCCTGGATGCGCGGCGCGACCACGCTCTTCAGCTTGGACATTTCCGCTACGATCTTCTGCCCGGTATCGTTGAGCAGCTTGGGATCGCTGCCGCCGAGCACGATCGTGATGTCGCGCCCGCTGGATCCCCAGCCCTGTTGCGAGCGGAACGACACGCGCGCGTCGGGAATCGCCGCCAGCGTCGTCGCGAGATCGCGCTCGAACTTCACGCTCGTCTTGTTCTTGTCCTTCTTGAAGATCGCGGTGACGCGGCCGTTGCCGACGAAGGCGCGGCTATAGACGTCCGCCACCTGCGGTTGCTTGCGCAGGATGTCGGTGACCTTGTCGACCACCGCCTGCGTTTCCGCCAGCGTCGTACCAGGCACCATTTCGATCGTCGCGGTCGAGGCGTCCTGGTCCTGGTCCGGCTGGAACGATTGCGGCAGGATCGCGAAGAACATCACCGTCAGCAACAGCGCGACCGCGCCGGCGACGATCGACGACCAGCGATGCTTGAGCGTCCAGCGCAGCGCGCCCATGTACGCGTCCATCAACCGGCCTTCGCCATGGCTCGCCTGGCCATGCGCCTTCAGGAAATAGGCCGCGATCATCGGCGTGATCAGGCGCGCGACGGCCAGCGACATCAGCACCGAGGCGACGACGGTCAGGCCGAAATTCTTGAAGAACTGACCCGACACGCCGGGCATCAGCCCGACCGGCAGGAACACCGCGACGATCGACATCGTCGTCGCCAGCACCGCGAGGCCGATTTCGTCCGCGGCGTCGATGGATGCCTGGTACGCCGTCTTGCCCATGCGCATGTGGCGGACGATGTTCTCGATCTCCACGATCGCGTCGTCGACCAGCACGCCCGCGACCAGGCTGAGCGCCAGCAGCGTCATCTGGTTGAGCGTGAAGCCGAGCAACTGCATGATCCAGAAGGTCGGGATCGCCGACAGCGGGATCGCGAGTGCGGAAATCGCCGTCGCGCGCCAGTCGCGCAGGAACAGGAACACGATCAGGACGGCGAGACCGGCGCCTTCCAACATCGCTTCGATCGCCGAATGATACTGCTTTTCGGCATATTCGGTTTCGTTGAAGATCAGCTTGAACTTGACCCGCGGATCCTTCTTTTCGAGGTCCGCCAGCGCCTTTTCGGCGCCGTGGAACACGCTGACGTCGGACGCGCCCTTGGCGCGCTGGAAGTCGAACGTGATCGTCTGGCGCCCGTCATATTGCGAGGCGGAGCGCTGCTCGGCGAACTGGTCCTGTACCGTCGCGATGTCGGACAGCTTGACCATGCGGCCGTTGCCGACCGAAATCTGGGTCTGACTGAGCGCATAGGCGTTCGCGGCGTTGCCGAGCACGCGGACCGACTGTTCGGACCCGGCGATCTCGGCGCGGCCCCCCGAGGCGTTGAGGTTGACCTGCCGGAGCTGCGCGTTGACCTGGCTCGAGGTCAGACCGAGCGATTGCAGCTTGGCGGGGTCGAGCTTGACGCGGATTTCGCGGTCGACGCCGCCGTTGCGGTTGACGGTCGCCATGCCGCTGACCGCCTGCAATTCCTTGGTGACGGTATTGTCGATGTACCAGCTCAATTCCTCGATCGACATGTCGCTGGTGATCGCGGCGTAGCTGGCCAGGTCGTTGCCGGTGGTGTTGGCGCGTTCGACCTGCGGCTCCAGAATGCCGTCGGGCAACGACCCGCGGATCTGCTGCAGCGCGCTGCGCACGTCCTCGACGGCGCGGTCGATGGGGGTGCCGATGTTGAGCTGTACGACCGTCGTCGAATTGCCTTCGGTGACGTTCGAATTGATCTCGTCGATGCCCGACAGGCTGCGGACCGCGGCCTCGACCTTCTGCGTGACCTGGTTCTCGAGCTCGGTCGGCGCGGCGCCGGGCTGCGAGATCGAGATGATGACGACCGGGAAATCGATGTCGGGGTCGTTGTTGACTTTCATCGTGGCGAACGCGACGAGCCCCGCCAGCGTCAGCATCATGAACGCGACGAGGCTGGGCACCGGGTTCCGGATCGACCAGGCGGAGATATTGCGGAAGCTCATGACCTCAGTTCCTCACACTCGCGCCCGTCAGGGCTTACGCAGGATCGGCTTGACCTTCTGGCCGGCGTTCAGGAACGCGCCCGCCGACAGCACGACGCGTTCGCTGCCGGTCAGGCCCGACACCACCGACACACCGCGATCGGACACTTCGCCGGTCTTGATCGCGCGGCGTTCGACCTTGTCGTCCTTGCCGACGATATACACGAAATTGCCGCTCGCGTCGGTCTGAATCGCCGAATTGGGCAGCACCGGCAGCGTGTTCGCGCCGCCATAGATCGATGCCGAGGCGAAGCCGCCCGGGCGCAGCGCCTTGTCGAACGGGATCGCGATTCGTACGATGCCGCGGCGCGACTGCGGGTCGATCACCGGCGAAATCTGCCAGATGGCGCCGTTGAACGTCTGGGTGCTGCCGACCGGGGTCACTTGCGCGCGGGCGCCGACGTTGAGGCTCTGGATATCGCCTTCGGACAGTTCGGCACGCAGCTCCATCTCGCCGCCCTTGGCCATGCGGAACAGCGCGCCCGATCCGGCGCTGACGATCTGGCCGGGCTCTACCGAGCGCGTCAGCACGAGGCCGGCGGCGGGTGCGCGAATCGCGAGCCGGCCGTTCGCCGCGCGCTGCTGCGACAGCGTCGCTTCGGCGACCCGGACGCGCGCATTGGCGGCGTCGCGCGTTGCGATCTTAGTCTCGAGATCGGCCTTGGAGATGAACCCCTTGCCGACCAGCGACTGCGCGCGATCGACATTGGATTGCGCGATCTTTGCATCGGCGCGAGCGACCGCGATCTGCGCTTCCAGGCTGTTCGCCGTCTGCACCTGGACCGAGCTGTCGACCGTCGCCAGCACCTGACCCGCGCCGACCCACTGGCCGGGCTGGACCAGGACGGCGGTCACGCGACCGCCTTCGCCGGCCACGCCGACGGGCATGTCGACGCGCGCCGCCAGGCTGCCGGTGCCGGTGATCGTGCGATCGACGACGTTGTTGCCTGGCGCGGCAACGGTGACGGGGGGCAATTGGTCGCCCTGCTGACCGCCGGCCGCGCCGGCGTCGGACGCGGGCTTGCTCGGCCGCATCATCACGAAAGCGGCGATCAGGACCAGGACGACGATGACGCCGGCGATGATCCACGTCCGGCGGCGCGACGGCTGCTCGGTCTCGTCGGTGAGCGCATATCTGCCGCTCGGCTCGTAGTTCATCTCGGCCACGTCCCCGTATACTCGTTTATCGAGGTTTCTCGGACCCCGGTGGAGCTGTGTTATACAAATAAAGCACCGACCTCAAGAGGCTCGGTGCCGAATGGCGCTCCTTTGCGCTTTTCGGCCATGAATCGCAACCCGCCACGCCCGTTTCGGGGAAGAAACGATTGCAACATTATTGCCTAAGGCAGAGGATCAGGCAGCGGAGTCGAACAAGGACTCGGCCCTGGGAGGGAGAAATCCGATGCCCGAACGATCGATCCTGGCGTGGCTGGCGATCGGCCTTGTGGTTGGCGTAATCGGAAAACTGACCGCGCCCGGACGGAAACCGGGTGGCTGGATGGCAATTATCTTGACCGGGATAGCCGGAGCGCTGCTTGCCGGCTTCGTCGCGGAAACGATGCGATGGACGACGACCGGGACGTGGCGAAATGATGCCGCGGCATCGCTCGGTGCGATAGCGGCGCTGGCGGTCCATCGGTGGCTGAAGAACCGGCAATCCCGATGACCGCCGTTCATCCTGCGTTGCAGGTCGCGATGCCAATGGGTTCGCGACGGACCTTTTCGTCTGCCTTTGGAGAGTAGAATGCGCCTGTTCGCCACCGCTTTGTTGCTGACGCTGTCACCGCTTGCCACGCTGCCCGCCGCGGCGCAGGTTGCGGCCGTGATCCCCGACGGCACGATCCTGGACGTCAGCGCGACCGGTAAGACGACCCGCGTCCCCGACATTGCGACGATCCGGGCCGGCGTGGTGACGCAAAGCGCCACCGCCGCGCAGGCGCTCGCCGATAACGCCAAACGCATGACCGGGGTGCTCGCCGCGCTGAAGGCTGCGGGCGTCCAGCCGCGCGACATCGCGACCTCGAACGTCTCGCTCCAGCCGCAATATCGCTACGAGAACAATCAGCCGCCGGCGATCACCGGATACCAAGCGTCGAACACGGTGTCGGTCCGCTTCCGCGACATCGCGAAGTCGGGGTCGATCCTCGATGCGCTGGTGGCGCAGGGTGCAAATCAGATCGACGGGCCCAACCTGTCGCTCGACCAGCCCGATGCGGCGCTCGACGAAGCGCGCGTCGATGCGGTCAAGCGCGCGAGGGCGCGGGCCGAGCTCTATGCGAAGGCCGCTGGGCTGACCGTCGTGCGCATCGTGTCGATCAGCGAAGGCGGCGAGGTGGCGGGGCCGCAACCGCCGGTGCTTTATATGGCGCGTGCCAAGGCTCAAGCCTCCGCCGACACCACGATCGCGCCGGGCGAAACCGACGTGACCGCATCGGTATCGGTTCGCTTCCTGCTCAAGTGACACGAAAAAGGGGCCGCTCCCGGCTGGGAGCGGCCCCTGATTTTCTCGGCTGACCCGATTAGCGGACGCGGCCGCGATTGATCAGGTTGAGCACCGCCAGCAAGATGATCGCACCGATCACCGAATAGACGAACGTCATCACGGTAATGGCTTCGTTGATCCCGACACCGAAGATCAGGTTGGCGATGACCGCGCCGACGATGCCGACGATGACGTTGAGCAGCAGACCCTGCTGGCCGTCCGTGCGCATAACGACGCTGGCGAGCCAACCGGCCACGCCACCCACGACCAACCAAATGATAATTCCGACCATTGCGACCTCCTGTTACGCGTCCGGCATTCGCCGGATTGTTACGACAGGATACGACTCTTTGTCGGAAATTTTGTTCCGTCAGCGTTCCGAACGACTGATATGGATCAGTACTTTTGCTGACGCTCGTAAAGGCTCTTATAGTGCTGAATGCGCGTCACGCGCAGCCCCGGCATGCCCGAACGATCGATCGCGCGCTGCCAGCCGGCGAATTCCTCGACGGTCAGGCTGTAGCGGTCGCAGACTTCGTCCACCGACAGCAGTCCGCCATTGACCGCGGCGACCACTTCGGCCTTGCGGCGCACGACCCAACGCGTGGTTTCGGGCGGCGGCAACGTATCGAGGGTCAGCGGCTCGCCGAGCGGACCGATGACTTTAGCTGGCCGTATTTTCTGGTTCTCGATCATTCGCTACCTCGATTTGGGTCGGGGGGACCCCAAACATTATTACCAATAACGACCGTTAGCGGCCGGACTTGAACATCCCTTGAAGCGGCTAGGTAAACGCGCCCTTCATTCTTGACTCCACCGCTCGATCCGCACGGCCTGACCCTCGTCGAACGCGCCCGATGCGGGACGGAACGGCAGGTCGGCGATCACCGCCGGCGCGACTTGCGCATGGGCGATCGCGGTCGGCGAGGCCGCCTGGCGCGCCGCCACCCCGACCAGCAGCACGGCGAGGTCGGGCGGCAATACCGCCACCGACGCATCGTGCTCGAATCGGAGATAGCTCAGGTCCACGCGTCACTCGTCGTTCGTCAAACAGACCGACTGTGTAGCGAGACGAGCCTAAAGCCCGGTAAAGATGCAGGTTAGAGTCTGTTAGCGTGCCCTAACAAACCCTGCCCACCGCTAGGCAAGCGCGCGCGGCATCACTATTGACCCAGCATCACCATGACCGTGGATTTCCAATTGGGCCCCGATTTGTCGGGCAAGCGCATCGTCGTCGCGATGTCGGGCGGCGTCGATTCGTCGGTCGTCGCGGCGCTGGCGGCGAAGAGCGGCGCGGAGACGATCGGCATCACGCTCCAGCTCTACGATCACGGCGAGGCGACCGGCCGCGCCGGATCGTGCTGTGCCGGCCGCGACATTCGCGACGCGCGCGCGGTGTGCGATCGGCTGGGCATTGCGCACTACGTCCACGACCATGAAAGCGCGTTTCGCGAAACGGTGATCGACCAGTTCGCCGACGATTACGTCGCGGGCCGTACGCCGATTCCCTGCGTCCGCTGCAACATGGGACCGAAATTCACCGATCTGTTCACGCTCGCGCGCGACCTTGGCGCGGATTGCCTGGCGACTGGGCATTATGTCCGCCGAGTCGAGGGGCCGGACGGTGCGGAGTTGCATCGCGCCGCCGATCCGGCGCGCGACCAGAGCTACTTCCTGTTCGCGACCATGCAGGATCAGCTCGACTTCCTGCGTTTCCCGCTCGGCGGTCTGCCCAAGCCGCGCGTGCGCGAACTGGCGGCGGAGCTCGGCCTGGGCGTCGCGGCCAAGCCGGACAGTCAGGACATCTGCTTCGTCCCCGACGGCGATTATGCGTCGCTGGTCAAGAAACTGCGGCCGGAAGCGGGAACGGGCGGCGACATCGTCGATCTGTCTGGCCGCAAGCTCGGCGAGCATCGCGGGCTGATCCACTTCACGATCGGCCAGCGCCGGGGCCTCGAGATAGGCGGCAGCCCGGAGCCGCTCTACGTCGTCCGCCTCGATCCGACGCGCGGCGAAGTGGTGGTGGGCCCCCGTGCGGCGCTGGCGGTGGCGTCGGCGCGGCTGAGCGACATCAACCGGCTCGGCGCGACCGATGGTGCGCTCAGCGTCAAGGTGCGCAGCCTCGCCAAGCCCGTCCCGGCGCGATTGGTCGGCGACCGCGTGCTGTTCGATATGCCCGAATATGGCGTGTCGCCCGGCCAGGCGGCGGTGCTCTATGCCGGCGACCGTGTGCTCGGGGGCGGCTGGATCGAGGACACGCAAGCCGCGGATAGCGCGCTCGCCGCCTGATTATTGCCCGCCGGTCGCCGCCTTGCACAAGGCGACCAGGTCGCGCTTGATCGACGCCCCGCTCAAATGCGCCTGCACCGATTCGTAGCGTTCGGCGGTCAGCTTGCGGCGGATATCGTCGACGCTGCGGCACGTGCCCGAGCGCGCGAGTTCGTAGGCCCGTTCGACGGTCGATAACTGGCGGTGCGATGGGTCGGTCACGCCGCGCCTCTAGCATCGTTTCGCTTCCGACCCGCACGTTTTCGGCTTGATTCAGGTAAGTAACCGAACCGATCCGGCCGTTCATCTGGCGCACAGCTTCGCGGGCGTAACCGGCGGCGATGATGACGGGCGATGCGACGGTAACGATAGCCGGTGCTGGCCGTCCGCTGCGTGTCGCCTTGTTCTCGGGCAATTACAATTACGTCAAGGACGGCTGCAACCAAGCGCTCAACATGCTCGCGGCGTATCTGCAGGATAACCACGGCGCCGAAGTTCGAGTCTATTCGCCGACCACCGCGACCCCGGCGTTCGATCCGGTCGGGACCTTGGTCTACGCGCCGGCCGTGACGATTCCAGGGCGCTCCGAATTCAAGCTGGCGATCGGCCTGTCGCCCCGGCTGCGGCGGGACCTCGCGGCATTCGCGCCCGATATCGTCCATGTCTCGGCGCCCGACTTCCTGGGCGTCGCCGCGCAGAAATGGGCCAAGGCGCGCGGCATTCCCGTCGTCGCCAGCCTGCACACCCGGTTCGAAACCTATTTCTCCTATTATGGCCTCAGCCTGTTTCGCGGCTGGGCAGAGCGGCACCTCGCGCGCTTTTATGGCCGCAGCGACTACGTCCTGGTCCCCAACCGCCCGATCCTCGACGAGATGGCGTCGGCGCGGTCGGATGGGCATGTGCGGCTATGGGGCCGCGGCGTCGATCGCACGCGGTTCGATCCGGCGCGGCGCGACATGCCCTGGCGGCGCGAGGTTGGGATCGGCGACAACGAGATCGCCGTGTTGTTCTTTGGGCGACTGGTGCTCGAAAAAGGCGTCGATGATTTCGCCGCGATCGTTCGGCGGTTGCAGGAACAAGGCATCCCCGCCCGCGCGCTGGTGGTGGGCGAGGGGCCGGCGCATGCGCGGCTCGCCAAGGCGCTGCCCGACGCCGTCTTCACCGGGCATCTGACCGGCGACGAGCTCGGCCGCGCGGTCGCCAGCGCCGACGTGATGGTCAATCCGAGCGTGACCGAAGCGTTCGGCAACGTCGTGCTGGAAGCGATGGCGGCGGGGCTGCCGGTGGTGAGCGCCGATGCGCCGAGCGCCCGTGCACTGATCGAACCCGGCGCGACCGGCGTGCTGTGTCCGCCCGGCGATATCGGTGCCTATGCCGATATGGTTCGCCAGCTGATCGCGTTGCCCGCCGAAACCCGCAAGCTGTCGATGGCCGCGCGCGCGGCGACCGCCGCCTTCACCTGGAGCGCGGCGCTGGCGGCGGTGGTGGCAGTCTATGCCGAGGCGGTCGACCCGTTCGTCTGATCGGGGAAGAAGCGTTCGATCACGTTCGATGCGAGCCGCGCCGGACGCAGCGTTTCGGCGTCGATGCAGCACCAGCTCGATTTGACCTCGGCCAGCACGTCCTCGCCGCGCTTGATGATCGTCTGGTAGAAAGCCCGCGCCCCCTGGACCTTTTCGAGCAGCACGGTCGCGATCACCTCGTCGTCGAGAAAGGTCGGCTTGCGATAGGTGATCTCGTGCTTCAGCGCGACCCATAACAGGCTCGCCACCGCATCGGCCGGCGCGATCTTGCGCCAATGGCTGAGTACCGCGTCCTGCACCCATTTCAGGTACGACGCATTGTTGACGTGCCCCATGAAATCGATGTCCGCCGGATCGATCGGGATCGGGTAGTCGTGCGGGAGAGCATGGTCGGTCACGCCGCGACCTTAGCAAAATCCCTTGTTTTCCGCCAGTTTTTTACGGGCGTCCGCTGACGCTACGGCATGGCCGTCAAAGCAGGAACGACCCTTCCATCACCGTCACGCAATTGCCGCCCAAGATGACGCGATCGCCATCAAGTCTGCACGTCAGATGCCCGCCGCGCTTGCTTGCCTGATACGCGGTGAAGCCGTCGCGGCCGAGGCGCTTGGCCCAATAGGGCACTGCGACGGCATGGGCGGAACCGGTCACCGGATCCTCGTCGATCCCGCCGCCCGGTGCGAAGGCGCGGCTGATGATGTCGGTCGTGTCGCCCGGCGCGGTCGCGATCGTCAGCAGATCGCCGTCCGCCGCGAGTGCGCGAAAGTCCGGCGTCAGCGCGCGGACCTGATCGGCATTTTCGAGCACGATCAGCGCATAGCGATGCTCATGCCAGAGCGTATCGACCGCATTATCGACACCGAGCGCGGCGACTTGGTCCGGCAGCGGCTTCGGGTTCGGCACCCAGGCAGGTAGTGCGAGGTCGTATCCGGCGCCGGCGCGCGATACTTCCAGCATACCGGCTTTGCGCGTCCGAAACCGCACGCGATCCATGTCGGGCGAAGCCGACAGCACGAAATGCCCGCTCGCCAAGGTCGCGTGGCCGCACATCACCACTTCGACCGCCGGCGTGAACCAGCGCAGGTCGAAATCGACGTCCTCGTCCCCCGATGCGACGATGAAGGCGGTTTCCGACAGATTGTTCTCCGCCGCGATCGCTTGCAGCGTCGCGTCGTCGAGCCAGTCGGCCAGCGGCATGACCGCCGCTGGATTGCCCGTGAACGGCGCGCTCGCGAACGCATCGATCTGCGCGATCGGCAATCTCATTTCATTCTCCCCTCTCGATCCGTTCGCCCTGAGCTTGTCGAAGGGCATGCCAAGGACACGTGCTTCGACAGGCTCAGCACGAACGGCAGCTTGGTTGTACCTAGAGGCGCTTCCCGAACCAATGCGGCGTCACGTCCATCTCCACCAGCGGATTGTCGGTATCGACATGCCCTTCGGGATCGACATGGATCAGCACCTCGACCTTGGGGAACGCACGGCGCAGCGCGCTTTCGACGCCTTCGACGACGTCGTGCGCCTCGCGCACGGTGATGTCGTGCGCGACCTCCATATGGAATTGCGCGAAATCGTGGCTGCCGGCGCGGCGGGTGCGGAAGTCGTGAATGCCCTTGATCCCCGGCTGGCGCGCGGCGACTTCGATGAACGCCTCGCGCTGGCTCTCGGGCCATTCCTTGTCCATCAGCATGTCGATCGCGTGGCTCGACGCCTGGAACGCGCCCCACGCCAGCCACGCCGCGATCAGGATGCCGAAGATCGGGTCGGCGCGGTGCCAGCCGAGGAACTGGTCGAGGGCCAGCGCGACGATCACCGATCCGTTGAGCAAAACGTCGGACTGGTAATGGACATTGTCCGCCATGATCGCGACCGACCCGGTCTTGCGGATGATCCTTCGCTGGTACGCGAGCAATATCATCGTCGCCAGGATCGCCACGACCGACACTCCGATGCCGAATTCGGCGCCCTGCGTCGGCGTGTCGCTGCCGAGCGCCGAGATCGCGCGCCAGGCGATACCGATCGCCGATACCGTGATCAGGACGACCTGGAACAACGCCGCCAGCGCCTCCGCCTTGCCGTGACCGAAGCGGTGGTCGTGATCGGCGGGCTCGGCGGCGAGCTTGACGCCATACAACGTGACGAGGCTCGCGAGCAGGTCGAGGCCAGAATCCGCCAGGCTGCCGAGCATCGCGACCGACCCCGTGCTCCACGCGGCATAAGCCTTGAGCGCGATCAGCCCGCACGCCATCGCCACGCTGGCGAGCGCGGCGCGGACGGCGAAGGGAATGGCGCGGCGTTGGTCTTCGGTCATGGGTACAGCAACCCTTCGGTCCAGCCGCCCTCGGCCCTATCGAATACGCGCCGTTCGTGCAGGCGATAGGCGCGGTCCTGCCAGAATTCGATATGGTCGGGCGTCAGGCGATAACCGCCCCAATGCGGCGGGCGCGGCACGTCGCCGCCCGCGAACTTGGCCTGCATCTCGGCAAAGCGCGCTTCGAACGTCGCGCGGTCGGCGAGCGGGCGCGACTGGTCGGACGCCCAGGCGCCAAGCTGCGAATCACGGCTGCGACTGGCGAAATAGGCGTCGGATTCGATGTCGGAGGCCCAGGTCAGCTCACCCTCGATCCGGATCTGGCGGCGCAGCGATTTCCAGTGGAACAGCAATGCGGCATGCGGATTAGCCGCGATCTCGCCTGCCTTGCGGCTCTCGCGGTTGGTGTAGAACACGAAGCCGTCGGGCCCATGCCCCTTCAACAGCACCATCCGGACCGACGGCCGACCGCGCGCGTCCGACGTCGCCAGCGCCATCGCGTTGGGATCGTTCGGCTCGCTGGCTTGCGCTTCGGCAAACCAGGTATCGAACAGGGCGAAGGGATCGTCGGCCATGCGCCGCCCTTAACGCACGACTCCGCGAAGGGGAACGACTCCCGCGCTGGCGAATTGAATCGCTTCCGCAACGGAGAGTTTCCCAATCATGGCAGCGCGCGCTTATTGGCAGGGACAGATCAGGCTCGCGCTCGTCTCGATCCCCGTCGAAATCTACACCGCGACCAAATCGGGCGCGCAGATCGCGTTCCACCAGGTCCACGAGCCCTCGGGCAAACGCATCAAGTACGAAAAGGTCGTGCCCGGCATCGGCGAGGTCGATCCCGACGACATCGTCAAGGGATACGAGCTGCACAAAGGCGACTATGTCCTGCTCGATCAGGACGAGATCGACGCCGTGAAGCTCGAATCGAAGAAGACGCTCGAGCTCACCCAGTTCGTCGACGCCGACGAGATCGACGTACTCTATTTCGAACGCCCGTATTTCGTCGTCCCTGCCGACGATCTGGCCGAGGAAGCGTTCATCGTGCTGCGCGAGGCGCTGCGCCAGTCGAAGAAGGTCGGGCTGGGTCAGCTCGCGATGCGCGGTCGGGAATATATCGTCAGCCTGAAGCCGTGCGGGCGCGGGATGGTGCTGGAGACGCTGCGGTACGCCGATGAGGTCAACAAGGCCCAGGGCTATTTCCGCGACATCCCCGATTCCAAACCCGACGAGGATCTGCTCGATTTGGCGACGACGCTGATCGAGAAGAAATCGCACAAGTTCGATCCGTCCAAATTCCACGATCGCTATGTCGATGCGCTGAAGGATCTGATCGCGCGCAAGTCGAAACAGAAGACCAACCGCAAGATCATCGAGGACAAGGACGAAGGCGGCGGGCGCTCGGCCTCGAACGTCGTCGATCTGATGGCGGCGCTCAAGAAATCGATCGAGAAACCGGCGGCCAAGGCTACCGCCAGGAAGCCGGCGGCCAAACATGCGCCGGCTAAGAAGGCACCGGCAAAGAAGCGTGCCTAGCCCCACATCGTCATCCCGGCGAAGGCCGGGATCGCTGGCGGCTCCGATGCAGCCGCCGCCGCCTGAGGCCCCGGCCTCCGCCGGGGCGACGATATTATTTGGCGCGACCAATGGCTGAACGCGATCCCCTTTCCACCTACAACAAGAAACGCGACTTCGCGAAGACCGCCGAACCGCGCGGCGAAGTGGCGGGCGCTGGTAACCGCTTCATGGTGCAGAAGCATGACGCGACGCGGCTGCATTGGGATTTGCGGCTGCAGGTCGGGGGCGTGATGAAGAGCTGGGCGGTGACGCGCGGCCCCAGTCTCAATCCCGACGACAAGCGCCTCGCAGTGCAGACCGAGGATCATCCGCTGTCCTATTCGGACTTCGAGGGGACGATTCCCGAGGGCGAATATGGCGGCGGGACGGTGATGCTGTGGGACGACGGCTGGTGGGAGCCGATCCCGGGCAAGTCCGCCGACGATTTGAAAGACGGGCATCTCCATTTCATCCTCCACGGCGAGCGGATGCAGGGCGAGTGGCTGCTGATCCGGCTGAAACCGCGCGGCAAGGAGCGCAACACCAACTGGCTGTTGCGCAAGATCGAGGACGATCATGCCGGCGGGTCGGACGATCTGGTCGAGGGCGCGGTGACGAGCGTGAAGACCGGACGGACGATGCAGGCCATCGCGGCGGGGACGAAGGCCAGGGAACTGGCGAGTTGGAAGAAGCTGCGGAAAGAACAATCGTCGCCCCGGCGTAGGCCGGGGCCGCAAGGTGGCAAGGATAAACCCGCGCAACGCAGCGGCCCCGGCCTGCGCCGGGGCGACGGGAAGCTACCAAAATTCCACGAACCGCAGCTCTGTACCCTGGTCGACAGCGTCCCGACCGGCACCGGCTGGATGCACGAGGTCAAGTATGACGGTTACCGCGCCCTGGTCGCGATCGCGGGCGGCAAGGCCAAGGTATTCACCCGCAGCGGCCTCGACTGGACCGACAAGTTTGCCGGCATCGCCGAAGCCGCGGCCGCGCTGCCGGTCGGATCGGCGCTGATCGACGGGGAAATCGTCGCGTTCAAGGCCGGCAAGCCTGATTTCTCGACGCTGAAGGACGCGATCTCGAACGCGGGCGAGATGACCCTGTTCGCGTTCGACCTGCTCGAACTCGACGGCGAAAAGCTCGACAAGCTCCCCAATATCCAGCGCAAGGAACGCCTGCGCGCGCTGATCGACGGCGAGGACGGGCGCCTGCAATTCGCCGAGCACATCGTCGGCGAGGGTGAGAAGCTGTTCCAGGCGATGTGCCGCGAGGGCTATGAGGGCGTGGTCTCGAAGCGCGCCGAGGCGGCCTATGCGGGCAAGCGGACGCAGAACTGGCTCAAGATCAAATGCCTGCAGCGCCAGGAATTCGTCATCGTCGGCTGGACCGAGAGCGACAAGTCGCGCGGGTTCCGCGCGCTGCTGCTCGGCGTGCATGAGGGCAAGGAGCTCCGTTACGCGGGCAAGGTGGGCACCGGGTTCAGCCAGGAATTGATGAACGACCTCCGCGCGAAACTCGACCGGCTCGAACGCAAGACGCCGACGGTCGAGGCACCGCGCGCGGCGACGCGTGGCGCGCATTGGGTGACCCCTAAACTGGTGGCGGAAATCGCCTATACCGAGGTGACGCCCGATGGCGTGCTGCGGCATCCCAGCTTCCTGGGATTGCGCGGGGACAAGGAAGCGAAGGACGTGGTCGAGGAAAAGCCCAAAGCCGCACCCAAGCCCGCGTCGCGCGTGACGATCACGCACCCCGACCGGCTGATTTTCCCCGATTCGGACGTGACCAAGGGCGACCTCGCCGCCTTTTACGACGCGATGGCGCCCGTCGCGCTGCAATGGATCGCCAACCGCCCGATCAGCCTCGTCCGCTGCCCGCAGGGGCGCGGCAAGCATTGCTTCTTCCAGAAACACGACGCCGGATCGTTCGGCGAGCACGTCAAACATATCGATATCAAGGAGAAGGACGGGTCGGTCGAACCCTATCTCTATATCGACGACGCCGATGGGCTGCTGACCTGCGTCCAGATGGGGACGATCGAGTTCCATGGCTGGGGATCGTCGGTCGGCGATGTCGAGAAACCCGACCGCCTGGTGTTCGATCTCGACCCCGACGAGGGACTCGGGTTCGACGCGGTCAAGAAGGCGGCAATGGATTTGAAGGGGCATCTTGCCGAAATCGGGCTGGTCAGCTTCGCGATGCTGTCGGGCGGGAAGGGCGTGCATGTCGTCGTGCCGCTGACACCGGAGGCCGACTGGCCGGCGATCAAGGACTTCGCCGATCGCTTCAGCCGCGCGCTCGCGCAGGCCGAGCCCGACCGCTTCGTCGCGACGATGTCCAAGGCCAAGCGCAAGGGGAAGATCTTCCTCGACTGGCTACGCAACCAGCGCGGAAGTACCGCGGTGTTGCCCTACGTCGCTCGCGCCCGCAGCGGTGCGCCGGTCGCGGTGCCGGTGACTTGGGCCGAGCTCGAGGATATCGACACCGCCGCGAAATGGCATGTCGGCGACCAGGCCGAACTGTTGGAGCGCGCATCGGGCAAAAGCCTCGCCGGCTGGGGCGTCGCGCGGCAGGTGCTGCCGGACCTGTAGGACATTAATCCATGTTGCCACGCAGCATGGATTCTGTTTCTGAAGCATCCGGGGGTTGCAACCGGATGGCCAGTCAGGCGACCAGCGAAGGATTGTTCGACGCGCGTGCCGAGGCGGCGCGCTGGCTGGCGGACTATCGCGGCCGAGCGGGGACTGGCGATGTCGTTGCGCACGGCGATCCTGCCGCCTGGGAGGCGGCCTTCGAGGAACTCGCGGTCGCGGCGGGCGACGATCTCGGTCACGCGCGCGGCCGCGTCCAGCGCCACGCCGAGGATATCGGCATGGGCTTCCGCGTCGCCGGCGACAGCGACGAACGGCCCTGGCCGGTCTCGCCGATCCCGCTGCTGATCGACGAGCGCGAATGGAGCGGCATCGCGGCGGGCGCCGCACAGCGCGCCGAACTGCTCGAGACATTGCTCGCCGACATTTACGGCGAGGGGAAACTCGTTGCCGACGGCGCGCTGCCCGCGGCGTTGATCAACGGTAGCCCCTTCTTCCTGCGACCGATGGTTGGGCTGACCCTGCCCGGCGGCCATCAACTCCAGTTCGTCGCGTTCGACCTCGGGCGCGGACCCGATGGCGAGTGGCGCGTGCTGACCGATCATGTGCGGACCCCGACCGGGGCGGGCTATGCGCTCGAAAACCGGCTCGCGACCTCGCGGACGTTGGGCGGGCTGCAGGGGCGGCTCAATATCCTGCGCCACGCACCGTTCTTCACCGCGTTCCGCGACGGGCTCGCCGAATCGTGCAAGCGGGTCGAGCCGCGCATCGGGCTACTGACGCCGGGCCGGCTCAACGCGAGTTACGCAGAACAGGCGCACTTGGCGCGCTATCTCGGCTTCCTGCTGGTCGAGGGCGCCGACCTGACCGTGGTCGAGGACAGGCTTTACGTCCGCACCATCGCCGGCCTGAAGCGGGTCGATGCGCTGTGGCAGCGCGCCGACCCACGCCTACTCGATCCGCTGGCGTTCGATTCGCACTCGCAGATCGGGGTGCCGGGGCTGATCGATGCGTTCGCCGCGCACAATGTGCTGATCTCGAACGCGCCGGGCGCGGGCGTGCTGGAGGCGCCGGCGATGCAGGCATTCCTGCCCGCGCTGGTCGAACGGCTGACGGGCGAGAAGCTCAAGCTCCCCAATATCGCGACGTGGTGGTGCGGTGACGATGCGGCGCGGGGGATTGTCGAGAAGCGACTGAGCGACCTTCGCATCGCTCCGGCGTTCGGCGTCAACCCGCTCGGGTTGCCCGACGGCGCAGTCCAGGGCGCGGATCTGTCGCCCGACCAGCGCAACGCGCTGCTTGCCGATATGGCGCGGCGGCCGCAGGATTATGCCGGGCAGGAAATGGTGCGGCTTTCCACCATGCCGGTGGTCGCCGACAGCGATCTCGTCGCGCGGCCGTTTACGCTCCGCGTGTTCGCGGCGCGCAAGGCCGATGGCGGCTGGACCGTCTTGCCGGGCGGGTTCGCACGGATCGGCGAGCATGCCGATGCCCGCGCGGCGGTGATGGGCGATGGGCTGTGGTCGGCCGATGTCGCGGTGCACGGCAAGCGTCCGGTCGCGCCAGACTCCGCGCTGATCGCCACCGACAGCACGCAGATCCGCCGCAACCCGGGGACGCTCCCCAGCCGCGTCGCCGACAATTTCTACTGGCTCGGACGCTATCTCGAGCGTGGCGAGGCGCTGCTGACGATCGTCCGCGTGATGCTCGGCAACTCGATCGACGCCGATGCCGGTGCGGCGCTCGATCACGAGACGGTCGGGCGAATGGCGGGGCTGGTCGTCGCGACCGGCGCCGCGGCGCACCCGGCGCAACTTCGGCGGCCCGATCTCGTCCAGTTGGCCCGCACCGCGCTCGATGCGGTCGAGGGCTGGCACAACATCCCCGCGATCAACCGGCTTGCGCGCAACATCGCCGGCGTGTCGCGCGATCGGCTGTCGGCCGATATGTGCCGCCTGCTCGATGCGCCGCATCCGACGAAGGGCAGCATGTTGGACCGCTGCGGGTCGCTCCAGCGCCGCTATGCCGCGCTGTCGGGGCTCGCCGCCGAACATATGGGCCGCACCGCATCGTGGCGCTTCCACGATCTCGGCCGCCGGGTCGAGCGCGGGGTCGTCGTCGCGCGGCTGGTGCGGACGTTCGGGATGGCGGGGGCGAGCGCCGACGACCTGTCCACGCTGCTCGACCTCGCCGACAGCCAGATTTCATACCGCCAGCGTTACCTGACCGGGATCGCGCGCGTGCCGGTGGTCGATCTCGTCGCGCTCGATCCGGGCAATCCGCGCAGCCTGGCCTATCAGGTCGACTGCATCGCCGCGCATCTCGACCAGTTGCCGGTTCTGCACGACGACGGCCTGCCCGAGGACCAGCAAGCCGAGGCGCTGGCGCTCAAGGCGCTGCTGGCCGCGACCAATGCGGTGAACCTCGACGCCGATCAGCTCGGCGAGGCCGAACGCCAACTCACGCGCCTGTCCGAAGCGATCGCGCGGCGCTATTTCCTGCAGGGCGCGGAACCTCTGCGCGCGGGCGGTCTTACGCTCGCATGAGATTTGGGGCGTGATCTACGACATCCGTCACGTCACGCGGTTCGATTACGGCCAGCCGGTCGCGTTCGCGCGGTGCAACTTGCGCCTCAAGCCGATCCATTGGTCGGGCCAGCGCGTCGAGCGTTACGCGCTGGCGGTCACCCCGGCAGGAGAGACTCGGCCGGCGCTGGCGGAGGCGGGCCTCGCCAACGTAACGCGGCTGGTCGTGCGCGAGCGGGTCCGCAACCTGACGATCGAGAGCGTCGCGCGTGTCGTGGTCGATCGGCTGATCCCGATCCCCGACGCCGGCGATCCTACGCTGGCCGAGGTAGCGAAACTCGCCCGCGCCGACCGCGAACTTGGTCCCGCCGGGCCCACCGCCTATCTCTACCCGTCGCCGCTAATCCCGCTCGACGCCGACATCGCCGCCTGGTGTGCGGAGGAACTCGCGCCCGATCGCGGCGCTCTGGAGGCGGGGATCGCGCTCGCCCAGCGCATCCAGCGCGATTTTGCCTTCGATCCCACCGCGACGCTGGTCGATACGCCGCCGCGCGAGGCGTTCCTTAAGCGTCGCGGGGTGTGCCAGGACCTCACCCAGATCATGATCACGGGTCTCCGCGCCGCCGGCCTGCCCGCGGCCTATGTCTCCGGCTATATCCGCACCATCCCGCCGCCCGGGCAGGAGCGGCTGATCGGCGCCGACGCGACCCACGCCTGGGTGCTGCTTTGGTGCGGGCCGCAGCGCGGCTGGATCGGGCTCGATCCGACCAACGGCATTTGGATGGCGGGCGACCATATCGTCATGGCGATCGGCCGCGACTATGCGGAGATCGCACCGATCGACGGCATCGTGCTCGGTTCGGGCGCGCAGAAAATGGATGTGTCGGTCGATGTCGCACCGGTGGGCGAATAGATTGCGGTTCGCGCGGCAATCCCCCAAATAGCGGGCCAAGATGGCAGCAGATCCCTATACCACCCTTGGCGTCGCGCGCGGGGCCGACGAGGCCGCGATCAAGAAGGCGTATCGCAAGCTCGCGAAGGAGCTTCACCCCGACCGCAACAAGGACAATCCCAAGGCGTCGGAGAAGTTCAGCCAGGTGACGCAGGCGTACGACCTGCTGACCGACAAGGACAAGCGCGCGCGGTTCGACCGCGGCGAGATCGACGCCGACGGCAATCCCAGCATGCCGTTCGGCTATGGCGGTGGGGCGCAGCAGGGCGGGTTCCGGCCCGGCCCGGGTGCGGACTTCGGCGGCGGCGGCGGGGCGGATTTCGAGGATCTGCTCGGCGGGTTGTTCGGGCGCGGTGGCGGTTTTTCCAGCAGCTTCGGGCGGCGTCAGCAGCCCAAAGGCGCCAACGCCGCCTACCGACTGTCGGTGCCGTTCGTCGATGCGGCGACGCTCGCGCCGCAGCGGATCACGCTGGCCGACGGCAAGACGATCGACCTCAAACTGCCCGCCGGGGTCGAAACCGGCACGCAGATGCGCCTCACCGGCAAGGGGCAGCCTGGCCCCGGCGGCGCGGGCGACGCGATCATCACGATCGAGATCCAGTCGCACCGCTTCTTCACCCGCGACGGCGACGATATCCGCATCGACCTGCCGATCAGCCTATCCGAAGCCGTGCTCGGCGCGAGCGTGCGCGTGCCGACCGCCGACAAGGCGGTGATGCTGACGATTCCCAAGGGCTCGACCTCGGGCAAGGTGCTGCGGCTGAAGGGCAAGGGGTTCCACAAGAAGAGCGGCGGGCAGGGCGATCAGCTCGTCACGCTGATGGTCGATCTGCCGGTTGATGACGACGCACTCGTTGAATTCGTCCAAGGCTGGCCGGGCAAGGACAGGAACCCGCGCGGCGGCATGGACGTCTAAGCAAGCGTGTCGCACCTCTCTACCCAGTCTCCGGAAGCGCGCGCCGTCCGCGGCGTCAAGGAGCGGGAGGGCAAGCCGCTCTGGACCCGGGCGTGGATCGTCACCAAGCGCGTCGTCATCGGCATCTTCGACAACGGTTTCATGTATGCCGGGAACCTCGCCTATCTCGCGCTGATGACGGTCTTCCCGTTCTTCATCCTGGCCGCCGCGATCTCGTCGCTGCTCGGCCAGAGCCGCGAGACCAAGCGCGCGGTCGAATCGTTCCTCTACACGCTGCCGCCGAGCGTCGGCGACATTCTGCGCAAGCCGATCGACGACGTGCTGGCGGCGCGCACCGGCGGACTGTTGATCCTGGGCGCGGTGGTCGCGTTGTGGACCGTGGGCAGCTTCGTCGAGACGATCCGCGACGTGTTCCGGCGTGCCTACGGCATCACGCTCGACAAGCCGTTCTGGCGCTATCGGCTGGGGTCGATGGCGGTGATCGTCGCGTCGGTCGTGCTCGCGCTGCTGGCCTTTCTGGTCCAGGGCCTGCTGACCATCGTCGAGCAATTCATCTACCGCGTGCTGCCCTGGGCGCAGGAGATCGGCGGCTGGGTCGGTGCGGCGCGATTGGTGCCCGCGATCGTGATGTTCGCCGCGCTCTACATGCTGTTCGCCGCGGTCACGCCGAGCAAATATCGGGTCAGCAAATGCCCGCGCTGGCCCGGCGCGCTGTTCACGACGATCTGGTGGATGAGCGCCACCGCGTTGCTGCCGCTGATCCTCGGCGGGCTCGGCGGGTACGATCTGACCTATGGCAGCCTGGCGGGCGTGATCGTCACCTTGCTGTTTTTCTGGATCATCGGGTTCGGCATCTCGATCGGCGCGCATTTGAACGCGGCACTAGCCGAGACGCCCCTCGACGACGTAAGGGTGTCGAAGACAAAGGACACGGAGGCTGTCGCAACGTGAACGGACTGATGCAGGGTAAGCGCGGGCTGATCATGGGCCTGGCCAACGACAAGAGCCTCGCCTGGGGCATCGCGCAGAAGCTGGCCGAACAGGGCGCGGAACTCGCGTTCAGCTATCAGGGCGAGACGATGGAGAAGCGCGTCCGTCCGTTGGCCGAACAATTGGGCGTCGCGCGGCTGTTCGATTGCGATGTCGGCGACATGGCGAGCCTCGACAAATGCTTCGCCGATCTGGCGAAGGATTGGCCGAGCATCGACTTCGTCGTCCACGCGATCGGCTTTTCGGATAAGAACGAGCTTCGCGGCCGGTTCGTCGACACGACACTCGACAATTTCCTGATGACGATGAACATCAGCGTCTATTCGTTCGTGGCGGTCGCTCAACGCGCGGCGGCGATGATGCCGAACGGCGGTTCGCTGTTGACGCTCAGCTATTACGGCGCGGAAAAGGTCATTCCGCACTACAACGTGATGGGTCTCGCCAAGGCCGCGCTCGAGACCAGCGTGCAGTATCTGTCGGTCGATCTCGGCCGCGACAATATCCGCGTCAACGCGATCTCTGCCGGGCCGATCAAGACGCTGGCGGCATCGGGGATCGGCGATTTCCGCCTGATCCTGAAATGGAACGAGCTCAACAGTCCGCTCAAGCGCAACGTCACGATCGAGGATGTGGGCGGGGCGGGGCTGTACCTGTGCAGCGACCTGGCGAGCGGCGTGACGGGCGAGGTCCACCATGTCGATGCCGGCTACAACGTGATCGGTATGAAGGCGGAGGACGCGCCGGACATCGCCTTGGTCTGACGGCCGGCAAAAGGGGGAGGGGCATATGTGGGTGACATTCGGCGTGATCGTCGCGGTGGCGGTGTGCATCGCGATCTATCTGATCATCGGGTCGATGCGGCACGGCGCGACGTTTCGCGAAGTCCTGCCGCCTGCCGCGTTGCTCGCGTTCGGGATCGCGCTCGCGGCTGGGCTGCTGACGCTCGAGGGCATCTTGTTCCCGGCGATGACCTACAATGTGGCCGGCGTGACCTATTACATGTCGCTCGGCTTGCCCTCGATCGTCGCGATCGCGGTCTGCATGGGCATCGCCAAGGTGTGGGGCAGGATGTTCGGATCGACCGCGCCCGAGGAAAAGAGAGCCGAGCCGAATGAGTTTCAATAGTTTCGGCCACGTCTTCCGCTTCACGACCTGGGGGGAAAGCCACGGGCCGGCGATCGGCGCGGTGGTCGATGGGTGTCCGCCGGGGTTGAGCCTGAGCGAGGCTGATATCCAGCCGTTTCTCGATGCGCGGCGGCCGGGGCAATCGCGCTTCACGACGCAGCGGCAGGAACCCGACCAGGTCCGCATCCTGTCGGGCGTGTTCGACGGCAGGACGACGGGCACGCCGATCAGCCTGATGATCGAGAATGTCGATCAACGATCGAAGGACTATTCGGAGGTCGCGGCGGCTTATCGGCCCGGTCACGCCGATTACGCGTACGACGCCAAATACGGCTTCCGCGACTATCGCGGCGGCGGGCGATCGTCGGCGCGTGAGACCGCGAGCCGGGTCGCGGCGGGCGCGGTGGCGCGGCTCGTCATCCCGGAGGTGACGATCACCGCCTGGGTCGAAGCGATCGGCGGCGATGCGATCGATCCGGCGAAATTCGATGC
Source organism: Sphingomonas panacisoli (assembly GCF_007859635.1). Lineage (NCBI taxonomy): Bacteria > Pseudomonadati > Pseudomonadota > Alphaproteobacteria > Sphingomonadales > Sphingomonadaceae > Sphingomonas > Sphingomonas panacisoli. Next base: position 3,136,773 of record NZ_CP042306.1, on the reverse strand, counting down.
GGCCGAGATCGGCAACAACCCGTTCTTCTGCCCCGATCCTCACGCCGCGCAGCGCTGGGAGAAACTGGTCGACGACGCCCGCAAGGCCGGGTCGTCGCTCGGCGCCGTGGTGGCGTGTCGGGCGACCGGCGTCCCCGCCGGCTGGGGCGCGCCGCTCTATGCCAAGCTCGACGCCGAACTCGCGCATGCCTGTATGGGGATCAACGCGGTGAAGGGCGTCGAGATTGGCGGCGGTTTCGGCGCGGCGGCCCTCACCGGCGAGCAGAATGCCGACGCGATGCGCCCCGGTAACGATGGTCCCACCTTCCTCGCCAACCATGCGGGCGGCATCGCGGGCGGCATCTCGACCGGCCAACCCGTCATGCTGCGCGTCGCGTTCAAGCCGACCAGCTCGATCCTGACGCCCGTCGAAACGATCACGCGTGACGGCGAAGCGAGCGACATCCGCACCAAAGGTCGTCACGATCCGTGCGTTGGTATTCGCGGCGTGCCGGTAGTCGAAGCGATGGTCGCCTTAGTATTGACCGACCAGAAATTGCTCCATCGCGCGCAAATCGGCTGATCGCGGGACAGTTAATCGCGGATTCGGCTCGACTGACGGTCAGCCGTTGGAATCCGTCGATGCTTCGACTTCGCGCGGCGGACCTTTTCGGTGCGGAGAGTCTTCCCAATAGGGTCTTTACGAAAACCTAAGGAGAAGATTTCATGAAACTCGTTATTCTCGCCGGCGCGTTGATCGCCAGCACCTCGGGTGTCGCTCTCGCGCAGACCACGACGCCCTCCACGGCGCCGCAGACGACCCTTCCCGCGCCGACTACGCCCTCGGTCGATCCGTCGACGGCGACGCCGGCGCCCGCCACCCCGGACGTCAGCACCAATACGAGCGCCGAAGCCAGCACGGCGACGCCGCCGGCCGACACCTCGACGACTACGACGTCTTCGACGACGACGAGCGATAACGGTGCGACCACCACCGACAGCACGACGACGAAGACCAAGAAAAAGAAGAAGTAACCCGGCCCACCCCTCGCGGGGTTGCTTCTCAGATCAGTCCGCGAACGGGTCGCGCACCAATATGGTGTCGGCCCGTTCCGGGCTGGTTGATACCAACGCTACCGGACAGCGGATCAGCTCCTCGATGCGGCGGATATATTTGATCGCCGCCGCCGGCAGTTCGGCCCAGCTCCGCGCGCCGGCGGTCGATTCCGACCAGCCCGGCACCGTTTCATAGATCGGCTCGACCGCCGCCTGATCCTGCGGATGCGGGGGCAGGTAATCGTACGTCCGGTCGCCCAGCCGATAGCCCGTGCAGATCCTGATCTCGTCGAGCCCGTCGAGGATGTCGAGCTTGGTCAGCGCGATCCCGGTGATGCCGCTGACCGCCGCCGATTGCCGCACCAGCACCGCGTCGAACCACCCGCAGCGCCGCTTGCGTCCGGTGTTGACGCCGAACTCCTTGCCACGCGTGCCGAGATATTCGCCGATCTCGTTATCCTGTTCGGTCGGGAACGGCCCCGACCCGACGCGCGTCGTGTAGGCCTTGACGATCCCCAGCACGAACCCGACCCGGCTCGGGCCTAAACCGGAGCCCGCCGATGCCGTTCCCGCCACCGTATTGGAGGAGGTGACGAACGGATAGGTGCCGTGATCGACGTCGAGCAGCACGCCCTGCGCGCCCTCGAACAGGATGCGCCGTCCGCGCGCCTGCGCTTCGTTGAGCGTCACCCACACCGGCTTGGCGAACGGCAGCACGACGTCGGCGATCTCGCGCAGGTCGGCGAGCAATTTCTCACGGTCGACCGGTGGCTTGCCGAACCCGGCGAGCAGCGCATCGTGGTGCGCGCAGAGGCGATCGATTTGCGGCCCGAGCTCGTCGAGATGCGCCAGGTCGCAAATCCGGATCGCCCGGCGTCCGACCTTGTCCTCATACGCCGGGCCGATCCCGCGGCGGGTGGTGCCGATCTTCTGCCCCGAATTGCCTTCCTCCAGCGCATCCTCGCGCAACGCGTCGAGGTCGCGGTGGAGCGGCAGGATCAGCGGCGCGGTCTCGGCGACATGGAGCACGTCCGGGGTGATCGCGATGCCCTGCTCGGCGATCTTCGCCACTTCGTCGCGGAAGTGCCACGGATCGAACACCACGCCGTTACCGATGACGCTCAACGTGCCGCGCACGACGCCCGACGGCAGCAGCGCGAGCTTGTAGACCTTGCCGTCGATGACGAGCGTGTGCCCGGCATTGTGCCCGCCCTGGAACCGCACGACGACGTCGGCACGCTCCGACAGCCAATCGACGATCTTGCCCTTGCCTTCGTCACCCCATTGGGCGCCGATCACGGCGACGTTTGCCACGTCATGCTCCATTTGCTGCCGGAAAAACGCGAACGCCCTACTGCCCCCGCGCGCTGGGGTCCACCCGATCCTTGACTCCGTCCGGCCGGCGCGGAACGTTGCGTGCCAACATGAGGGGGAACGAATGTCGAAATTTCTCACCGCGTTGATCGCTGTGCTGTTCCTCATGCCGATGCCGGCAATGGCACAAGAGATCGTCGTCACCGGCACGCGTATGCGGAGCAGTGGCGCCGAGGATACGGCGGGGATCGGTATTCGCCGGCGCGCCGATTTCGCGGTCCAGCGGGTGACCGTCTATGGCGACGCGCGCGACAAGGAGGCGCGACGCAAGGAAATCCTCGACACCGTCCGCGCCGCGATTCAGCTCGGCGACAAGCGCGGTATCCAGCTATCCTATGGCGACGCCGTCATCCAACCGCTGACGCTGGCGAACTATGCCGAAAAGCTGACCTTCACCAAGGACGAAGACCGCGACGATGCCGAGCAGGTGACGTTCGTGGTCAAAACCCAGCTCAGCGATGGCAACGCGCTTGCCGCGATCGATCGCCTGACCGCCTTCATCAAGGCGGTGCCGGGGGTTGGACGAGCCGTGATGGCCGCCGATGGTGAGCCGGGCGTCTCGATCGTCGATCCGTCGCAATATCGCCCGCAAATCCTTGCCGCTATCGCTGCAGATGCCAATGCGGCGGCCAAGCTGTTCGGATCGGACTATGCGGTCGAGGCCGATAATCTTGCGACCCCGGTACGATGGGTGCTGGTCAGCCCGACCGAAGTGATGCTGTACATTGGCCACGATCTGAAGATCGTGCCGAAACGTTAGAGCGGGCGGACGCCATCGTCGATCAGCACATGGGTGCAGAGTTGTGCCTCGGGCGTGTCGCCCGCGTCGAGCGCCGCGACGGTGACCCAGCCTTCGCCACGCAACCTGGCCGCGAGCGCCGGGTCGGTTCCCAGCGGCACGAACAGTCGCCGTCGCGCGTCCTCGCCGCCGCCCGCGACGATCGCGTCGGTGTAGAGCGAGAAGCCGATCGCGGCCTCTTCGCTGCCGTCCTCGTGCACGATCGTGTAGCTGCCGCCGCGCCCGATTTCGCCGCGTGCGCCGTCGGCGAACAACGAAAAGCCGAGCCAGGTCTGATATTCGAACCCGTGCCGTTCGGTCGGATCGAGCGTCAGCACGACGCGCCCTCGCACCGCATCCGCGACCTTCCACAATCCGTCGAGCCGGCTGGTCAGCGCACCACCCGCGTCGAACGCGCAGAGTCGGTCATGCGCCGCGTCGAACGGCCCCGCCGCCTCGATCAGCGGGAGGTAGGCGGGCGCGATCGCCGCGACGCCGCCGGCGTCCTTGGCGTCGAGCCGGTCGGCGAGATCGTCGAGCGACGCCTCGCCCAGCGGAAACGGCCCCGCGCTCAGCACCCCGAGCAGGTCGGGCAGGGTGAAATCGACCGAGATGCCGGTGACGCCAGCGGCCTCCAGCGCCTCAACCGCGACGGTCACGATCTCACGCGCCGCTGCCACGGTATCGAGCCCGATCAACTCGCATCCGGCCTGACGCCGTTCGCGTTCGGGCGAGAGTTGCCCGGCGCGCAGCCGTAGTACCGACCCGGCATAGCTCAGCCGCACCGGGCGTGGGTGGTGACCCATCCGCGTCGCCGCGATCCGCCCGACCTGGGCCGTGATGTCCGGCCGGATCGCGAGCGTGCGCTGGCTGACCGGATCGACGAAGCGCACCGCATCCTGCGCGCGCGTCGCCTTGAGCCGGTGCGCGAGCGCCGCCTCAAACTCCGCGAGCGGCGGATCGACGCGCTCGTAACCATGCGCATGCGCCGCCTCCAGCACACGCGCCTCCAACCGCGCCGCCGCATCGGCGACGGGCGGCAATCGGTCGTGGAAACCGGAGGGAAGGAGCGCGTGAGTCACGGCGCGGCTTTACCCTTTCCCGCTCAGAACGACAGCCCCATCACGGTTTTCACGCCCGCAAGCCCGCGCACCTTCGCGATCAGGTCCGGCGTCACCGCTTCGTCGACCGACAGCAGCAGCACCGCCTCGCCGCCCGCATCGCGGCGGCCGAGGTGGAAGGTGCCGATATTGACCCCCTCGGTCCCCAGCAGCGTGCCGAGCCGGCCGATGAACCCTGGCGCGTCCTCGTTGACGACGTAGAGCATGTGTCCTGCCAGATCGGCCTCGACCTTGATCCCGAACAGTTCGACCAGCCGTGGCGCCTCGTTGCCGAACAAAGTCCCCGCGACCGAGCGATCGCCGGCATCGGTCTTGACCGTCACGCGCACCAGCGTGTGGTAGTCGCCCTCGCGGTCGTGGCGCACTTCGCGGACGTCGAGGCCGCGTTCCTTCGCCAGGAACGGCGCGTTGACCATGTTCACCGTGTCGGTGTGGACGCGCATCAGCCCGGCCAGCACGGCGCTGGTGATCGGCTTCTGGTTGAGTTCGGCGGCGGCGCCCTCGACCTCGATCGCGATCCCGGACAGCGCGCCGTGCGACAACTGGCCGACCAGCGACCCGAGCTTTTCCGCCAGCGCCATGTACGGCTTCAGCTTCGGGGCTTCCTCGGCGCTCAGGCTGGGAACGTTCAGCGCGTTGGTGACCCCGCCCGACACGAGGTAATCGGCCATCTGTTCGGCGACCTGGATCGCGACGTTGACCTGCGCTTCCGACGTGGACGCGCCGAGGTGCGGGGTCGAGACGAAGTTGGCCGTGCCGAACAGCGGCGATTCGGTCGCCGGCTCGGTCACGAACACGTCGAGCGCCGCGCCCGCGACATGCCCGCTGTCGAGCAATTCCTTCAGCGCCGCCTCGTCGATCAGCCCGCCGCGCGCACAATTGATGATCCGCACGCCTGCCTTGGTGCGGAGCAGATTGTCGCGGCTCAGGATGTTGCGCGTCTGGTCGGTCAGCGGCGTGTGGAGCGTGATGAAGTCGGCGCGCGCGAGCAACGTGTCGAGATCGACCTTCTCCACCCCCATCTCGATCGCGCGCTCGGGCGTCAGGAACGGATCGAACGCGATCACCTTCATGCGGAGACCCCGTGCGCGGTCGGCGACGATCGAGCCGATATTGCCCGCGCCGATGAGCCCGAGCGTCTTCGAGGTCAATTCGACCCCCATGAAGCGGTTCTTCTCCCACTTGCCGGCCTGGGTCGAGGCATCGGCCTCGGGCAGCTGGCGGGCGAGCGCGAACATCAGCGCGATGGCGTGTTCGGCGGTCGTGATCGAATTGCCGAACGGCGTGTTCATGACCACCACGCCCTTGGCGCTCGCCGACGGGATGTCGACGTTATCGACGCCGATCCCGGCCCGGCCGACGACCTTCAAATTGGTCGCGGCGTCGAGGATCGCCTTGGTCACCTTCGTGGACGAGCGGATCGCGAGCCCGTCATACTGGCCGATCATCGCGGCGAGTTCGTCGGGCGTCTTGCCGGTGATCTCGTCCACCTCGACCCCGCGCTCGCGGAAGATCTGCGCGGCCTTGGGGTCCATTTTGTCGCTGATGAGTACTTTTGGCATGAAGTTTTCTTTCCTGAAAACGTCATCCTGACGAAAGTCAGGATCTCAGGCGGCAAGCGCTCGCTCGCGGCACGAGATCCCAGCTTTCGCTGGGATGACGGGATTAGTTGGCGGCTTTCGCCTGCGAATAGGCCCAGTCGAGCCACGGCCCCAGCGCGACGATATCGGCAGCGTCGACCGTCGCGCCGCACCAGATGCGCAGCCCGGGCGGGGCGTCGCGATAGCCGGCGACGTCGAGTGCCGCGCCCTCCTTTTCGAGCAGGCCGGCGAAGTTCTTTATGAACGCTTCGTCCGCGCCGGCGACGGTCAGGCACACGCTGGTCTTCGACCGGCTCGCCTCGTCGGTCGCAAGATGGCCGAGCCAGTCGCGCGCCGCGACGATCTCGTCGAGCGCCGCTGCATTGGCGTCGCTCCGCGCGATCAGCCCGCCGTTGCCCAGCGACTTCGCCCATTCGAGGCTGAAGATCGCATCCTCGACCGCCAGCATCGACGGCGTGTTGATCGTCTCGCCCTTGAACACGCCCTCGGTCAATGCGCCCTTCGACACCAGACGGAAGACCTTGGGCAACGGCCAGGCCGGCGTGTAGCTTTCGAGCCGCTCGACCGCGCGCGGCCCCAGGATCAGGACGCCGTGCGCGCCTTCGCCGCCCAGCACCTTCTGCCAGGAGAAGGTGGCGACATCGATCTTGTCCCACGGCAGTTCGTAGGCGAACACCGCCGAGGTCGCGTCGGCGAAGCTCAGCCCCTCGCGGTCAGCCGGAATCCAGTCGCCGTTGGGCACGCGCACGCCGCTGGTCGTACCGTTCCAGGTGAACAGGACATCGTCGGACCAGTCGACTTGCGCCAGATCGGGCAGTTGGCCGTAATCGGCGCGAATGACGGTCGGGTCGATCTTGAGCTGCTTGACCGCGTCGGTCACCCAGCCTTCGCCGAAGCTCTCCCAGGCCAAGGTGGTCACGCCCCGCGCGCCGAGCATCGTCCACATCGCCATCTCGAACGCGCCCGTGTCGGAACCGGGGACGATGCCGATGCGATGCGTGTCGGGCAGGCCGAGCAGCTCGCGCATCAGATCGATGGCGTATTGCAGGCGTTGCTTGCCGATCTTCGAGCGGTGCGACCGGCCGAGACTGTCGGTAGCAAGTTTGGCCGCATCCCAGCCCGGGGGCTTGGCGCAAGGGCCACTGGAAAAATAGGGGCGAGCCGGCTTGGTGGCGGGCTTGGCAGTGGACGCAGTTGTGGCGTCGGTAACGGAAGAATCAGTCATGTCAGTCTCTCCTTGCAGAGAGCACGCGCGGCGTTGGGACCGCGTGGCCCGTCGGCCGCCCTAAAGATATTGTGCGGTGCGTCAAGCGGCGATGCTGGACGGCAAAGAGTCGGTGCGGCATCGTCGTCCGATCATGAAACGGCTCGCTCCCCTGCTCGGTCTGTTGCTCGCCGGCTGCGCGTTCGGTGGGCGGGAAAGCGTGCCGCCGACGCGGCCCAGTGGCGCGCCGCCCGTCACTCTGAACCTGCCGACCAGCCGCGAGACCCAGGCGTGCTACGCCGACCTGTCGCGCGAGGGCGTGCGCTATTCGCCGCTGCCCGACCGGGACTATGGCGGCGGGTGCCAGGTGATCGGCGCGGTGCAGTTGCTCGACATCGGCGTGCCGGTGACGGGCATCAAGGCGATGCGCTGTGGGCTCGCCGAGCAATTCATCGGCTGGACGCGCAACGCCGTCGCGCCCGCCGCCTTCCAGATGCTCGGCAGCCAGCTCGTACGGGTCGAGACGATGGGGACCTATGCCTGCCGCAACACCGTCGGCACCGCGGTCGAGCGGCTGTCGGGCCACGCGCTGGCGAACGCGGTCGACGTTTCCGCGTTCATCCTCGCCGACGGGCGGCGGATTTCGGTGAAGGACAGCTGGCGGTCGGACGATGCGGACGTCCAGCGCTTCTGGAAGACGATCCACGCCTCGGCCTGCAAACGCTTCGGTACGGTGCTGAGCCCCGATTACAACGCGGCGCACTACGATCACCTGCACCTTGAGGACGATCGTAAGAATTTTTGCCGTTAGTGCTCCTGCGAAAACAGGAGCCCAGGGTCACAAGCGACGCCGCTGTTGGCTCTAGGCTCCTGCTTTCGCAGGAGCACGCACCCCTTCAAAGCGTCACAACTTTGCTCTAGGAGCATGGGATGACCGATACCCGCATCCCATCGCGCGTCTTCCCGCAGGCCAAGGAAGAAGCTGATCGCGCCAAGCAAGGCGTCTCCACTCCGCAGACCGAGAACCCGGCCTATCGGCTGGCGTTCCAGGACATGGACTTCCTGTTGCGTGAGGATCTGCGTCCTGTCCGCTTCCAGCTCGAGCTGCTCAAGCCTGAACTGATCCTCGACGAAGCGGGCATCGCCTCGACCTTCGTGATGTACGGGTCGGCGCGCATCCCGGAGCCGGAAAAGGCCAAGGCGCTGCTCGCCGCCGCCAAGGACGACGCGGCGCGCAAGATCGCCGAGCGGTTGGTCGCGAAGTCGAAATATTACGACGTCGCGCGCGAACTCGCGCAAATCGCCTCACGGTATCCGGTCGATGATGAAGGCAAGCGTCACTTTGTCGTGTGTTCGGGCGGCGGGCCGTCGATCATGGAGGCGGCCAATCGCGGCGCGGCCGATGTCGGCGCCGAATCGATCGGGCTCAACATCCTGTTGCCGCACGAACAGGCGCCCAATCCGTACGTCACGCCGGGGCTGAGCCTGCAATTCCACTATTTCGCGCTCCGCAAGATGCACTTCCTGCTCCATGCCCGCGCGCTCGCGGCGTTTCCGGGCGGGTTCGGGACGTTCGACGAATTCTTCGAGCTGCTGACGCTGATCCAGACCGGCAAGATCCAGCCGATCCCGGTGCTGCTCTACGGCCGCGAATTCTGGGAGCGCGTGGTCAATTTCGAGGCCTTGGTCGAAGAAGGCGTGGTGTCCGCGAAGGACCTCAGCATCTTCACCTATTGCGAGACCGCCGAAGAAGGCTGGCGCCACGTCGAGGAATTCTATCGCGGCCGCACGTTCGACCAGGGCAAGTCGGAAGCCGAAGCGCATTCGGCCGAGCAAGTCGCCGCCCACGCCCCGACCGCGCGGGAGTAGACCGTCGGTGCTCCTGCGAAAGCAGGAGCCTAGGGCCAAGAGCGATACAGCTTGTGATCCTGGACCCCTGCTTTCGCAGGGGTACGGGCAGCTAGAACAACGTTTCGTATAAATCTCGCCACTGCGGGTTATCGCGTTCGATCAGTTCGATCTTCCACGCACGTTTCCACCGCTTGATCTGAAGCTCGCGAAGGCGGGCTTCCTGAAGATCGTAGTGTGCTTCGTACCAGACGAGCAAGGAACAACCGTGCTCCTTGGTGAACCCTTCGACCAAGCTATTGCGGTGCTGATAGGTGCGTGCCGGCAAGTCGCTGGTGACCCCGGTATAGATCGTCCCGTTGCGCTTGCTCGCCATCATGTACACGCAGCCGGCCTTCATCCCGTGTTCCTGCGAAAGCAGGAACCCAGGGTCAAGCAACCTAGCGTTCGCGATATCACCCTAGACTCCTGCTTTCGCAGGAGCACGGGAAAGGCTTACTTCGCCGGGGCGCGCTTGGCGGCGTTTTCGTCCTTCGACGGGGCGCCGGCGGCGGCCGCGGGGTTTTCCGCGGTCGTGTTGCCGCCGGCGGCCGGGGCGACCGTGTTGCCCGCGGCAGGAGCGGCCGCGTTGCCCGGGGCGGCGTCCTTGCCCGCGGGGGCGGCGGCCGGGGGGCGGGGGCAGCGGCTTGTTCGAGCCCTGTTGGTTCAGATAGAGGATCACGTCGGCGCGATCCTTCGGGTTGGACAGGCCCGCGAAGGTCATCTTGGTACCCGGCGCGAACTTGCGCGGGCTGGTCAGCCAGGCGTTGAGCTCGTCGAAGCCCCACGATCCGCCCTTGGCCTTCAGCGCGTCGGAGAAGGCGAACCCGCCCTTGCCCGTCGCGACCGCTTCGCCGACCGTCGCGTACAGGTTCGGGCCGATGCCGTTGGCGCCGCCCGAATTGATCGTGTGGCACGCCGCGCACTTCTTGAAGACTTCGGCGCCCTTGGCGGCGTCGGCGGTCGGGAGCAGGCTCGCGATCGGCACTTCGGCCGCCGCGCCGCTGTCGCCGCCCTCGGCCACGCCCTCGACCGGGAAGCCTTCCTTCTTCGGCTCGCCGCTTTCGTAGATCATCCCGCCCACGATCGTCAGCCCCAGCGCGGCGAAGCATCCGGCCAGCACCCAGCCCGCGATCGTGTTGGTATTGTCGTTCATGGTTTCGGCGAGGCCCCTGATTTGATTGCAGACCCTTTAGTAACGCGAAACGCGACGGGCAAGCGCGGGTTGAAGCTGGTGAAACGCGTGGCTAAGCGCGGCGCTCCATGGAGAACTTCGCCGCCCCCGCCCGCCCGATCGTCGCCGCGATGACCGAAGCCGCCGCCGCCGCGCCGGAACGCGCGGTCGCGTTTCAGGGCGCGCCGGGCGCGAACAGCCATGTCGCGGCGCAGGAAGCGTTCCCCGACGGCCTGCCGCTGCCGTGCTTTTCGTTCGAGGATGCGATCGACGCGGTGAAGCAGGGCCAGGCCGATTGCGCTGTGATCCCGATCGAGAATTCGCTCCACGGCCGCGTCGCCGACATGCATTTCCTGCTGCCCGAATCGGGGCTGGTCATCACCGGCGAGCATTTCCTGCCGATCCGCTACGCGCTGATGGGATTGGGACCGATCGAGGGCGTCAAGGAGGCGATGAGCCACCCCCAGGCGCTCGGCCAGTGCCGTCACTGGCTGAAGGCGCACGGGATCAATCCGATCGCCTATCCCGACACCGCGGGCGCTGCGGCACTGGTTGCGGAGTTGAACGACCCGAAAGTCGCCGCGCTCGCCCCGCCGCCGGCCGCCGCGATCTACAATCTCGACACGTTGGCGAGCGATATCGCCGATGCCGAGCACAATACCACGCGCTTCGTGACGCTCGCGCGGGGTAGCCAGCCGCTGACCGGCGACGGCCCGTTCATGACGACGATCATCTTCGAGGTGAAGAACGTCCCCGCCGCGCTGTACAAGGCGATGGGCGGCTTCGCGACCAACGGCGTCAACATGACCAAGCTGGAAAGCTATCAAAAGGGCGGCAGCTTCGCCGCGACCGACTTCTATGCGGATGTCGAGGGACGCCCCGGCGACGACAATCTCGATCGCGCGCTGGAGGAATTGGGCTTCCATTCCAAATGGTTACGGGTGTTGGGCAGCTATCCGCAGGCGCGGAAACGGGGATAGGTGTTTCCTACAGATCGGCGGCTATGGCATGATGCCCGCATGATCCCGGTCATGTCGCCGTCCAGCCGTGGTGTCTCGCTTCTGCGCACCGTTCCCACCGCTCGGCGAACCACCGCGCTAGTGTCAACTTGGTGTCAACTTAGCGGCGTTCGGTGATCCTATGACCCCCCGCATCCTCATCATCGCCGGCTCTGATTCGGGCGGCGGCGCGGGCATCCAGGCCGATATCAAGACGGTGACGATGCTCGGCGGCCACGCAATGACCGCGATCACCGCGATCACCGCGCAGAACACGCTGGGGGTGCAGCGCGTATTCCCGTTGCCCAGCGATCTGGTCGCGGATCAGTTTTTTTCTGTGGTCAACGACATCGGTGTCGACGCGATCAAGATCGGCATGCTCGGCCGGCCCGAGCTCGTCGAGATGGTTTGGGATTTGCTGATCGGACTGCCGAACGGACTTCCGATTGTATTTGATCCAGTGATGGTTGCTACGAGTGGTGACGCCCTGAATGAGCAAGGGACGGCGGCCGCGATGCATCGTCTGCTCGACCTTGCAACGATAGCGACGCCCAATCTCTCCGAGTTGGATGCACTTGGCGGAGAGACGGTTATTCTGGAGCATGGCTGTGCGCTGCTTGTGAAAGGCGGACACGGCGACAGCGACCTTATCACCGATCGCTTGGTCGAACTCGACGGCACCGAAACGCGCTGGGAATCCCACCGGATCGACACGACCAGCACGCACGGCACCGGCTGCACGCTCGCATCGGCGATCGCGACGAACCTCGCGTACGGCAAGCCGCTCAAGGCCGCCGTGGCGCGCGCTCGCCAGTTCGTCCGGCTGGCGCTTCACGATGCGCCTGGCCTTGGCGGTGGACACGGGCCGATGGGGCATCAATCGGTAAGGCTCGACCTTGGGCCCGGCGTGCGGCTCAACCAGGTGACGGTGCCGACCGACGATTATGCCGCGTCGTGTGCCTTCTACGCCGCGCTCGGGTTCAGGCAGATCGTCGGCACCGACGACGCGCACTATGCCCGGTTCGAAGCGGCGGGCGGCGCGACGCTGTCGGTCGAAAGCGGCGCACGGCCGACCGTCTATGTCGAGTGCGAGAACCTTGATGCCGAGGTCGCGCGACTTGAGAAAGCGGGGGTGACGTTCGACCAACTCCCGACCGATCAATCCTGGCTGTGGCGCGAGGCGCGGCTGACCGATCCGTCGGGCAATGCGGTGTGCCTGTATCAGGCCGGCGAGAACCGGCGCTATCCGCCGTGGCGGCTCGATTGATGCCGGGGCTCAAGCACGAACGCCTCTGCCTCGCGCCCGTCGTCGGCGTCGATGAGGCCGGGCGCGGGCCGCTCGCCGGGCCGGTGGTCGCCGCCGCCGTGATCCTCCCAGCCAAGGGCATCCCGCGCGGGATCAACGATTCGAAAGCGCTCCCCGCTGTCGAGCGCGCGCGGCTGCACGACCGGCTGCGTGACTGCGCCCTCGTCGGGATCGGCATCGTCGAGGCGCCGGAGATCGACAGCCTCAACATCTATTGGGCGACGATGAAAGCGATGACCCTGGCGGTAGAGGCGCTGGGTTGCGACCCCGGCCATGTGCTGGTCGACGGCAACCGCTTGCCGCGCTGGTCCTACGCCGCGACCGCGATCGTCAAGGGCGACGCGATCAGCCTGTCGATCGCCGCCGCGTCGATCGTCGCCAAGCACACGCGCGACACGATCATGATCGCGCACGCCGAATCATATCCGCACTACGGCTGGCACGCGAACAAGGGCTATGGCGCGCCCGATCACCTGCGCGCGTTGCGCGAATTCGGCCCGACCCCGCTCCATCGCCGCAGCTTCGCGCCGGTCGCGCAGACGGTTCTCCCGCTCTGAGTCTTTTGCGCCACACACCACTAATTGCGCCTGTGGATAAGTCGCGACTCAACATCTGGCCGACGTCGCGAAACGTTCCGCTTTCTTAACGATTTGGTTACCTTCCTCGTTAACTAAACTTTGCTTGACCGGAGTCCGCGCGCCCGGTTTTCGTGCGCGAGCAATCGGGGAAGGGGTAATCGATGGGGGTCATCGAGAAGGTCAAGCGCGCGCTGGCGACGGTCGACGGCATTCTGCCGCTCGACCAGATCCTGATGGGCGACTGCATCGAAACGATGCGCGGCCTGCCGGCGAAGTCGGTCGACCTGATCTTCGCCGATCCGCCCTATAACCTGCAACTCGGCGGCGACCTGTCGCGGCCGGACGGCAGCCACGTCGATGCTGTCACCGACGATTGGGACAAGTTCGATTCGCTGGGCGCCTATGACCGCTTCACCCGCGAATGGCTCACCGAGGCGCGGCGCATCCTGAAGGACAATGGCGCGATCTGGGTGATCGGCAGCTATCACAACATCTTCAAGGTCGGGTCGGCGATCCAGGATCTGGGCTATTGGATCCTCAACGATATCGTCTGGCGGAAAGCCAATCCGATGCCCAATTTCAAGGGCACGCGCTTCACCAATGCGCACGAGACGCTGATCTGGGCGTCGACCGGCGAAAAGGCGCGCTACACCTTCAACTATCGCAGCATGAAGACGCTGAACGACGAGCTCCAGATGCGCAGCGACTGGGAATTCCCGATCTGCGGCGGGCAGGAGCGGTTGAAGAAGGGCGGGGTCAAGGTCCACCCGACGCAGAAGCCCGAGGCGTTGATCTATCGCATCCTGCTGGCCTGCACGAAGCCGGGCGACGTGGTGCTCGACCCGTTCTTCGGCACCGGCACGACGGGCGCGGTCGCGAAGCGGCTTGGCCGGCGCTGGATCGGGATCGAGCGCGAGCCGGTCTATATCGAGGCGGCGGAAGAGCGGATCGCCGCAGCACTACCGCTCGACGAATCGGCGCTGACCACGATGCAAAGCCCGAAGGCGGCGCCGCGCGTCGCGTTCGGCGCGCTGGTCGAAAACGGCATGCTGGTGCCGGGCAGCATGCTGACCGACGCCAAGCGTCGCTGGTCGGCGATCGTCGGCGCGGACGGCTCGCTCAAGTCGAGCTGCGGCCAGGCCGGGTCGATCCACAAGCTCGGCTCGCTGCTGCAGAACGCGCCGGCGTGCAACGGCTGGACCTTCTGGCACTACGAAGCCGCCGACGGCCTGAAGCCGATCGACGCGCTCCGCCAGACCTACCTGCTCGCGACGCAAATCTAGCGCGTCATCTCGCAGATCCAGTTGACCTCCCAGGTCTTGCCGCCGTCGTCGGAGAAGGACTGTTCCATCCGGGCGGCCTTGGGCGAGATGTCGAGCCAGACGAAGCGGACCAAGATCATGCGGCCCTTCCACGGCTCCATGTCGTAGAACTCGCCGCGCTTGCCGTCGAACGACCCGATCGTGGCGGGCATCGGTAGCTGCCCGGCGTCGAGGTCCATGCCGTAGATCGCCCATTGCCGCGACTTGGGGTTGTACATCCGGATCGTCTGCGCCTTGATCCGCCCGGCGGGGCCGCTGACGTCGAAATCCTCGAAATTGGCGCTGGTATCGAGCAGCTTCCTGTGGCTCGCGCGGCCGTCATATTCTACCCATTGCGTCGATCCGACCAGCCGATCGGGCAGGCGCTTCAGATGCACCTTCCACTCGCCGATGATGAAATCGAAATCGTGCGAGCCGTCGCGTGCGGCCGCGGCGGGAACGTCGGGGGCCGGGGCGGCGCTCGCCTGTACGGACGCGGCGGCGAGGCCGAGGAGGATAGCCAAGCGGAGCATGTCGGAGCCTTTCGGTTGAATGTCGCCGCCTAGGTGCCGGGCCGCCGCGCAACGGACTAGGCGAATATGGCCGCGTCAGGCTAAGCTCTATTTGTGCTCGACCCGCTTCCTCCCCTCGCTTCGATCCGCGCGTTCGAGGCCGCCGCCCGGCTCGGCAGCTTCGCCGCGGCCGCGCGCGAGCTCGGTATGTCGGGCGCGGCGGTCAGCTATCACGTCCGCCGGCTAGAGCGCGCGATTGGCGTCCGCCTGTTCGAGCGGCACGCGCGCACCGTCGCGCTGACCGCGCCGGGCGAGACGGTCGCGGCCGAGGCGATGCGGACCTTCGCGGCGTTGCGCGCCAGCTTCGCACGCGCCGCCGATATGGATGCGGCGCGGCTGACGGTCAGCGTGCTGCCGACCTTTGCGACCAGTTGGCTGGTGCCGCGGCTCGGCGGGCTTAGCGCGGTGCAACCCTGGCTACACGTTGAGATCGACGTCGCGGACGAGCCGCGCGAGCTCGGCGCGGGACGATTCGACGTCGCGATCCGCAACGGCCATGGCGACTGGCCGGGTCTGGAGAGCCACGAACTGTTCCCGGCGTTGTTCGTGCCGCTCTGTGCGCCCGATCGGTTGCAGGAAGCGCAGGCGCTGGCCGATCCCGCCGCGCCGTTGCCCCGGTTGCTCGGCCGCCGCGACTGGTGGACGACATGGTTGGCGGCGGGCGGCCGGTCCGCGCCCGGCGACGCGGCGTTCGGGACGACATTGGCAACCGAGCATCTCGACATCGCCGCCGCGATCGCCGGACAGGGTATCGCAATCGGCTCGCCCATCCTGTTCGCCGACGATATCGCGGCGGCCCGGCTGGTCGTGCCGCACCCACGGATTGGCCGCGACGGCCGCACGTTCTGGCTGACCTATCCGCGCGTCAACGCCCGCGTGCCCAAGATCGAAGCCTTCCGCGACTGGATCCTGAGCGAAGCAGCCAAGAGCCGTGCCGCTTGTCCCGGCCTCGCCGACATCGCATGAGGGCGCCGTGACGACCAAACTCTACCTCCGCCCCGCCCAGTTCGCCGATACGCCGATCGATCGCGATGGCGAGGTCGCGCGGATCGCAGGCGGGATGCAGTGGTTCGCGGCGTACGAGGTGACCGACGGCGGCACGAGGCGGACCATCCCGATCGCCGAGTTCGAGCGGACATTGGGCGCCAATGACGAGCGCGCCGCGAAGCTCCACGCCGCGATCACCGCGCCGCGGCCGCCGCTGATACTGGGCGAGCGCACCTTGCGGTTCGACCAGCCGCAAGTGGCAGGCATCCTCAACGTTACGCCGGACAGCTTTTCGGGCGAGGCGCCGGCCGATCCGGTCGCGGCCGGGGTCGCGATGGCGGCGGCGGGGGCGGCGCTGATCGACGTCGGCGGCGAATCGACGCGGCCTGGTGCGGCGATCGTGTGGGAAGGCGACGAAGTCGCGCGGACCGAACCCGTCGTGCGCGGGCTCGCGACCGCCGGCACCTTGGTATCGATCGACACGCGCAAGGCGGCGGTGATGGAATCGGCGCTCGCGGCGGGCGCCGCGATCGTCAACGACGTCGCGGCGTTGCTGTGGGACGACCGCGCGCTGGAGGTCGTGGCGAAGGCGGGATGCCCGGTCGTGCTGATGCACTCGCCCGACCCGGCCAAGGGACCACACGATGGCGGTACCTACGCCAACGTGCTGACCGATGTGTTCGATTGGCTCGAGGCGCGGATCGCGGCGGCGGTCGCGGGCGGGGTCGATCGCGCCAGGATCATCGTCGATCCCGGCATCGGCTTCGGCAAGTCGCTCCAGGAGAATTTATCGCTGCTCAACGGCCTCGCGATGTTCCACGGGCTCGGCTGCCCGGTGATGCTCGGCGCGAGCCGCAAGCGGATGATTGGCGCGCTGTCGAACGAAGCGCCCGCCGATCAACGGCTCGGCGGCTCGCTGGCACTGGCGCTGAAGGGCGCCGAGGCCGGCGTGCAAGTGCTCCGCGTCCACGATGTCGTGGAAACCGTGCAGGCGCTCAAGGTTTGGCGGGGTTTACGCGACCAGGCGCTGGTCGGGCGCTGAACCGCGCACATCGGCCGAACGCATATCGTGCAATATTACGGCGCGTATTGTATGCAGCCGTGAAACGGCACGGGAGGCGATCATGGTCCGGATATTGGCGACGCTGGTGGTTGGCTTGGCGCCGTGCTGGGCTAACGGATTGGCGGCGCAGACGACGCCCGCAACCCCACCTGCGCCCTGCACGTCTGCCGAGCGGAAGCAGCTCGATTTCTGGGTCGGGAAATGGGATGTCTATCCGACCGGTGGCCAGAAGCTGGTGGCGCACAGCCTGATCGAAAAGCTCTATGACGGTTGCGCTATCCGCGAAAACTGGATGCCGCTCAAGGGAACCGACGGCGGCAGCCTCAGCGCGTACGATCCGAAGACCCGAAAATGGCACCAGACCTGGGTCGATGCGTCGGGCGCTACCGTCAAATTCGACGGCGGCTGGGATGGGTCGAAGATGGTGATCGACGGGATGTGGGCCGATGTGCTCGGCCCGGGCAAGGACGCAATCGTCCGGATGAGCTATTGGCGGCAGGCCGATGGATCGGTCCGTCAGGTGGGCGTCACCACGGTCGATGCGGGCAAGACGTGGCAGCCGAGCTTCGACTTTACCTACAAGCCGGCCGCGTCCTGAACGGTTACGCCGCGTTGTCGATCCCGAGTTCGCCCAGCTTGCGATAAAGCGTCGATCGCCCGATCCCGAGCCGCCGCGCGACTTCGGTCATGCGGCCGCGATAATGGCCGATCGCGAGACGAATGACGTCGGCTTCGATGTCCTCCAGCGCGCGCATGTTGCCGTCGGGCTTGAACAGGGTCACGCCGCCGCTGGTCGCCATCTGGCCGATCGGCGCGGCGACGCGGCCGGAGCCGAGCGCGGCGATTTGTGGGAAGTCGCTGAGCGTCAGCGCGTCGCCGTCGCACAGCACCGCGGCGCGGAACAGCGCGTTCTGGAGCTGGCGGACGTTACCGGGCCAGTCGTAGCGACCGAGCAGCGCCAGTGCATCGTCGGTGATGCCGAGCGGGCGCAGGCCGGGCTGCTCGGCGATCCGCGCGAGCAGATGGCGGGCGAGCGCCGGGATGTCGCCGGTGCGTTCGCGCAACGGCGGGATCGTCACCTGGACGACGTTGAGGCGGTAATAGAGGTCTTCGCGGAAGCGGCCGGCCTCGACCTCTTCGATCAGGCGCTTGTTGGTCGCGGCGATCACGCGGACGTCGACTTCGCGCATGTGGCGCGCGCCGATCGGTTGGATCTCGCCCGACTGCAGCACGCGGAGCAACTTGACCTGCGCGTCGAGCGGCATCTCACCGATCTCATCGAGGAAGATCGTGCCGCCGTCGGCGTCCTGGAACCGGCCGATCTTGCGCTCGAAAGCCCCGGTGAAAGCGCCCTTTTCGTGACCAAAGAGCTCGGACTCGACAAGGTTTGCGGGGATCGCCCCGCAATTGATCGCGATCATCGGCTTCTTGCCACGCGGGCTCGCCGCATGGACCGCTTCGGCGACGACTTCCTTGCCGACACCGCTTTCGCCTTCGATCAGCACCGGCACGCGAGCGCGGGCAGCCTTAGCGGCGATCGCCAATGCGGCGCGGAAATCGGGCGAGGCGCCGACGATCTCGTCGAAGCCCAGCAGAGCCGGGATTTTCTCGGTCAGCGGGCGCAATTCACCCGCATCGGTCCCGGCTGCGACCGTATCGAGCGCGGCGAGCAGGCGGTCGGCCGCGAACGGCTTGACCAGGAAATCGGTGGCACCGGCGCGCATCGCGGCGACGGCTTGCGCGACCGACCCGTTGGCGGTCAGCATCAGGATCGGCAGCTGCGGACGGCGCAGGCGCAGTTCGGTGATCAACGCCTGCGCGTCATTCTCCGGCCCCCAGCTATCGAGCAGGATAGCGTCGAGTTGCATGCCGTCCTGCGTGCCGAGCATCGCGATCGCGGTTTCGCCGTCGGCGGCGAATACGGAGCGCCAATCGCGCCGCGCAGCGATCGCCGAAACCAGGCGCCGCTGCGCCGGTTCGTCGTCGATCAACATCAGGAGGCGCTGTCCGTTGCGCGTCATCCCGCCCTCTTGTTCGTTTCGTTCAGGCGTCCCGTATAAGGACGCAAGGTAAAGGCAGCCTTAAGCAGCCGCGCAGACTTTGGTGGGGGTTGAGGGGAGCGGCGGCGCCCGTTAAGACCGCCTGCGTAACACGGGAGAATTCAGGACCATGGCCGGCCATACCGACATGAAACCGCACGAGCAGACGTATCATTCGGTGATCGCGCTGCTGAAATGGGGCGCGGTCGGCTGCATCATCATTGCGGCGATCGTGATCTGGCTGATCGCCTCCGGCGGCCACAAGTAAGCCGCGAGTGAAGATCGCCGTCCTCAAGGAAACCGCCGAGGGCGAACGCCGCGTCGCCGCCACGCCGGAAACCGTCAAGAAGTTCATCGCGCTCGGCGCGGACGTCGCGGTCGAGGCCGGGGCGGGCGACACCGCCAATATTGCCGATGCGGACTATGCGGCGGCGGGTGCGAGCGTCGGGACGCGCGCGGCGACGCTGAAGGGCGCGGACATCGTGCTGGGTGTGCAGGGTCCCGATCCGGAGAGCCTGACAGGCGCCAATGCCGGGGCGTGGATCGTCGCCGGGCTCAACCCGTTCGGTGCGCGCGATCGCGTCGATGCCTATGCAGCGGCGGGCTACGAAGCGCTGGCGATGGAATTCATGCCGCGCATCACGCGCGCGCAATCGATGGATATCCTGTCGAGCCAGGCGAACCTCGCGGGCTATAAAGCGGTGCTCGACGCGGCGGCCGAATATGGCCGCGCCTTCCCGATGATGATGACGGCGGCGGGCACGGTCAGCGCTGCCAAGGCATTCGTGATGGGCGTGGGCGTGGCAGGCCTGCAGGCAATTGCCACCGCACGGCGTCTGGGCGCGCAGGTTTCGGCAACCGACGTGCGCTCGGCAACCAAGGAGCAGATTCAGTCGCTCGGCGCCAAACCGATCTTCGTCGAGAACGTGGCGGGGATCGAAGGCGAAGGTTCGGGCGGCTACGCCACCGAAATGAGCGAGGAGTATCAGAAGGCGCAGGCCGAACTGGTGTCGTCGCACATCGCCAAGCAGGACATCGTCATTACGACGGCGCTGATTCCGGGGCGCCCCGCGCCGCGGCTGATTAGCGACGCGCAGATCGCGAGCATGAAACCAGGCAGCGTAATCGTCGATCTCGCGGTCGAAGCCGGCGGCAATGTCGAGGGCGCGATCGCGGGTAAAGTGGTCGAGCGCCACGGCGTCAAAATCGTCGGCCACAAAAACGTCGCCAGCCGGTTGGCCGCGGATTCGTCGGCGCTGTTTTCGCGCAACCTCTACAATTTCCTGTCTACGTTCTGGGACAAGGACGCGGGCAAGCCCGTGCTTGATGAGGAAATCGGCGACGCGGTGCGGCTGACCAAGGACGGCAAGGTCGTGAACCAGCGGCTGTTGGGCTGAGCGGGGACAATATGGACTTCATCTCGATCCTGTCGATCTTCGTGATGGCGTGCTTCGTCGGCTATTACGTCGTCTGGTCGGTGACCCCGGCGCTGCACACGCCGCTGATGGCGGTTACCAATGCGATCTCGTCGGTGATCATCGTCGGCGCGCTGATCGCGGCGGCGGCGAGCGGGCTGGGCGCGACGGGGGCGACGTCGAAATGGCTCGGGCTGGTCGCGGTGGTGCTGGCCAGCGTCAACATCTTCGGCGGATTCGCGGTAACCGCGCGGATGCTGGCCATGTATAAGAAGAAGGTGCGCTGACCATGGAAGGATTGGCGCAAAATCCTTGGGCGGCGCTCGCTTATCTGATCGCGGGGGTGTGCTTCATCCTCGCGCTGCGCGGCCTCTCGAGCCCGACCTCGAGCCAGCGCGGCAACCGCTTCGGCATGATCGGCATGACGATCGCGGTGGTGACGACCTTGGTCACGCATGCGCCGCATGAGACATATGCGTGGCTTACCGACGCATCTACCGGGCAGCCCTTCGATCGCATCGACGTGCAGACGCTCGCGGAGATATTCGCCGCAATCGGTATCGGCGCCGCGATCGGCATCGTCACCGCGCGCCGCATCGCGATGACCGCGATGCCGCAGCTCGTGGCGGCGTTCCACTCGCTGGTCGGCCTCGCCGCGGTGCTGGTTGCCGCCGCCGCCTTCCTCAACCCGCTGGCGTTCGGCATCGCCGACATGGTGCACCCGCTGATCGGCGAACCGTTCATAGCTATCCATCAGGTCAGCCGGATCGAGATGGGGCTGGGCGTCGCGATTGGTGCGATCACCTTCTCCGGCTCGGTGATCGCGTTCCTGAAGCTCAACGGCAATATGGGCGGCAAGCCGATCCTGCTGCCGGGGCGCCACGTCATCAACCTGGCCGTGCTCGCCGGTATCCTCGGGCTGATCGGCTACTTCACGCAGGATCAGTCGCCCTGGATCTTCTGGACGATCACCGGTCTGTCGTTCGCGATCGGCTTCCTGCTGATCATCCCGATCGGCGGCGCGGACATGCCGGTCGTGGTGTCGATGCTCAACAGCTATTCGGGCTGGGCGGCGGCGGCGATGGGCTTCACGCTCCACAATAGCGCGATGATCATCACTGGCGCACTGGTCGGCTCGTCGGGCGCGATCCTGAGCTACATCATGTGCCGCGCGATGAATCGCAGCTTCATCAGCGTGATCGCGGGCGGTTTTGGCGGCGAGAGCGGCGGCGGCGGTGGCGAGGCGAAGGAACAGCGGCCGTGGAAGCGGGGCTCGGCCGAGGATGCCGCGTTCCTTATGAGCCAGGCCGATCAGGTCATCATTGTCCCCGGCTACGGCATGGCGGTCAGCCAGGCGCAGCACGTACTGCGTGAAATGGCCGACAAGCTGAAGGAAGAAGGCGTCAAGGTGAAGTACGCGATCCACCCCGTCGCGGGTCGCATGCCGGGCCACATGAACGTGCTGCTCGCCGAAGCCAACGTGCCGTATGACGAGGTCTTCGAGCTCGAGGACATCAACTCGGAGTTCGCGCAGACCGACGTCGCGTTCATCATCGGTGCCAACGACGTGGTCAATCCGGCGGCCAAGACCGACAAGTCCTCGCCGATCTACGGCATGCCGGTGTTCGACGTGAACAAGGCCAAGACCGTGCTGTTCATCAAGCGGTCGATGGGCGGGGTGGGCTATGCCGGGGTCGACAACGACGTGTTCTATCAGGACAATACGATGATGCTGCTCGCCGACGCCAAGAAGATGGTGGAAGAGATCGTGAAGGCGCTGGGCTGACGATACCGCCGAAACGGAGCAAGCCCGGTCCGAAATGCCGCCATTCCCGAGCAAAGGCCTGATCAAGATACGTAAAACGCGTATTTCTTACGCGTCCGGCCGGGGGCGGCGGGTTCGCGTGGGACGCGTCGATGCGGCGAGCAGCCGATTATGGCAGAGGCGATCTTTCCTTGGCGCTGATCGTGGCAGATGCGGGATGGGGCGCGACCGAAGCTGATCGCGCGATGGATTTGGCTGCCGGCGAATTTCGCGGGCGGACCGATTGGCAGGGCGCGATCGACGGGCGCTTCGATCATGCCGGGCCGATCGAGCTGGTGGCGGCAGAGGCGCAAGGCGTGGCGGACGAGGTGCTCGCGGAGGCTTTGCCAAGGCTCGCTGCATTGCGCGCCGAGACGGGTGCGCGGTTCGTCGTAGCGATCGATCGCGGTCAGATCGATGCGGTTGCGGGTACCTTACTCGGCGAGCGCGTCGAGTTGCTCTGCGCGCCGACATTGGCCGATCGCGCGGCCGCCTTCGCGATCGGCCTCAGCGCATTCTCGCGCGATACGCTCCACGACAAGGACAGCGACAGCGAATCGGCCCAGCTGCGCCAGCTGAACGAAGAAGTCGCGCGCATCTCGCGCGTGCTGTCGCGGTTGGCGAGCGAGGACAAGCGCCCCGGCGGCGTCGGCGAGCGTTCGATGTCCTTCAATCCGCCGCCGGCCGCGCCTGCAGCGTCCCCGCCGACCGCTGCCGACATCCGCAAGATCATTCGCGGCCGCCGCCTGCGCGACCAGTTCTTCGCCGAAGGACTGTTCGAAGATCCGGCCTGGGACATGCTCCTCGACCTCTACGCCGCCGAGCTCGAGAATGCGCAGGTATCCGTATCGAGCCTGTGCATCGCCGCGGCCGTCGCGCCGACGACCGCGCTGCGCTGGATCGGCCGAATGACCGACGCCGGCCTCTTTGTCCGCCAGGCCGACCCGTTCGACCGCCGCCGCGCGTTCCTCGGCTTGAGCGCCGAAGCGCGCGAAAAGATCGAACGCTATTTTACTGCTTTGCGGCAGAGCGGGCTTCACCCGCTCTGATCCAGCTTGCGTTGTTGGGAATCTAGCGTCAAACGCCACCGTCAGAGGGCGATTAGCTCAGTTGGTAGAGCGCTTCGTTTACACCGAAGATGTCGGCGGTTCGAGCCCGTCATCGCCCACCAGCCCCTGCCAGCGCGATGCGGTGTGGCGTCGCCGTAACGGCGCATGGGAGACTCGGCGTGAAACGAACCTATCGCGGTAGTTGTCATTGCAAGGCGGTGACGTTCGAGGCGGATCTCGACCTCGACCAAGGGACGGGCAAGTGCAACTGCACCGTGTGCTGGAAGCAGCGGATGTGGACGATCGGCGTTACGCCGGCGGATTTCCGGTTGCTGAGCGGTGAGGACAAGCTAGCGGATTATGGCCGGTCGGGCGATTGGGGCGAGGGGCACCATCGTTTCTGCAGCGTGTGCGGCATCCACACCCACGGCCACGGCAAGATCGAAGCGATGGGCGGCGACCCGTACGTGTCGGTCCACCTCTCAGCGCTCGACGACCTCCCCGTCGACGACCTCGTCAAGGCGCCGCTCACCTATATGGACGGCCTCCACGACAATTGGTGGAACCCGCCCGCGGAAACCCGCCACCTCTGACGGGGGAGCGGGCTGGTGCCGTCCACGCGCGTGAGCGCATCACATTAAAGCCCGCGGATCAACGTCACGGCGCGCGCGATCCAGGGCGGGTCGCTGACCACTTGCTGCCGTTGCCCCGCGCCGAGCGGCAACACTTGCAACCGGTCGCCCTCGCGCCCGATCAGCCGCCCGAACAGGAAACGCCCGCCCGGCCGCGGCACGAGTACGTCGCGGTTGAGCGCGCCCGCGAACGCGTCCGGCGCCAGCGGCTCGCACCAGACCGTGTCGCCGGCGCGATAGTCGCCGATCCCCCCGGTCACCGCGACCCCGACCATGCCCGCCGTGGCACGCGGCGGCGGCACCAGGATCGGGCGCGTCGGCGCATGCGCGCCGTCCGCTGCGAGCAACGCCGCGACCGGCAATTCGGCGTGATCGCGCAGCTTGACTAGGTCCGCCGCCTCCACCCCCAGCGCCGCGGCGATACGGTTGAGCCAGCCGACCGACACCGTGCGCGTCCCCGTTTCCAGCCGGCCGATCGTCTGCGCGGTGGTTGGCGGGACGCAGGTGCGCGCGACATCGTCAAGCGTCATGCCCTTGGCGCGGCGGACTTCGCGGATGGCGGTGATCATCGACTACCTCTGATTTGCCAAATAGGTTATCTACTTTCCTACAGAACGAACCAGATGGCAAGAGCGTCCGACTCGCAATCGATGGAGGACCCATGCGCGATCTGGTGGAAGTGGAATTCGACCCGGCGGACGTCGCCATCATCCCCGGCCGCGCGCCCGCCAAGGCCCGGCGCGGCCGCACCGTCACCGTCAACCGCGCCGAATCGCCGCTGAGCTGGCTCGCCGCGCGCGGATTGGTCGATGCCCGCCAGGTCGAGGCCGGCGAACGCCTGCGCCGCGACTACGAGATCGCGCAACTCGGGCCGCGGGTGACGATGCATTGGGACAGCGTGCGCGTCGATGGGGGCGGCGGCGACGATGCCGACCCCACGCTGGCCCACGTCGCCGCCAAACGCCGCTTCGACGCCGCGATCGCCGCGACGGGTAGCGGTCTCAGCGACATATTATGGCGCGTGGTCTGCGCCGGCGAAGCGATCCCCGCCGCCGAACGCGCGCTGGGTTGGCCGGGCCGCGCGGGACGGCTGGTACTGGGCCTGGCGCTCGATCGGCTGGCGGATCATTACCGATTGATGTGAAGCGGGCGGCGCATCTGCTGTCGAGGACGCGAGGCTTTGCTAGGCCGCCGCGGCGCCAGCCTCCGCGAGGGGCAGGCAAATCTCGAACACCGCGCCGTCGCTATGCGCTTCGTCCAGCCGGACCGTGCCGCCCAGGCGTTCGACGATGCCCTTGGTGATGGCGAGGCCGAGGCCGGTGCCGGGCATCGGGCTGCGCGCGGGGGCGGCGTCGGATTGCGAGAAGCGGTCGAACAGTCGCGCGCGGAAATCGGCCGGGACGCCGGGTCCCTGATCGCTGACGCGGATGATCGCGGCGCCGCCCGTTTCGTGGAGCGCCAGGCTGACGGTCGATCCGCGAGGGGAGAATTTGGCGCCGTTCGACACCAAATTGGTGATCGCCTGGAACAGCCGGTCGGCGTCGGTCGTCGCGATCACCGGCCCGGACGGCGCGTCGAGCGCCAGCGTCACGCCGAGCTGGTCGGCGAACGGCTGGTTCTGTTCGACCGCGTCGCGCAGCACCGCGCGTAGATCGACCTCGGCCAGCGTCATCACCACCTGGCCGGTGTCGAGCTTGCCGATGTCGAGCAGGTCGTCGACCAGCCGCTTGAGCCGGTCGGCATTGCGGCTGGCGATATCGACCAGCGAACTCGCTTTGTCGGTCAATTGCCCGCCCGCGCCGCTGTGCAAGAGTCCGAGCGAACCGGCGATCGACGTGACGGGCGTGCGCAATTCATGGCTGACGTTGGAGACGAACTGCTCCTTAAGCTCGACGATCGAGCGGAGTTCGGTCTGCGCGCGCAACGCATCCTCCTCGCCGACGCTGCTCATCCCGACGGCGATCGGCCCAACCAGCAGATGCGCCATCAGCATGTCGTCGTCGTCGAACGCGCCGGGATCGGCGGCATGGTATTTGAGCACGCCGACGGTCTGGCCGCGATGCGGGATCGGGATGACGATCATCGATCGCAGGCCGACGCGGCGGCACGCCTCGCGATTGACGCGCGGGTCGGTTTCGGAATCGGTGCAGCACAGCGGTTCGCCGGTCAGCACGCATTGCCCCGACAGGCTGGTGCTGAGCGGCAGGCGGAGACCAAGCAGATCGGCCGACGCGCCGCTCGCCGCCGCGTAATAGATCTGGTCGCCGTCGCGCAGTTCGACAACGACGCCGTTCGATTGCGGCATCACCGACGTTTCCTGCACGATCGCATTCATCACGGTGGCGAGATCACCGCGCGCGTCGCTGATCGCCTGCTGGATCGCGACGACGCCGCGGAAACGTTCGAGTTCGATGAGCTTCGCCTGATCCATATCAACCTCTTCCTAGGTCAATCAAATATCAGCGAAAAACGCAAGTACAGGTTAAGCGATCTCTTCCAGATCGGTTTGAATCCAGGTCCGCGAGTGGTGGATGTCGATCGTCTGGAGCCGGCCGGGCCCGAGATTTTCGAACTTGTGCGGCACGCCCGCGGGGCCGAGCACGATCTCCCCCGCCGCGGCGTCGATCACCGTCTCGCCGACGAAGAAGCGGCCGTGGCCGGCGACGACGATGAAGGTCTCGTCATAGGGATGGACGTGGAGCCGGGGGCCGACGCCGATCTCGTCGGTGCCGTAGGCCAGCACGGTGACCGGTCCCTGCAGGTCGAGGCCGGGGACCGATCCGCGCCATGGCCCTTCGCCCGCCGCATTGAACAGCGTCGCCTTCGCCGCCGGGCGGCCGTCCGGCTGCACCGTCGCGGGGTCGAAATCGTGCCGTGCCATCGCCGTCACTCCTCTGTCGGTCGCTATATGGCGCAATGGCAGATGACAGTCGCGAGCGGCAATCCCTGTCGGGCAACCCGCCGCATTGACGCGGATCGCACGGCCGACGCATGCTCCCGCGCATGATCGAATTTCCTACTCGCCGCACCGCGATTTCCGGCCTCGCCGCCGGGGTCGCGGTCGCTTCGTTGCCGTCGTTCGCCGCACCGGCGCCGAGTGCCGCGGCGCTGCTCGACAAGTTCGCCTGGCAGCTGTTCGACTTCGATCCCGGCGAAGCGACGCGGCTGGGGATCGATGTCGGCCCGCACGCGGCGCTCCGATCCCGGCTGGACGATCGGTCGGCCGCCGGGGTGACGGCGCGGCAACGGTTCCTGACGGGCGCGCTGGTCGAGCTGGCGCGCGTGCCGCGGCGTGGCCTGGACGCGGCGACGCTGACCAGCCTCGCGGTCGCCGAGAGCGCGTTTCGGACCGCGCTCGACGGAATGAAGCTGCCCTACGGCGTCGCGACGATCGGCAGCTGGCGCAATACGCCCTATGCGGTGATCCAGAATGTCGGGTCGTGGCTCGACGTGCCGCAACTGCTCGATGGTGACCAGCCGGTGCGCGACGCGGCTGACGCCGAGGCCTATCTCGCGCGGCTGGCGGCGATGGCGGGCCAGCTCGACGGCGAGACGGCGCGGATCCGCGCGGCGCGGCGGCAGGGGCTTGTGCCGCCAAGCTTCCTGCTCGACAAGACGATCAAGGGCATGACCGGCATGATCGTCGACGCCGCCAAGCCGGACGGTCCCTTGGTCGGGCCGCTCGCGCGCAAGGCGGCGGCGATCCCGGGGCCGTGGAGCGACCGCGCGGTCACGGTCGTGACTACGGCGATCGTCCCGGCGCTCGAACGCCAGCTCGCCGAGCTCAAGGCGCAACGCGCGGTCGCGACAGATGCCGCGGGGATGAGCGCGCGGCCGCACGGCGCCGAATGGTATGCCTGGGGCTTGCGCGCCGGCACAACGACCACGCGCAGCCCTGCCGAGATCCACGCGCTCGGCCGGTCGCAGCTGGTCGATCTGCAGACGCAAATGGATGCGATCCTCAAGGGGTTCGGGCTGACCCAGGGCAGCGTCGCGGAGCGCGCGGCGGCATTGCAGAAGCGGCCCAAGATCGGCTTTCCCGAGGGTGACGAAGGACGGCGCCAGATCATCGCGTACATGCAGGGCAAGATCGACGCGATCCGCCCGCGCCTGCCGCGCGCGTTCCGCCGGCTGGTTAAGGGCAACCTCGAAATCCGCCGCTTGCCCGCGGCGCAGGAACCGGGCGCGGCGCCGGCCTATGGCGGGCCGGGATCGCTCGACGGCTCTATCCCAGGTCGCATCTGGGTCAAGCTCGACGATACCTCGATCCACAATCGCGTGACGATCCCCGACCTAGTGTTTCACGAAGGCATACCGGGGCACGTCTGGCAGGGCGAATATGCCCAGCAACTGCCGCTAATCCGCTCGCTGCTCGCGTTCAACGCCTATTCGGAAGGCTGGGCGCTGTATGCCGAGCAGCTGGCCGACGAGCTCGGCATGTACGACGACGATCCGGCCGGACGGCTCGGTTATCTGATGGGCCTGTCGTGGCGCGCGGTGCGGCTGGTGGTCGATACCGGCATCCACGCGATGGGCTGGACCCGCCAGCGTGCGCTCGACGAGTTCATCGCCGCGACCGGCTTGCCGCGCGGCAATGCCGAAAGCGAGATCGACCGCTATTGCGCATGGCCGGGCCAGGCGTGCGGGTACAAGATCGGCCAGACCGAGATCGACGCCCAGCGCGACCGCGCCAAGGCCGCGTTGGGTGCGCGCTACGACCTGCGCGACTTCAATCAGGCGGTGGTCGAAGGCGGCAACGTCCCGCTCGACGTGCTGGGCCAGAACGTGTCGCGCTATATCGCTGGAGGCGGTTGAACGGCCGACCGGCGGACCGTACCGTCACGCACCAGCCTGAAGGGAGAGCATCATGATCGTCTACGGTTCCACGCTGTCGCCGTTCGTCCGGAAGGTGATGGCCTATCTCGCCGAAAAAGGACTGAGCGCCGAACTCAAGCCGTCGGGCATGGGGCGCGGCGGGCCGGAGTTCGAGGAAGCCAGTCCGTTCGGCAAGATGCCGGCGTTCCGCGATCCGGGCGCGGATAACGGCCACGACTTCGTGATCTCCGATTCGACAGCGATCATCACCTATCTCGAGGCCAAGCATCCCGAGCCCGCGATGATCCCCGCCGATCCCGCCAACCGTGCGCGGACGATCTGGTTCGAGGAGTTCGGGGACACGATGGTCGCCGCGACCGGAGGCAAGGTTTTCTTCAACCGCATTGTCGCGCCCAAGTTCATGAAGGTCCCCGGCGACGAAGCGGCGGCGCAGGGCGCGGTCGAGACCGAAATGCCGCGGCTGTTCGACTATCTCGAGCGCACGATCCCCGACAGCGGCTTCCTGGTCGGCGATCGCATGTCGCTCGCCGACATTTCGGTCGCCAGCCCGTTCGTGAACTACGCGCATTGCCAAGTCGGCCCCAACGCCGCGCGATGGCCGCGGACCGTCGCCTATCTCGACGCGATCCTGGCGCGGCCGAGCTTCGCCACGATGATCGAGGGCGAACGCCAGATGGTCGCGGCTTTGGGGTGACGCTGTCGGCCCGCCGCGCTACATCGCGGTAATGCGGATCGACTTCATCAAATGCCACGGATCGGGTAACGATTTCGCGCTGGTCGATGCGCGCGGAGTCGCGCGCGACGATGGCGACTGGGCGGTCGTCGCGCGGGCGCTGGCCGATCGGCGCGGGGCGGTGGGGAGCGACGGGCTGCTGCTGCTGACCGACGGCGACGGGCAACACGCGTTCGGCATGCGGATGTTCAACAGCGACGGGTCGGAGGCGGAGACGTGCCTCAACGGCTTGCGCTGCGTCGCGCGCGCGGGGCTGAGTGCGTTGGGGATCGACCAGGCGCTGGTGCGGCTGAAGACGAGCGGGGCGGAGGTGCGGCGCGATCCCGACCTGGCGCCCGGGGTGGTGACGATCGGCGAACTGGCGGGGCCGGCGAGCCTCGAGCTCGACGACTGGCCGATGACGATCGGGCGGCACCAGAACGTGCAGATGCCGATCGCGGGCCTGCCGAGCGATCGTGCGTTCACCGCGGTCGCGATCCCCAACCCGCATCTGATCGCGTTCGTCGATGCGATCGACGAGGCGGAGTTAGTCGCGGCGGGCGAGGCGTGCGAGGCGGCGCCCCACTGGCTGCCGAACCGCGCCAACGTCTCGTTCGTCGAAGTACGCGGGCCGGATGCGCTGTTCGTCCGCACGCACGAGCGCGGGGTCGGGCTGACCGACAGTTGCGGGAGTGCGATGGCGGCGTCGCTGTTCGCGGCGTGCCTGACCGAGCGCGCGGATTTCGATGCCGAGGTGACGTTGTTCAACCGCGGCGGGCTGGTGAAGGGCTGTGCCGCGCCCGACGGGATGGTGCGGCTGTCAGGCAATGCGACCTGGGAATGGGAAGGGTCGGTCGAGGTCGATCTCGACCGTGCGCTGGCGGGGGATTTTCGGGTCGCGCGGCATTTCAACGACGAGATTGCTGCTTGGGGCGCGGTGATCGAAGGCGTATAGCGTCGTTGTTTCGCGGCGCGACGCTACCGACATAAGAAAAGCGGCGAAGGTTTCCCTCCGCCGCTTTCTATTTCTTCAGACGGCGCCGCCGGCAAAGCCGTCGACCGGATCGAGTTTCACTCGTCCGCCGTCCGGTAATGCGATTGCGCTGAGCGCAACGGCGCGGACGCCGCCGCGCCTATCGCATCACTTCTTCGCGTCGATCGCGTCGGCCTTGTTCTCGCCGGCGGCGCGAGTTGCGTCGGCCTTGTTGTCGAGCGCGGCGGCGGTGTTCGAGGCATCGGCCTTGATCGCGTCGGCGGCGTTCGAGGCGTTGTCCATGATCATGTCGCCCTGGTTTTCCATGGCGTCGGCAGCGTTGTCGGCATTGGCGACAGCGTTGTCGGCGGCCGGCGTGTCATGGCCGCAAGCGGCGAGCGAGAACAGGCCAACGGAGGCGGCGACGATCAGAAGCTTCTTCATATTTGGGCATCCCCTAGTTGGGCGGACGGAGTTCATGAGCCCGCCGCTGAGCGTCCTATGCCAAATATGACAGGGACACGGCAAGCGCGTTGTAAACTGCGTTCGTCGCAAGAAGTTGCACTCTGCTCGTCGTATTTTTGGCACCCGGACGCGAATAGGGCCGATATTCGCCGGCACGGCCCGGCGGCCGGTGACCGGGCGAGGCGCGACATAAGTCGCAATTTACATGCGCCAACGGCCGTTTATGATATGAGACGTACTATATGTGGGAGATCGATGCATGCGTTACGCAATCGAAAGAGTCGTCATCACTGTCGGCGCAGCATTCCTGTTGCTGGGTCTGGCGCCTCCACCGAATCCCGAGGAAGCCAATGTTCGCGCGACGCTCAATCTGTATCTGCAAGGGCATGCGAGCGGCAGCGGCGACTATATGCGTCAGGCCTTCGTGCCGGAAGCGCGGTTGCTGTTCATGCGCGACGGCAAGCTGACCCAGGTGACCAGCGAGGAATATGCATCCCGGTTCACCGGCAAACCAGCCGACGACGAAGCCAAGCGTAAGCGCAGCATCGGCTTGATCGACATCGCCGGCGATGCCGCGATCGCGCGGATCGACCTCGACTATCCCGATGCGAAATTCGTCGATTACATGACGCTGCTGAAAATCGACGGCAAATGGCGGATCGTGAACAAGTCGTTTAACGTGGAACGGCGCCCGGCGACCTGACGAGCGGCGACGCTACTTGCCCGCGGCCGAACCCATATCCTTCGCCACCGCCTTGTCGAAATCGGTGCCTAGGGTGCCGGCGCCGAGCAGGTTGATCATCATGACGGCGCGGATGTGGCGGACGGGGTCGACCCAGGCGCGGGTGCCGGCGGCGCCGTCCCAGCCATAGGTCCCCTTGCCGCGGCCGAAGGCGTCGACGTCCTCCAGCGTCACGAGTCCGCCGGCGCCGAATCCGACCGGCTTGCCCGGCGCGATCGGGCCGGGCGCGTTCATCAGCACGCCGCGCGGCATCAGGTTGGACTTGGCGAGGCGCGCGGTCGCTTCGCTCAGGATGCGCTTGCTGCCCAGCCGACCGTCGTTGAGCAGCATGTGCAGGAACCGGTCGTAATCGCGCGCGGTGCTGACCAGCCCGGCGCCGCCATAGGGAAAGCTGGGCGCGGTGAGATAGACCGACGTCGCCGCGCTATCGACCAGCACGAGCTTGTCGTTGACCGGCGTGCTGCTGTTCGGCCAGGCCATGTCGACCAGGCTGCGCTGGCCGTAATTCGCGGCGAAGCGGCCGACCTGCGACGGCTTCACCTGCCATTCGGTCGAGGTCATGCCGAGCGGATCGAGGATGCGGCGCTGGACGAACTGGTCGAACGGCACGCCGCTCGCTTTCTCGATCACCGCGCCCAGCACGTCGAGCCCCATCGAATAGTTCCACGCCGTCTCCGGATCGGCGACCAGCGGCGCGCGGCCGGCGCGCGCGGCGAATTCCATCAGGGTCGTGGGGCGCAACGGGCGCATCTTCGCTTCCAGCACCGGATTGGCCTGGAACGGCACCACGCCCTGCGCCTGCAATTCCTTCTGCGCCGGAGTCGCGGCGAGGATCGCGTAGTTGAGGCCCGAGGTGTGCGTCATCAGGTCGCGGATCGTCATCGTCCGCGTGGCGGGACGCGTGTCGGTACCTTTGGTCGGATCGATCAGCACGCGCGCGGTCGCGAATTCGGGGAAGAAGTCGCTGACCGGCTGATCGAGCTTCAACTTGCCTTCGTCGACCAGGATCATCGCGGCGATCCCCGTGATCGGCTTGGTCATCGAATAGATGCGCCACAGCGTATCGGGGCTGGTCGCCGCGGTCCCGTCGAACGCGGTCTTGCCGGCGAGGATCCAGCTCGGCGGGGCGTCGCCCACCCCGATCGCGATGGCGATGCCGGGGACCTTACCATCGCGGACCGCGGCGTCGGCAAACGCCTGGAGCGCGGGGAAGGCGCGGGGGGGCGGTGCGGACGGCGGCGGGCGAAGGAAGTGCGGGGTGCGCGGTGGCGACGGCGGCGACGACGCCCAACAGCGCGGTGGCGGCTAACAAGCGGAACTGTTTCATCGCTACTCCCCTGGCTACTCGGGGGTTTCGTCGCGGGGCAGCGATGCGGGGTCAACCTTTTTTAGGGCGAAGGGCCCGACGCGGCAGTGAATGCCGCGTCGTCGGACGGGTTCGGCTTCGCCGACCCGCCGGCCGGCGCCTTGAGATCATCCTGAAATAGCTGGCGCTATTTCATGCTCAAGGCGCGGAGCATCACCACGTGATCCTGCACCGCCGGTACGATCTCGCCCGCGGCAGTCTTCAGGCTCGGCGTGTCGCCGCTCGCGGCATAGTTACGCATCAGCGCCAGCGCCTGGTCGTGCGCGGTCACCTGGCCGGCGATATAGGATTTGTCGAAATCGGCGCCCTTCAGCTTGCCGAGTTCGTCGAGCTGCGCCTTCTGGTCGGCGGTCATCGCGGGGTCGGGGGTGATGGCGGGGCTGGCGGCGGCCGCGGCCTTCTTGATCTTCGCGGTCGATTCGGTGTGCGCCAGGATCATCTTGGTCGCGAAACTCTTGACGTCGTCGGACGTGGAATTGGTCTGGGCGAGCTTGGCGGCGGCGACCTCGAACGCGTCGCTCTTCGCCGCGATATCGGCGAATTGCTGGCCGGTCGGCGGCGTCGCGACCATCGTGGTGTTGTCGCCGGACGCCATCGCGCTGTCGTTGGTCACGTCGGTGACGGTCGTGTTGGTTGT
This sequence comes from Sphingomonas panacisoli, assembly GCF_007859635.1. NCBI lineage: Bacteria > Pseudomonadati > Pseudomonadota > Alphaproteobacteria > Sphingomonadales > Sphingomonadaceae > Sphingomonas > Sphingomonas panacisoli. The sequence continues at coordinate 3,103,124 of NZ_CP042306.1, read as the reverse complement.
GGTCGTATCGGACCGCGACCCGCACGCGGCCAGCGCCGCGGTCAAAGCGAGGGGGGCGAGTAACGTCAGCGAACGCGGGGTCATGAGCGGTCCTTTCCAGAGGGTTGCGGGGCCAACGCATCGTAACCGCGGCGCGTTCCGGCAGAATCAGCCTGCTGTGGATCAGTTCAATCCGATCAGATAACCAAATAGGATAAAAGTGCTTGACAGCGTCACGCTGTTTGGGTACATATCAGGAACGTTGAAGAATTGCGATTCGGGCCGGGGCGGTGACGCCTTCCGGCCCTTTTTATTGTCGGGAGAAAGCCATGAGCGTGCTGGGCGGGACGAATGGTTGCGCCGCGCAACTGCGCGCGCGCCGCCCGGATAGCTGGACCAGGAAGAAGCGGACGATCTTCCTCGATCATCTCGAGGCGAGTTGCAACATCCGCGCGTCTGCCTGGGCGGCGGGGATGAGCGACGGCGCCGCTCGAGGATTACGGCGCCGCGATCCGGAATTCGCCGCAGCCTGGGACGAAGCCCTGGAGATCGGGACCGAACGGCTGCGCGCCGAATTGCTGTCGCGCGCGCTGGAACGGCGCGGCGACGGCGAGACGCCGACCACGGCCGAGCGCGACGGCATCGATCCCGTACCGATGGATGACGCGATGCGCATTCGCGTGCTGCAGGCATGCCGCGCATCGGCGGAGGGGCGCAACGGCCAGACGCGCGTCCGGCCGATGCGCGATGCGGAGGATGTGTTCGCGTCGATCGCGCACAAGCTCGATCGGCTGGAAAAGAAGCTGAGGGCCGATGGCAAGGCGTAGTCCCTCACACCACGATCCGCGGGACATCGTCGTGCGGTTGGCGATGTTGCCGACGATCTATCGCCTGCAGTTGATCCGATCGCTCAACGTGCGCGAGCGTCGGTTCCTCGACGCCGATTGGCGCGGTTGGGCGATGGACGGCCAGACGGCGCCGGAGCGCGACTGGCGCGTGTGGCTGATCCGCGCGGGGCGTGGATTCGGCAAGACGCGGGCCGGGGCGGAATGGGTGACCGAGATCGCGCGGCGCGACCGGACGGCGCGTATCGCGCTGGTCGCCGCCACCGTCGATGAGGCGCGGCGAGTGATGATCGAAGGGGATAGCGGCTTGCTGAACGTGAAGCGCGACGACGAGACGCCGAAGTTCTGCGCCAACCGTGGTGAGGTGCGGTTCGATTCCGGCGCGGTCGCGTACATCTATTCGGCGACGACGGGCGAGAAGCTGCGCGGGGCGCAACATCATGCCGCGTGGTGCGACGAACTCGGCAAATGGCGCGACGGCGACCGCGCGTGGGACAATCTGTTGCTCGGGCTGCGGCTCGGCGACGACCCACGCGTGCTGGTGACGACGACGCCGCGACCGACCGCGCTGATCTATCGCGTGATGAAGATGGCGGGTTTCGTCGAGACGCGCGGCGCGACGCGGGAGAATCCGTATATCGCGGAAGGTTTCGCGGCGGCGATGCAGGCCGACTACGGCGGCACGCGGCTGGGGCGGCAGGAGCTGGAGGGTGAGCTGCTCGACGATCACGACGGCGCGTTGTGGCAGCGCGCGATGATCGAGGAATGCCGCATCGCGCCGGGCGACGTGCCGGCGCCGGCCCGTATCGTGGTCGGGGTCGATCCGCCGGCCGGGACGGATGGTGATGCATGCGGGATCGTCGCGGTCGGGCTGGGCGAGGACGGGATCGGTTACGTGATCGAGGATGCGAGCGTCGCCGGCGCGAGCCCGGCGGGCTGGGCGGCGGCGGTGGCGGCGTGCGCCGAGCGGACCGGGGCCGACTGCGTCATCGCCGAAAAGAACCAGGGCGGCGAGATGGTGCGCCACGTGCTGACGGGCGCCGATGTGACGCTGCCGATCCGGCTGGTCCATGCCAGCCGCGGCAAGAGCGCGCGGGCCGAGCCGGTCTCGCTCCTCTACGAGCAGGGCAAGGTGCGGCACGCGGGCGCCTTCCCCGCGCTGGAGGACCAGTTGTGCGGGATGCTGCGGGCGGGCGGCTATGCCGGGCCGGGCCGATCGCCGGACCGCGCGGATGCGCTGGTGTGGGCGCTGACCGAACTGATGATCGGCCGGCGCGGGAGAGCGAAGGTACGGCGGTTGTGAATTCCTCCCCCGTCGCAGACGGGGAGGGGGACCGCCGAAGGCGGTGGAGGGGCGTGAGCGCAGCGAGCGTGGCGCGATCCTCGCCGCGATGCGGCTGCGGCCCCTCCACCATCGCGTTGCGATGGTCCCCCTCCCCAAGCGCGCTTGGGGAGGATTGAAAAAGGAAAGCTCCATGAAATTCTTCGGACGCAAATCCGTGGCCCACGAGGCGCGGCCGCCTTTGTCGCGTTACGGCGCGGCAGCGACTACGGGCGACTGGCCGCGCAGTTACGAGGCGCAGGTGCGCGCCGGGTTCGTCGACAATGCCATCGCGCAACGGGCGGTGAAGCTGGTCGCGGAAAGCGTGGCCGACGCGCCGCTCGCCGCCTCGACGCCCGACCTGTCGGCGTTGGTTGCGTCGCGATTGCTCGAGACCGTCGCGGCCCAGTTGCTGCTGCACGGAAACGCGTTCGTTCAGGTGCTCGACGACGGGCGGGGCGGGGTGGGCGAGTTGTTCGCGCTGCGCCCCGAACGCGTGGCGGTCGAGCCCGACGCCAACGGCTGGCCCGCTGCGTATCGCTACAAGGTTGCCGACCGCGTGACTCGGCTTTCGCCAGACGGGCCGCGGCCGGATGTGATTCACCTCAAATCGTTCAACCCGATCGACGACCATCTCGGGCTCGGCTGCCTGGGCGCGGCGTCGGGCGCCATCGCGATCCACAATGCGGCGGCGCAGTGGAACAAGGCGCTGCTCGACAACGCCGCGCGGCCGTCCGGGGCGTTGGTCTACGATCCCAAGGACGGGTCGGTGCTGGCGCCCGCGCAGTTCGAGCGGCTCAAACGCGAATTGGAAGCGAGCTTTTCGGGCGAGCGCAACGCCGGGCGGCCGATGCTGCTGGAAGGTGGCCTGTCGTGGCAGGCGCTGTCGATGACGCCCGCCGACATGGATTTCGTCGCGTTGAAGGCGGCGGCGGCGCGTGAGATCGCGCTGGCGTTCGGAGTGCCGCCGATGCTGCTCGGGCTGCCGGGCGATGCGACCTACGCCAATTACCGCGAGGCCAATCGCGCGCTGTGGCGGCTCGCGGTGCTGCCGCTGGCGGGGATGATCCTGGGCGGACTGGCGCAGGGGCTGAAGGGGTGGTTTGCCGACGCGGCGCTGTCGGTGGATCTGGATCGCGTGCCGGCGCTGGCCGATGATCGCGCGGCATTATGGGCGAGCGTGACCGCGGCGGATTTCCTGACGCCCGAAGAGAAGCGCGCGATGGTGGGGCTGGCATGACCGAGGTTTTGGCGCACCTGTTCGCGCAAGGCCGCAGCGAGGGCGCCGACATCGCGACGCTCCGCGCGATCGCCGAGGAAGCTGGGGAATTGGGCGCGAGCCGAGCGCTGGCGCGGCTCGGCTTGAGGCGACGCGGCGGCGGAGAAGGACATGGCCGAATTGCGCGAACTGCTCGGCGCGTGGCGCGACGCGAAGCGATCGGTGTGGAAGGCGCTGATCGGCTGGGCGGCGCGGATGATGCTGGCGCTGGTGCTGGTCGGGATCGCGGTAAGGCTGGGTTTTGCGGGGTACGTGAAGTGACGCGCTTCGCCGGGTACGCCGCGGTGTTCGACCGGGTCGATCGCGGCGGCGACGTCGTGCGCGGCGGCGCGATCCGAGTGCCGGCCGAGGTGCCATTATTGTGGCAGCATCGCGGGGCGCCGGTCGGGCGGATCGAGTTGGTCGAGCAGGACGCGCGCGGACTGCGCGTGATCGGGGCGGTCGACGATCCGAAGCTCGCGGCGCTGGTTGCGGCGAGGACGATCGACGGCCTGTCGTTCGGCTATCGCGTTCGCGCGGCGACGCGCGGGCGGGTGCGGGACATCACCGACCTCGACCTGGTCGAGATCAGCCTGGTCGCGCGCCCCATGCAGCCGCTCGCGCGGGTGCATGCGGTCGCGGCATCACCGCCGCTTGGCGGCAGCAGCAGCGGCGAGGCGCTGGCGGTCGGCGGCTGACACGGCGCGCCACGGCCGCGACTGGCCGCAGGCATAGTTGATGTCGACCACGCCCATCGACGCGCGCGGCAAATCGGACGGTGGCGGGTTGAGGAATAGCAGATAGTCGGCGCCGACGGTCGGGTAGAATCCGCCGCTGTCCTTATACGCGAACAAGCGGGGATGGGCGCTCGGCACGCCCTTGAACGGCGTCACGGTGCGCAGGCGATAGATGACCGCGCCGCGACCGCCGGTCGGTAGCGGCTGCACGGCTTCGACCCGGGCCAGCACGACCCAGGTGGCGTCGCGATATTCCTGCGCGAGCGTGGTCTTGGCGTTGGCCGTGCCGCGATAGACGCATGCCGCCTGGGCGGGTGCCGCGGCGGCGAGGGCGGTGAGAGCGAGGAGCAAGGGGATCGCGCGCATGGCGTCTTATCGCCGCGCCGCGGCCGGGGGGCAATGGTCCACATTTTTGAGCCCTCTCCCGGTGGGAGAGGGCGGCGACGCCGGCGCAGCCGGCTAGCAGGTGAGGGCAGGCGAGACACCTGCCCTCACCCTTCCGCCCCCTTCGGGGCTCCCTCCCTCTCCCGACGGGAGAGGGATTTTCAGGAGAAAGTCACATGATCGAAGTGAAAGCGGACGCGCTCGAGGCGTCGTTCGAGGGAATCGAGATGCCCGCCGTCGTGGCGCGGCCGATGCTGGCGGGCGGCCGTGCGCCGAGCGGCGGCTTTGCCAGCTATGTGCGGTCGGGCGCCACTGTCGAGATGAAGGCGCTGGCCGGGACCGCCGACGATACCGGCGGTTACGCCATCCCGCGCGAGATCGATGCGGAGATCGACCGCACGCTGGCGAGCATCTCGCCGATCCGCGGGATCGCCAATGTCGTAAAGGTCGGATCGGCCGGCTATCGCAAGCTGGTGACGTCGGGCGGCACGCCGTCGGGCTGGTCGGCGGAAACGGGCGCGCGCACCCAGACCGACACGCCGAGCTTCCACGAAATCGTGCCGCCGACCGGCGAGCTCTATGCCTATCCGGCGGCGAGCCAGGCGATGCTCGACGACGCGGCGTTCGACGTCGAGGCGTGGCTGGCGCAGGAAATCGCCAGCGAATTCGCACGGGCCGAGGGCGCGGCGTTCGTCGCGGGCAACGGCACCAACCGGCCTAAGGGGTTCCTGGCCGCGACTTTGTCCACCGCCAACGACGCGACGCGGACGTTCGGCCAGCTGCAATACGTGCCGTCGGGCGCAGCGGGCGATTTCGGCAGCAACCCGCAGGACCGGCTGATCGATTTCGTCGCGACCTTGCGCAGCCCCTACCGCCAGGGGGCGGTGTGGGTGATGAATTCGTCGACCGCGGCGCGGATCCGCAAGTTCAAGACCAGCGACGGCGCATTCCTGTGGCAGCCGGGGCTGCAGATGGGCGTGCCCGATACCCTACTCGGCTATCCGGTGGTCGAGGCGGAGGACATGCCCGACGTGGCGGCCAACTCGCTGTCGATCGCGTTCGGCAACTTCAAGGCCGGCTACCTGATCGCCGAGCGCACCGAGACGTCGATCCTGCGCGATCCATACAGCAACAAGCCGTTCGTGCACTTCTACGCGACCAAGCGCGTCGGCGGGTGCGTGAGCAATTCGGAAGCGATCAAGGTGCTGAAGTTCGCCGCCAGCTGAGCCTGATTTTGCGCGAGCAACATCAGGACTCGGCAAGGCCGGGCGGCGAGGGCGCGTAGCGTCCTCGTCCGACGGGCTTGCCGCCTTTTGCTCCCCTCCCTGGAAGGGAGGGGCCAGGGGTGGGTCGAGGCTTGGCGAGACGCCAGCCGACCCACTCATCGTCGCCGTACCGCGATACGTCCACCCACCCCTAACCCCTCCCTTTCAGGGAGGGGAATGGAGACAATATGACCGACCCCTTCTCATCCCTCGCCGACGAAGTGTCCGCGCCCGCGCGTCGCGCGCTCGCCGTCGCGCCGCACGACACCAATCCGCTGAGCGACATCCCCAAGGCGCTGTACGTCGGCACCGCCGGCAACGTCGCGATGCGCGGCGTCGACGGTGCCGCCGACCAGTTGTGGAAGAACGTGCCCGCGGGCGCGATCCTGCCGTTCCGCGCACAATATGTCCGCGCGACCGGCACCACGGCCGCGGACATCCTGGCGCTGTATTAGCTCGATCCTCCCCGGGACGGGGAGGGGGACCACGCGCAGCGTGGTGGAGGGGGCTCTCCATCAACGACCACCATTGCGGAGAGCCCCCTCCACCACCGACCTGCGGTCGGCGGTCCCCCTCCCCATGAATGGGGAGGATTGAAGGATTCGAATCATGACATTCACAACCAACGGCCCGGGCGAGATGTCGCTCGGGACGGCGGATCGCGCGGCGGCGGTGGCGGAGGTCAAGGCGGCGCTGCGCGTTGCCGTCGCCGACGACGACGCGCTGATCGCCGCGTTCGCCGAGACCGCGCTGGGGCTCGCCGAGCAATTCCTCGGCCGCGTGCTGATCCTGCGCGCGGTGACCGAGCGCGTCCCCGGCAGTCGATGCTGGCAACCGCTCGGCGCGATGCCGGTGATGGCGATCACCAGCGTGGCGGGCGTCGACGGCGATACCGTGACGCCGCTCGCGGTCGATGATTATGCGATCGACCTCGACGCCGAAGCGAACGGCTGGGTGCGCGTGGCCGGCGATCCGCTCGACACGATCGAGATCGTCTATCAGGCCGGCTGGATCGCCACCTGGTCGCTGATCCCCGCGCCGGTGCGGCAAGGCGTCGTCCTGCTCGCCGCGCATCTATATTCGGAGCGCGATGCCAGCGAGCCGCCGCCGGCCGCGGTAACAGCTTTGTGGCGGCCGTTTCGTCGCGTCGCGCTCGATCGGGCGGTGCACGCATGACGCGGTTGGAGGCGCGGGCGATCCTGGCCGCCGATCGCGCGCAGCAACGCGCGCTGACTCGGCTCGCGGCGGCGCTGACCGCCGATTTGCCCGATCTGCGCGCGGAGATCGACGGCGACAGCGTGATCGTGACGGGGCGCGGCGTGCTCGACGATTTGCGGCTCGTCTGGATCGGGAGCGTGCTGCGATGAGTGCGGAAAGCGTGCTGGCCGAAGCGGTGCTGGTGGCGCTCGCGGCGGCACTCGGCGACCAGCTCAACGGCGTGTTCGACGGACCGCCGGTCAAGGCCTCGGCGCCGTGGGTCGAACTCGGTCCGCTGATCGCCGCCGACTGGAGCACCAAGGACAAATCCGGCCGTGAGGTGCGCCTGGCGCTGACCGTCCGCGACCGCGCCGATCGGCCCGCGCGCACCCATGCGCTGGCGGCCGCGGCGGGCGGCGCGGTCGAAGCGGTACCGCGCGACCTGAGCGGCTGGCGGATCGCGAGCCTGGCATTCGTGCGGGCGCGGGTGACTGGCGACCGGCCTGGGGAATGGTCGGCAAGCGTCGAGTACCAGATCAAATTATTGGCGACCTAACTGCCTCTCCCAACGGAAGCGAGAAATCTGAAAGGACAATCATGCCAGCGGAAAAAGGATCGGCCTTCTTGTTGAAGGTCGGCAACGGCGCAACGCCGGTGGTCTATGCGACCGTTGCGGGACTGCGCACGACGCAGCTCAGCATCAATGGTGAGCTCGTCGCGATCACCAGCAAGGATTCGGGTGGATGGCGCGACTTGCTGTCGGGCGCGGGCGTGCGGTCGGTCAGCGTGTCGGGGGCGGGGGTATTCACCGGCTCGGCGGCGGAAACGCGGATCAAGGGCAGCGCGCTGTCGGGCGCACTCGACGATTATCGGCTGAGCTTCGAGAGCGGCGACACGATGACCGGCAAGTTCCTGGTCACGCGTCTCGATTATGCCGGGGATTTCAACGGCGAGCGTAGCTACACGCTGAGCCTCGAAAGCTCGGGCGCGGTGGTGTCGGCGTGAGGGCCAATCCAACCAGTGCTCCTGCGAAGGCAGGAGCCCAGGATAGCGGAGGGTCTGGCAACCCTGGGCTCCTGCCTTCGCAGGAGCACGGGAAGCTTGCATCCTCCCGTCCAGCCAACCCCGCGCGTGGCGAGGCGGCGGTACGGGTCGGCGGGGCCGATCTGGTGCTGCGGCCGAGTTTCGCGGCGCTGGTCGCGGCGGAGCAGGAACTGGGGCCGTTGTTTGCCTTGGTCGAGCGTGCCGCGAGCGGCGCGCTAGGGATCGGCGAGCTCGTCGCGTTATTCTGGCATTGCCTGGCCGCGCGGCCGGAGGGGCTGACGCGCGAAGCGTTCGGCGAGGGCGTCGCGGCCGGCGGTCTCGCCAAGGCGACGCCGGCGCTGCGCGTGCTGCTCGGGCAGATTTTGGGTGGGCGATAAATCCTCCCCGGGACGGGGAGGGGGACCGCGAAGCGGTGGAGGGGTAGTCTCCCCAAGCGTTATGAACTGTGGCGCGCTACCCCTCCACCATCCTGCGGATGGTCCCCCTCCCCTTCCAGGGGAGGAGTTTGCACGTGCGGCAGCCACTCTCGCCGGGCTTACGGGCCTGTTGTTCGGGTGGACCCCCGACACGTTCTGGGCGGCGACGCCGGCGGAACTCGCGGCGTTGGTCGATGCGGCGGCCGGCGAGCGGCCCGCGCCGGTCGACCTTGCCGGCCTGATGGAGATGTTTCCCGATGGATGAGGAAATCGAACGGCTGGTGATCGGCGTGCGCGCCGACACCGCCGGGTTCGCGCGCGACGTCGCGGCGATGCGCGGCGAGTTGGACGGGCCGCTGGCGGCGGGTGCCGAGCGGGCGGGGCGCGCGATCGAAGGATCGCTGCTGCGCGCGGTCCGGACCGGCAAGTTCGGGTTCGAGGAGTTGAAGGCGACGATCCTGTCGGTGACGAGCGCGATCGCGACCGCTGCGCTGCGTGGCGGGGTGCAGGCGGTCGGCGGCGGATCGGGCGGCGGGTTGGGGGCGCTGCTGGCGGGGTTGCTCGCGGGATCCCCTGGCCGCGCGACCGGCGGGCCGGTGTCGCCGGGGCGGCCCTATTGGGTCGGCGAGCGCGGGCCGGAACTGTTCGTGCCGACCGCCACTGGGCGGGTCGAGGCGGGGACGGTGGCGCCGTCGCGCGAGGTACGCGTGGCGATCACCGTCAACGCCGCGGCCGGCGAGGCCCCGCAAGCGCTGCAGCGATCGAGCCGCCAGGTCGCGCGCGCGATCCGGGCGGCGTTGGAGGGAGCGTAGGACATGCCCTATTGGCTCGCGACCGAGCGGACCGTGCAGACCGGCGGCGTCGTCACGCGGTTCGATCCGGTTTATTGGACGGTCGATTTCCCGCGACCCATGATGGCGGCGGTGACCGCGACCGCGCCCGATGCGCTGCGGGTCGACGCGGTTTTCTATCGTTCCGACGATCTGGCCGGACTGATCTGGCATGCCGAGGATGCGATCGACCATTCGCTGTTGCGTTATGCGACGGCGCGCGACTTCCGCGCGTGCCGGTTGCGATTTCGCTGGCGGTCGTCGGGGGTGACGCCGCTCGACGTGGTCAACGGCCCGACCTTGACGATCGAGGGGCGGGATGCGGCGGGCGATCCGCGCACCTGGTACGTACGGTTGTGGAACTATGCGAGCGGCGGCCCCGAGGATGCCGCAATCGCGATCGATTTCGCGGCGCTCGACGGCGGGTTCCTGTTGCCCGGCGAGGCCGATCCGGTGTGGGCGGGGGACGTCGACCGGATGTTCATATCGCTGACCGCGCCGGGATATACGGGTGCGAGCGGCGATCTGTCCGCGCCGGCCGAGGGCTGGGCGGAGATGAGCGGCATCGCCTGCGAAGGATCGGGATCGGTGCTCGCGATCGGCGACGTGGTGGTGCCCGAGCACGGGCTGAGCATCGCGACGGGATATGACGATTGCTACAATCTGACGCCCGCGCGGGTGCTGCGGAACGCGCTGCAGCTCGGCTATCGCGGGGCGATCAATCATTATGTCGGGATGAGCCATTATTTCCGGCTCGACGGCGGGCTGGCGAGCGGTGGGATCAATGTTGCGGCCGCGGCGTGGCACCGCGATTTTGCACTGCGGGCGAAGGCGCTGGGGTACGATCTTATCTGGTCGCTGAGCTACGAATTGCTCGACCAGCATTGTCCGTCGGCATGGAAGCAGCGCGCCGCCGACGGCTCGCCCGCGCAAACCAGCTACACGCCGCCCTCGGCGCTGCTGTCGCCGGCGCATGGCGGGGCGATGGCGTACCTCCAAGGCATTGCGGCGGCGTTCATGGGCGTGGCCGAAGAGGCCGGATTGGTGAAACGATTTCAGGTCGGCGAACCATGGTGGTGGGTGGATGGCGGCGGGCGGCCGTACATCTACGACGATGCGGCGGTGGCGGCGTTCGCGCCGGTCGCGGTGCCGAGCGTGCGGGGCAGCTTGAGTGCAGGGCAGAAAGCGACGCTCGATGCGGCAGGCGCAAGCCTCGCCGCCTCGACCGCGGCGCTGGTCGCGGCGAGCGGGTGCGACGTCAGCCATGTGCTAGCGTATCTGCCCGGCGCGCTCGATCCGCGCGCGCCAGATGTGCGGCGGATGAACTTGCCGCTCGGCTGGGCCGGGGCGTTCGACGTGCTCCAGCTCGAGGATTACGAGTGGGTCACCGGGGGCGCGACGCGGCTGTCGGCGGAGGCGCGCGCGGCGGCCGGGGCCAGGCTCGGCTATGCGCTGACCGATCAGCATTACCTGAGCGGTTTTGCGACCGCCCCCGGCGATTGGGTGAGGATCGTCACGGCGGCCGAAGCGAGCGCGGCCGCGCGCACCTTCGTTTGGGCGTTGCCCCAAGTGATGCGCGACGGGCTGGTCTATTTCGAACAACAGGAGAATGACGTGCAGGCGTTCGACGACGTGCTGTTCCCGCTCGCTTTGGGTCGCGAGGCCGAGGTGAGCCCTGGGTTCTCGACCGCGATCGCGACCAGCGCCGGCGGTCACGAAGCGCGCACCGCGAGCTGGGCGGAAGCGCGGACGAGCTACGATGTGGGGCCGGGGGTGCGATCGGCCGCGGATATCGCGACGTTGCTCGCCTTCTTTCGCGCGCGACTGGGGCCGGCGCGCGGGTTCCGCCTGCGCGATCCGTTCGATTCGGCGGGGATCGATGAAGCGCTGGGCATCGGCGACGGCGTCGTAACGCGGTTCGCGCTGGTCCGGCATTATGGCGGCAGCACTCGGCGCATCACGCGGCCGGTCGCGGGCAGCGTATCGGTCAAGGTCGCCGGCGTCGCGACCGCCGCTTTCGGTATCGCGGACGGCGGGTGGGTCGAACTCGACACCGCACCCGCAGCCGGAGCGGCGGTGACCGCGAGCTTTACCTACGACGTGCCGGTGCGGTTCGCCGAGGACCGGCTGACCGTTTCGCTTTCCACCTTCCTCGCCGGCGCCGCCCCGAGCGTGCCGCTGGTCGAGGTGCGCGAGGCGTGACGCTTCGTCACCCCAGCGAAAGCTGGGGTCTCATGCGGCCTAAGACCCCAGCTTTCGCTGGGGTGACGGGGTAATATCTAATGGACACCCTCTCCACCATCGCGCTGACCTGGCGGATCGAGCGGCGCGACGGGATCGCGATCGGGCTCACCAGCCACGATCGCAACCTGACGATCGACGGATTCGCCTATCGCGCCGCGCCGGGGATGACGCCGTCGGCGATCCGGCGCTCGGCCGATCTCGACGCCGACACGATGGACGTGAGCGGCGCGCTGGGTGGCGCGGCGATCGCCGAGCGCGACCTGATCGCGGGCCGCTGGGACGGCGCGCGCGTCGTGGTGCGCGCGGTCGATTGGGATACGGGCGCGGTGATCGCCGAGCTGGGCGAGGGGCGGATCGGGCAGGTCGAACTGCGTGATGGGTCCTTTACCGCCGAACTCGCCGGAATCGGCGCGCTGCTCGATCGGCCGGTGTGCGAGGCGACCTCGCCCGAATGCCGGGCCGAGTTGGGCGACGCGCGATGCCGCGTGGCGATGGCGGGGCGGCGGCGGTTCGCGCGGGTGACGGCGGTGGCGGATACGATGCTGACGGTCGATGCCGCGGAGCCGTCGGCAAATGCCTATGGCAACGGCCTGCTGCGGTGGTTCGGCGGGGGCAATTCGGGGCTGGAGAGCGCGATCGCGGTATCGAGTGGGGCGACGCTGACTCTGCGAGCGCCACCCAGGTTCGATGCGGTCGGCGCGCTGGTGGAACTCATCGAAGGCTGTGACAAGAGCCTGGCGACTTGCGCCGCGCGCTTCGCCAACGCGGCCAATTTTCGCGGCGAACCCTATCTGCCGGGGATCGATCTGCTGACGCGGTATCCGGGGGCGTGACGCCTTCTTCACGCGCGCTCACGCGAGCGCGCGAGGGGTTGGGGACGCCGTTTCGGCTGCACGGGCGCGATCTGCGGGGGATGGATTGCGTCGGGCTGGTGGCCTGGGCGTGGAATGCGCCGGCACCGACCGGCTATGCGATCCGGTCGTCGCCGACCGAGCGGATCGTCCGCGAATTGGCGGCGCTCGGCTTCGTTCGCGGTGCGGGGCCGGGCGCGATCGTGCTGATCGCGCCGGGGCCGGGGCAGCTGCATCTCGGCATTTCGACCGGCGAGGGCGTGATCCACGCCGACGCCGTCGCACGCCGCGTCGTCGAGCGCGCCGCGCCCTTGCCTTGGCCGATCCTGGCCAGCTGGATTCGGGAGGATTGAATGGCGACCTTGATCCTGACCGCGGTCGGCACGGCGATCGGCGGGCCGATCGGCGGCGCGATCGGCGCGCTGGTCGGCCAGCGCATCGACGGCGAAATCTTCAAGCCCAAGGGGCGCGAAGGCCCGCGACTGACCGACCTCAAGCTCCAGACGTCGAGCTACGACAGCCAGATCCCACGCGTGATCGGGACGATGCGCGTCGCCGGCTGCGTGATCTGGTCGACCGATCTGATCGAGAGCCGCGCGACGAGCCATCACAAGGGCCAGCCGACGACCACCACCTACAGCTATTCGGCGTCGTTCGCGGTGCTGCTGTCGGGGCGGGCGGTGCAGGGCGTCGGACGGATCTGGGCGGACGGCAATCTGCTGCGGGGAAGTGCAGGGGACTTCAAGGTCGCGACCGGATTCCGGCTGCATCTCGGCGGCGAGGATCAGACGGCCGATCCGCTGATCGCCTCGATCGAGGGCGCAGGCGTGACCCCGGCGCATCGCGGCGCGGCCTATGCGGTGTTCGAGAACATGCCGCTCGGCGATTTCGGCAATCGCATCCCGTCGCTCACTTTCGAACTGATCGCCGATGCTGGGCCGGTGAATGTCGCCAGGATCGCGGCCGAGGTGGCCGGCGGCGCCATCGTCGATGGGGGGACGACTGCGACGCTCGACGGCTTTTCGGCCTATGGCGGATCGGCGCGCGCGGTGGTGGAGATGCTGGCGAGCGCGAGCGGTGCGCGGTTCGCCGCTGACGCGGGCGCGTTGACGATGACCGACGCCGCCAGCCCGGTCGCGACGGTTACCGATGGCGGCTTCGCGGCGTCGAGCGAGAAAGCGACGCGGCGGACGATCGCGGCGATCGAGCGAGCGCCGAAGACGCTCAGCCTCGCTTATTACGATCCCGCGCGCGACTATCAGACCGGGGTGCAGCACGCGCGGCGGCCGGGGGCGGGGACGCGCGACGATCGGGTCGATCTGCCCGCGGCGTTGGGGGCCGCCGCGGCGAAGGCGCTGGCCGAGACGCTGATGCGGCGCGCCGAGACCGAGCGCGAGACGCGCACGGTGGCCTTGCCCGCCGACGCTGCGGGGATCGCGCCAGGCGCCCTCGTCGCGATCACTGGCGAGAGCGGGCAATGGCGCGTGACCGAGGCGGCGCTCGAAGCCATGGTGACGACGCTGACCTGCGTGCGCGTGACGCCGGCGAGTCCGATCTCCGGGGCGTCGCCAGGCCGCGCTTTGCCCGCGCCGGATCGCGTGGCCGGCACGACGATCCTGCACGTCGCCGAACTGCCGTCGCTCGGCGATTCGCCGCTTATCGCGCCGCGGCTGTCGGTGATGGCGAACGGAACCGGCGCGGGCTGGCGGCGCGCGGCGTTGCTGTACAGCCTAGACGACGGGGCAAGCTGGCGCGACGGTGGCGAGACCGCGGCGCCCGCTATCATCGGCTCGCTGGTCAGCGTCCTCGCGGCCGCGCCGGCGACGCTGGTCGATCTCGTCAACGATGCGGTCGTCGATCTGGCGCGGCCCGACATGATGCTGAGCGGCGCCGACGACGCCGCGCTCGACCGGGGCGGCAATCTTGCGCTGGTCGGCGACGAATTGCTCCAGTTCGGTCGCGCCGAACAGCTTGGGGCGGCGCGTTGGCGGCTGTCGCATTTGTGGCGCGGTCGGCGCGGGACTGAGGCGGCGGCGGGGACCCAGGTGATCGGCGACCGCTTCGTATTACTTGCGCCGGATGCCGTCGCCGGCATCGACCTGCCGGTCGCGGCGATCGGATCGACCGTGCGTGTGCTGGCGAGCGGGATCGGCGACGGCGGCGGTCCGGTCGAAACGGATTGCGTGATAGGCGGCGCGTCGGTGCGCCCGCCGAGCCCCGCCCAAGTACGCGTGATGCTTGTCGCGGGTGTGCCGACCGTGACCTGGGTGCGCCGAAGCCGCGCCGGGTTCCGCTGGATCGACGGCGGCGACGTACCGCTCGCCGAAGAAACCGAAGCCTATCGCGTGACGATCGCGCCGCTCGTCGCGGCCGGCCGCGGCGTAACGACCGGCGACCGACTGTGCCCGCTCGATCCCGGCGAGGCCGTCAGCGGCACGATCGTCGAGATCCGCCAGATCGGCACGTTCGGCGAATCGCCGCCGGCGCGTATCATCCTCCTTTGATCGAAAGCAGTCTTCCATGAGCGATACACAGACCGACCGCTTCTCCTTCCCGTTGCTCCAGCCCGGACAAGCGCAAAAAGAGATGAGCCATAACGAGGCGCTGACCGCGCTGGACCTGTTGATCCAGCCCACGGCCGAGGCGATCGGGCTCGACACCCCGCCGACCGCGCCCGATTCGGGCCAATCCTGGATCGTCGGTGCCGCGCCGACGGGTGCCTGGGCAGGGAAAGCGTTTCATCTGGCCGGCTGGACCAGTGGTGGCTGGCGGTTCGTCGCGCCGGTCGAGGGGATGGCGGCGTGGGTGACCACGGATGGGCTGACGGCTCGGTTCTCCGGTGGCAGCTGGGTGCTTGGCGAGGACCCCTGCGCGCATCTCGTCGTCGGCGGCAACCGCGTCGTCGGCCCTCGGCAATCGGCGATCGCGGCACCCTCGGGCGGGGCGGTGATCGACGCGGAATCCCGCGCGGCGCTGACCGCGATCCTCGCCGCATTGCGGGCGCATGGATTGATCGCGACATGATCCAAAGCGGCGGAAAAGCGCGAAAAAGTGTTGCGTCCACGCCACAGCTTACCCGGTTTGTTTCGCTTGCGCGGAAACTATCCATTGGCTAGTGAGTTTGCGCTGTCCGTAGTGACATTGTGAAAGGGGATACAGATGCGCAAGCTAGCCATTGCCGTGGCGCTCGCTTCAACCGCACTTGCGACGCCCGCGCTAGCGCGTGACAAGGCGTGGTATGTTGGCGTCGAAGGCGGCGCGATGATTGTCGAAGACATTCACTTCGACATCACCAGCGGTGCTACCAAGACCAAGGACGCCGCTCAGGCCGATAGTGACTACGGTTACGACGTCGGCGGCAACGTCGGGTACGATTTCGGCATGTTCCGGATCGAAGCCGAAGTTTCGTATAAGGGCGCGAACCTCGATGTTTGGCGTTCGACGCTGCGGACTCCCGCCTTCTCTCCGAATGGAGCGGCTAGCGCTGGTGGCGCGGCACCGGGTCGATACGCGGGTCCGGGCGGCAAGACGACTGCGCTCAGCTTCATGCTCAACGGCATGCTCGACTTCGGTGACGACGACGGCCTGCAGGGCTTCGTCGGCGGCGGTGTCGGTGTCGCGCGCGTCAAGGCCGAGAAGTATGCGCTCAGCAGCGGCGGCAGCTTCCTCGACGATTCGGACACCGTGTTCGCCTGGCAGGCGATCGCCGGTATCCGTGCGCCGCTGACCAGCAACATCGATGCGACGCTGAAGTATCGCTTCTTCAACGCGCAGAACGTCAAGCTGGTCGATGTTACCGGCCGTACGCTGGAAGGCCGTTTCCGGTCGCACAGCATCCTCGGTGGCGTGACGTTCAACTTCGGCGAACCGCCGGCGCCGCCGCCGGCTCCGGTCGTCGAGCCGCCGGCACCGCCGCCGGCCGAGCCGCCCGCACCGCCGCCCGCGCCGACCGTGGTCTGCTCGCCTGGCCCGTTCATCGTGTTCTTCGAGTGGGACAAGTCGGACATCACGCCGGAAGCGGCGTCGATCCTCGACAACGCGATCGCTCAGTATGCCAACTGCGGCAACGCGCAGGTCATGCTGGCCGGTCACGCCGACCGTTCGGGTTCGGCGCAGTACAATGTGGGCCTTTCGCAGCGTCGCGCCGACGCGGTGAAGGCGTACATGGTTGCGCACTCGATCCCGGACTCGGTGGTCACCGAGCAGGCGTTCGGCGAAAGCCGTCCGCGCGTCGAGACCGCCGATGGCGTCCGCGAGGTTCAGAACCGTCGCGTGGAAATCACTTACGGTCCGGGTTCGGGTCAGTAAGTCTTTCCAGACGAATGAATTGGGGGGTCGGGAAACCGGCCCCCTTTTTCTTGCGCGTTGCAGTGGATTGGCGTCCGCTAATCCACGTCCGATGCTTCGCGCCGGGCAACACGCACGGCCAGCGTCGCGCAGCGACGACTGACGACGCGGCCTTGCCGCGGCGGGCTCGGGTACCGCGTTGTTGCCGGCAGACAGCGTTCGCTAACACCAAGCCCCTCCTGGCCGAGAGTCGCGGCCTAAACGTCGCCGCACTCCCGCCCCAGATTAACATCGTTCGCACTGGCAAAATCGCCCACTTGCGATAGAGGGACCGCAACACGATCTGGCGGCTAGCCGGATGTCCCTGTCCGCACCTGTTGAGGCTATCCATGCGAATTACGATGATCGGCTCGGGCTATGTCGGCCTGGTGTCTGGCGCCTGCTTCTCCGATTTCGGTCACGACGTGATCTGCGTCGACAAGGACGCGTCCAAGATCGAGGCGCTGCATGCTGGCCGTATGCCGATCTACGAGCCCGGCCTCGACCAGCTCGTCGAGACCAACGTCAAGGCCGGCCGGTTGACCTTCACCACCGACCTCGCGGTCGCCGTCGCCGGGGCGGACGCCGTGTTCATCGCGGTGGGTACGCCCTCGCGGCGCGGCGACGGCCATGCCGATCTGACCTATGTGTTCGAGGCGACGAAGGAAATCGCCGCGGCGGTGACCGGTCCGACGGTCGTCGTCACCAAATCGACCGTCCCGGTCGGCACTGGCGACAAGGTCGAAGAAATCCTGCGCGAGGAACGTCCCGACGTCGATGTCGCGGTCGTCTCCAACCCCGAATTCCTGCGCGAAGGCGCCGCGATCGGCGACTTCAAGCGCCCCGATCGCATCGTCATCGGCACCGACGACGAGCGTGCCCGGGCGGTGATGCGCGACGTGTATCGCCCGCTCTATCTCAACGAATCGCCGATCCTGTTCGTTGGCCGGCGCACGTCGGAACTGATCAAATACGCCGCGAACGCGTTCCTCGCGACCAAGATCACCTTCATCAACGAGATCGCCGATCTGTGCGAGGCGGTCGGCGCGAACGTCCAGGACGTGTCGCGCGGGATCGGGCTCGACAACCGCATCGGCAAGAAATTCCTCCACGCCGGCCCCGGCTATGGCGGGTCGTGCTTCCCGAAGGATACGTTGGCACTGCTCAAGACCGCCGAGGATTTCGGCACGCCGACGCGGATCGTCGAGGCGGTCGTGCAGGTCAACGATCACCGAAAGCGCGCGATGGGGCGCAAGATCATCAAGGCGCTCGACGACGACGCGAAGGGCAAGACCGTCGCGGTGCTCGGCCTGACCTTCAAGCCCAACACGGACGACATGCGCGACGCGCCGAGTCTCGCGATCGTGCAGAGCCTGCTCGACGCCGGCGCAACGGTGCGCGCGTACGACCCAGAGGGCATGGACGCCGCCAAGGCGATGATGCCCGACGTCACCTATTGCACCGGCGCCTACGAAGCGGCGACCGGTGCCGATGCCGTCGCGATCGTGACCGAATGGGACACGTTCCGTGCGCTCGATCTGAAGCGGCTCGCAGAGGTCATGAAGGGCAAGGTGATGGTCGATCTGCGCAACGTCTATCGCGCCGACGACGTCGCCAAGGCGGGGTTCGCCTATTCGTCGGTCGGGCGCTGACGGGCTAGGGTTTCCAGCACGAAATCGGCGCGCGCGGCAACGGTGTCGCGCGGCAGGATGACAGCGTCATAGCCGGCGTCCCGGTAGGCGGCAGCGACGCGATCATGGTCCGCCAGCGCCTTGTCGAGGCTGTGGCGACGATCGGCGTCGTTCTCGTAGATTTCGGGCCAAGGCGGCGCGAGAAACAGATGGTCGTAGCGATAGCGGGCGACGAGCGACGCTGCCGGCTCGCCTGCCGTTGCCTCGAGCGCCACCGCCGCATCGACCACGCCGCGATCGAAGAAGGTCAGGCCTTGCGCGGCCTCGTGATCCGCTACCGACATCGCGACCGCATGCCGCGCGAATCCCGCTGGATCGGCCCACGGCAGCGCGCCGCCTCTACCAGCGCGGACATCGGCGATGATCCGCCGTCCGGGCTCGCGCACCACCGCATGGCCGCGCCGCGCGAGCTCTTCGAGCAATGTCGATTTGCCCCCGCCCGAACAGCCGGAAATCATCACTAAGCAATCGCTGCTCACAGCGCGGCGGCCAGCCAGTCCGGCACGACCGCATCGCCCAGCGCCTCTACCCTGCGCAGTTCGACCATCAGGTCGAGATCGGGATACACCGCGCGCGTACGGTCGCCGGCGGGCGCCAGCGGGGCGACGACCAGGCGGCGGTTGACCTTGGCGCGGTAGTGCATGCGCGCGGTATTCTCCTGCCCGACGTAACAGCCCTTGGCGAAGCTGACGCCGTTCAATTCCGCGGCATTGGCCTCCAGCCACAGCGTCTTGTCCTGGCCGAGCTCGGCGACGCCCTCGGTCACGCCGAGCGACAGACGGTGCGCGAGCCAGCCCGTCGCGGGCTCGGCCGCGCTGCCCAGCCACCTCTTGCCGAGCGCCGGGAGCCGCGGGTCGGGAACGCCGAGGTCGTGATCCTTCGCCCAATGCACCGCACCCGCGACGCGCTCGATCGTGATGGGGCGGCGCAGGCGGTACATCGACAGCCGTCGCACCAGGCCGGCCGCCTCGGCCGCCTCGCCATCGATCAGCACGGCGTCGCCGTCGGCCCAGAGCAGGAAATCGAACAACGCCTTGCCCTGCGGTGTCAGCAACCCCGACCAGCGCGGCGCCGATGCGTCGAGCGTGAGCACATCCTGCGTGACCAGCCCCTGCAGGAAACCGCGCACGTCGTCGCCCGCGACCCGGATCAGCGCGCGGTCGGTGAGAGTGGTTCCTTCGCTCATCCTCCCAACCTAAGCGCGTCCGTTGTGATTCCAACCGTCGCGTTTATGTGCTCCTGCGAAAGCAGGAGCCCAGGATGATGAAGGACTGCACAACCCTAGGCTCCTGCCTTCGCAGGAGCACTGGTTGCAGGGGGCTGGCGAAGGATCGCCATGCGCATTACCGGATAGCGCCATGACCGACACCCTCACCATCCGCCGCCCCGACGACTGGCACGTCCACCTGCGCGACGGCGAGATGCTGGCGGCGGTTGCATCATACACCGCGCGGCAGTTCGCGCGCGCGATCGTCATGCCCAACCTCACCCCGCCGGTGACGAGCATCGCGGGGGCGGCGGCGTATCGCGACCGCATTTTCGCGGCGCTGCCCGCGGACAGCGGCTTCACCCCCCTGATGACGTGCTACCTGACCGACGATGCCGACGCCGACGAGATCGTGCGCGGCTACCGCGAGGGCGTATTCGCGGCGTGCAAGCTCTACCCCGCGCACGCGACGACCAACTCCGCGCACGGCGTCACCGACATCGCCGCGCTGGCCCCCGTGTTCGACGCGATGCAGGCGGCGGGGATGCCGCTCCTGATCCATGGCGAGGTGACCGACCGCGAGATCGACGTGTTCGACCGCGAGGCGGTGTTCATCGAGCGCACGCTGATCGGGCTGGTGCGCGATTTCCCCGCGCTCAAGATCGTGCTCGAACACATCACCACTGCCGATGCCGCCGACTTCGTTCGCGACGCCGGGCCGACCGTGGCTGCGACGATCACGCCGCAGCACCTCCACCTCAACCGCAACGCCTTGTTCGACGGCGGTCTCCGCCCGCACGCTTACTGCCTGCCGGTGGTCAAGCGCGAGCGGCATCGCCTCGCGGTGCGCGCGGCGGCGGTGTCGGGGTCGCCGAAGTTCTTCCTCGGCACCGATAGTGCGCCGCACGCGATCGGTCGCAAGGAAATGGATTGCGGGTGCGCCGGCATCTTCAACGCGCCGTTCGCGCTGGAAAGCTATGTCGCGGTGTTCGATGAGGAGGGCGCGCTCGATCGGTTCGAGGGATTCGCGAGCGAGCATGGGCCACGATTCTACGGGCTGCCGTTGAACGAGGGGACGGTGACGCTGGAACGCGCGCCCGTCACCGTGCCGGATCGCCTGGGCGACGTCGTGCCGTTCCATGCCGGGCAGACGCTGGGATGGAGAGTTGCGGGTTAGGTTGAGCTAGCCTCCACTTCCCTCGTCACCCCGGACTTGATCCGGGGTCCCGCTTCTGCCCTTCAAGAAACGCGGCCCGCCGCGGCGAAGCCGCGTCGTCGGACGGAGCTACGCTCCGCCGGCCGGACCGATGCGAGTCCTGCCGTAGCGTACGGCAGGCCGCATTCGGTCAGAACGGTACCCAGCTGCCCTTGTGCCGGAACTTCACATACCCGGCATTGATCCCCGCGCGCCAGCCGACGCCGAGGCGGACGGGGATCATCACGATGTCGCCGCGGCGGATGTACGTCGCCGAAAAACCGCCGACGAAGTACAGCCGACCCTCGCCGCCGATGAACTGTTTGTTGAACGCGTCCTCGGTGTCGTAGAGGTTGTAGACCAGGACGAAGACCTTGGTCGCGTCGCCGCCGACGTCGAACCCGACCGAGGGCCCCCGCCAATAGATCTTCTGCTGACCCGCGACCGCATGGCTCAGGATGCCCGAGCCGTAGCGCGCGCCGACGACGAACGCGCCCGACGCTTCCTTGCCGGCGATATAGGCGTTGGGCCGGCCCTGCTTGGCCAGGATCTTCTCGATGATGTCGGCCAGGCCCTTGGCGCCCTTGCCGAACACGCCTTCCGCCGCGCTCAGCACGTCGCCCTTGTCATAGGTCGGGCCGGTGGTCGCCGGCACGTCGGGCGGCGCGACGGTCGCGGTCTGATCCTGCGGCGGGGGTGGAGCATCCTGCGGCGCGGGGCGCTCGTCCGCGGCGAGCGGCGGCGGCGACGCATAGCTCGGCGCGGGCGCGGGACGCGGATTCTTGAGATCGCCGTCGATCGCCGCATTGGGATCGATCGTGGTCACCTGCGCCGCCACCGGCCCGGTCAGCGCCGCACACGCCAACGCGATTATCGTCATCAACCGGCGCATGTGCCGCACTCCCCACCCGATACTGAATGCGGAGCTAAGCGCCTGGCGGATTGCCCGGCAATGAATAAGGCGGGAAGCGAGCGACGACCCGAGTCCCTTTCGCGTCCAAGCGAGTCGGAATCCCTTGGTTGATCGGTGCCCCCACCGTCGCTATAGCCCGCGCTTCGCCGCTGCGTGGAGACGTGGGTGAGTGGCTGAAACCAACGCTTTGCTAAAGCGTCGTACGGGAAACCGTACCGAGGGTTCGAATCCCTCCGTCTCCGCCAGATCCCGGATCGCGGCGAACCGTTCCGAACCGATGCAATTGCTATAAACGTCAGATTTCTGCCGTTTTCTGACAAAGTGTTGACCGCATTGGGCGGCCACCGGTCGCGTTAGACCGCCGCCAGAGTTATGACCAAACTCATGACTGGAGTGTCAGAGCGACCACGCTAACCACGTGTTCGAGGTCGTTCTATGCGAATCAGGAACAAACTTAACGTCAAGTAGCTTGCAGGACTAACTTCTGCGGGGATCTATTGCGCGCGAGCCGAACTGGCTCGATCGCCTGGGATTTCATTAGGCTCTGTGCTCTCGATGGGCGCCAGACCCTTCAGTTCTGACGCAGACCATCGCGCAAGTTTTGTCGAGTGCGCGCTTCGCGGTCATAAGTGAGAGCGGCGGCGATATCGGTGTCGGTCAATCCGATAGTATCGGCGTATAAGATACCTATCGGCAGCATCTTATCCACCGGCACCGCCGTAATCGCTGGGATGAGACTGCGGCCGTTATTGCTAGCGCCTGTAGCTCCTGCGAGCGACGCAGCCGCCAACCGATTGAAAACGCGCACATACGGCGCAATACCTCTATCTTTAGCGGCGAATTTCACCAGAGGTTTTCATCGTTTGGTTCGGCAAATGAAGTGCGCAGTCCAGTCGAGACCGCACAGATCTTCGGCAGGCCTATCGTCAGAAACGCCCCCCAAATCCGGTCGTTGCCGGCGATTGCCGCGTCCCCGAAAACGGTCGTTCCATTTGTCTGGTGACTAACGTCCGCCATTGGGTGGCAAGCGGACGGGCAGCTTTTGGTGAGCGAGACAGGATAGCGGCGTTCTTGAGCGTTCATCGCGGACGTCATACCGGTAGACCGGAACCACAGAGAACTCTGATCGTCCCGCCAGGAATATAAAAAGGCCGCCTGATCGCCAAGTCGATCAGGCGGCCTTTTCCGCAGTTCAGGTCGTTAATTAGAAGCCGAAGCTTAGTTGCGCCGACACGCCGTGACGGTCGCGATCGTTGCGGAACGAACCTTGATAGCCGACCGAGAACGCCCCGCCTTTGCCGATTGCGACGCTAACGCCCGCATCGACATCGACCTGGGACTGGCCGGCGCCGGCACTCGTGACCGTAAAGGCCGACCCGCCGACCCCATTGAACGACGCGGTGATCGCGGTGTTCTTGTCGTCCGTCCGATACCGATATGCTGCCCGTGCGTACGGCGTGATCGTGCCCGCCTTGAGCGCCACATCTACACCGACCAGCAGGTCGGTGCGATCCGCGTCGATACGTGCAACGTTCAAATTGGCGGCATTGGCGCCGGTTTCGGAGAACGCCTTCAGGTTGCCGGTGCTGTAATCGACGCCGACGAACGGACGGATCTTGCTGCCGTCCTTGCCGAAGTCATATCCGACCGTACCGACCGCCTTGAACAAATTGCCGCTGGTGCTGCCGGCCGCGATCCGTGTGGATCCGGCAACCGCGATCGAGCGCGTCGCGTCGATGTCGCCGTTGATATAGGCCAGCTGCAAGTCCGCTCCGACACCATTTCCAGGGTTGTAACCGACATAGCCGCCGGCCTGCCAACTCTTCTCCTTGCCGTTCGACGTCCCGGCGCGGAACTTGACGGTATTTTCGGAGTAGCCGCCGGCCACGCCGAAGGTCAGCGGACCCGACGCGAAATCGACCCCGAGCGTCCCGCCGACGATATCCTGGTCGGAACCGATATAGATACCACGGTCCTTGCCCTTGCCCCATTGACCGTAGAGGCCGCCCCAGACGCCTGCCTTGGCTCCTTCCCCGCTCCGTCCGTTGACGAGATGAAGCTGGATCTGGCGGGTGAACAACTGACCCTGGTCCTGAAGCCCGGTGACGTATCCGCCATAGGCCTCGGGGCTCGCCTGATCGAAGAACGTCGCCGCCTGCGCCGCCGTCATGTTGTCTACGGCGACCACCAGTGTCGCGGCGTCGCCGGTCGCGCCGGCAACCAACGCCTGGAAGCCGTTGGCGACCGCCGTACGATTGGCGTTGGCCGAGCTGCCCAGGCCCGTCGCGTACGCGGTCCGCGTCACCGTCAGGCGATACACCTGGTTGGTGCCGGCGATCGTCACGATCCCGGTCGGCGTGAAGCTCAGGAACGGCGAAATCGTACCGCCGCTGACCGTCGCGAACGCGCCTGTGACACCACCCGTCGCCGTCACAATGTCATAGGTCGTGCCGGCAACGTACAGGCCGGTCGATGGCGTCAGTGCCAGCGTACCTGCAAGCGCGGCCGTACCGGGGGCGCCACTGACGGCGACTCGATCATAGCCGGTCCCTGCAACCGCCGACGGCGTCAGTTCGATCGCCAGCGTGCCGGCGGCGGTCTGCGTGTAGCTGCCGGTGATGTTGAGGATGCCCGGGCTGTTGCCCGGTGCGACCGTACCGGTGTTGGTGACGGCACCGACGATCGTGCCGGTACCCGACAGCGTACCGGCATTGGCCACATTGCCGGTCAGCGTACCGTTGACCTTGGTGAACGAGCCTGCCGCGGCCGTGACGTTGCCGGTCAGCTTCCCGGCCGCCAGGATGTTGAGCGTGGCAGCCGACGCGACCGTCGCGGGGCTGGTATAGGTGCCACCGATCGAGACCGACCCGGCGTTGACCGCGACGCCGCCCGTCAGGGTGCCGGTGCCGTTCAGCGCGAAGTCGCCCGCACCGACCTTGGTGATCGCCGTGCCGGCGAGCGTGCCGGTTACCGCGGTCGATGTGCCGTTTCCGCCCGTGGTCAACGTGAAGGCGCCGAGATTGACTGCGCCCGCGCCGGCCAGGCTGCCGATCGTTTCATTGGCAGCCAGCTGGAACGTAGCGCCCGTCGCAACGGTCACCGCCGACGTGTCGCCGATGCCGGTGCCTCCGGCGATCAACGTACCCGCCGACACGGTCGTCGCGCCGGTATAGGTGTTGGTGCCGGTCAGCGTGACCGTGCCAGTACCCGCCTTCGTCAGCGTGCCGGTACCCGACAGGTTGCCCGCATAAGTGCCGGCGCCGGTCTGATCGAACACGACTGCGGCGTTGTTGACGATCGCGCCCTGCAGCGACGTTGTCGTCCCCGTCAGAGTCCCCGCCGAAACGGTGGTGCCGCCGCTATAGGTGTTGGCGCCCGACAGCGTTAGATTGGCGGTGCCGGTCTTGGTCAGCGCGCCCGTGCCTGAGATCACACCGGACAGAGTCGTCGCCGCTCCCGTGTTGATCGTGCCGCCACCGGCGCCCAGCGTCACCGCATTGGCCAGCGTCGTCGCGCCGGTCGTCGCCAGCGTGCCGCCGTTGAACGCCAGCGTACCCGTGCCGATATTCGCCGCCGACGCGATCGATACCGTGCCGCCGTTGAGGTTGGTCGTGCCGCTGAAGCCCGAGTTGGTGCCGGATAGCGTCAGGTTGCCTGCGCCCGCCTTCGTCACGGTCCCGGCGCCGGTCAGATTGCCGGCATAGGTTCCGTCGGCCGGCTGCGTGAACAGCAAGGTTCCGCCGGCATTGACCAGGATGGCGCCCTGCAGCGAGGTGGTGTTACCCTCCAGCGTGCCGGCCAGGACGACCGTGCCACCCGAATACGCGTTGGCACCGGTCAACGTGAAGGTACCCGTGCCTTGCTTGAGCAAGGCACCTGCACCCGAAATGACGCCGGCATAGCTGGTGTTCCCCGCATCGCCCGTCGTTAGGTTAGCGGTGAGGACCACCGATCCGCCGTTGCCCGACAGGCTGCCGATCGTTTCCGCATTGGTAACGAGCAGACGGCCGGACGTGGCAGGCGGCCCGGCGGCCGCGTTGACGACCACCGCGGTGGTATTGCCGATCGCGTTGCCGCCTTGCAACTCCAGCGTGCCGTCGGTGACGGTCGCCGCGCCGGTGAAGGTGTTGGCGCCCGACAGGACCAGCGTGCCGGTTGTGTTCTTGGTCAGGCCGTTGGTTCCAGAAATGACGCCCGAGAACGTACCCTTGCCGACGGTCAGCGTGCCGCCCGACAGCGTGATGGAACCGTTGCCGCCGATTTCGCCGACGGTTTCCGCCGCACCCACATCGAAGATGCCAGGCGCGGTCACGACGACCTTGCCGGTGTCGGCGATCGCCGCGCCGCCGATCACACGCAGCGTGCCGCCGGTGATCGTCGTATCGCCCGTATAGGTGTTGGCGCCCGAGAAGGTCGTGACCCCCGCGCCGCCGCCGCCGACATTGACGACGCCGGTGCCAGACATCACGCCTGAATAGGTGCCCGATGCGGCATTGGTGAACTGGACCGTCGCGTTGTTGACGATCTTGTTCCCGCCTAGGAAGCCGGCGTCCGGTGTCGCCAGCGTGCCGGCGTTGACGTTGATCCGGTCATCCAGCGTGATCGCCTGGCCGAGCGTCCACGTACCCGTGCCGTCCTTGTTGAGGACGTCGAAATTGGTGACCGCGATGTTCAGCGTCGCCGCGCCGGTGCCGGTCAGCTGGATCGTGTTCGTACCGGAGGTCGCCGCGGTCAGCGTACCCGTCGGGAGCGAGGCCTGCGAGTTGAAGCTGATGAAGTTGGTGCCGGCACCCATGTCGATGTTGCCGGTGATCGTGCCGGTATTGGTGATGGTGTCGTTGCCCGCGCCAAGCACCATGTTGCCGGTGAACACGCCGGTATTGGCGACCGTCGTGTCGCCAGTGGTCGTGAGATTGCCGGTGAAGTTGCCTTGGTTGTTGAACACCGTCACGCCGCCCGAAGTGACGTTGCCGTTGACCGTGCCGGTCCCGGCGACGGTCTTCAGATTGTTGAAGGTGTTGACCTGACCCGTCGCGGTTGCGCCGAAGATCGTATTGCCGGTCAGCCCGAGCGAGATCGCCGCGTTGTTGACGGTGCTACCGCCGCCGGCGTAAATCGCCGTCTGGCCAGCGGCAACGGTGATCGTACCCTGATTGTTGACCGCACTGGCCGTGCCCACGACCAGCAACGGACCGGTGGCGGCAGGCGTGCCGACCGTCGCGCCGTTGATGATGTCGATGGTCACGCCGTTCGTCGTCGGATTGTCGACGCCGGCCTTGTAGCCGTCGGGATCGTTCAGAACGCAGGTGACGTTCGTGCCGTTCGCATTTGGAAGGCAGTCGGCCTTTGCTTCGCCTGCGAACAGGAACATCGGAACCGGCGCGAGCGCGGTCGTGAGCAAAAGCCGTCGAGCGGTCGACAACGAAATCATTGAGAATCCCCCAAAAAATGGCGCTACATGTAAACCAAGCGTCCAATTCCTCAGGATGAGGAAATTGATCCGCATCAATCAGCTACAAGTACTGGCGACCAATTATGGGTTTTATTAGCGTTTGTTAACCAAACTGCGGGTCAGCGTTTAGAATCGATTTGACAGGATTTCAAGCTCGCAGAAACTCGCACTGACGACACCTTTCGGGCGGTTCTGACTTAGTTGTTGATGACCGGTTTTGGGTCGACAGTTGACATTGGCGCCTATCTGTATCCGACGGTCGGCAACGCGTCCCAATGTCGGCCGTCCAGCGACGTAAGCGGTCTTGAAACCGGCCATGCCCATGCACCGGGATTGATCCCTGCGGTGTCGGTCAGCTAACTCGCAATCAGTTCTCGAATTCGATTGGCGAGCGCGTCCATCGCGAACGGCTTGGTCAAGACATGCATTCCAGCTTCCAGCCTACCGCTGCCGATCACAGCATTCTCGGCGTAACCGGTGATAAACAGGACCTTCAGATCAGGCCTGCCGATACGTGCCGCGTCAGCCAGTTGACGCCCATTCATGCCTTTGGGGAGACCGACGTCCGTAACGAGTAGCTCGATCCCCGGCTGCGTTTTCAGTAATTCGAGACCTTCGGCACCGTCGCCTGCCTCGATCGTGGTATAGCCCAGGTCACTGAGAACATCGGTAATCAACGCCCGCACAGCTGGTTCGTCATCCACTACCAGCACTGTTTCGCCGTCGGCTGAGGGTAACACGCTGCGACGCTCCTCCAGGACGACATCGCCACCTGCGTCAGAATAGTCGCGAGGGAGATACAGCGTCAGCGTCGTGCCGTGGCCAAGCTCCGAATAGATCCGCACCTGTCCACCGGACTGGCGAACGAAGCCGTAGATCATCGACAGGCCGAGACCGGTGCCTTCGCCAAGCGGCTTGGTCGTGTAGAAAGGGTCGAAGGCGCGCTCGATCGTTTCGGCCGACATGCCGGTGCCGGTGTCAGTAACCGACAGTGCGACATACTGTCCCGGCGGTATATCGCGTTCGCGCGCAGCCGCCGTATCGAGCCACTTGTTCGCTGTCTCAATGGTGATGCGGCCGCCATCGGGCATCGCGTCGCGGGCGTTGATGCACAGGTTGAGCAGGGCGTTCTCAAGCTGATTTGGATCGATCAACGTCGTCCACAGACCGGCCGCCTCGACGACTTCCATTTCGATCGCCGGGCCGACCGAGCGACGCAGGAACTCGTCCATGCTCGCCACCAGCTTGTTGATGCTGGTCGGTTTGGGATCGAGCGTCTGACGCCTTGAAAACGCCAACAACCGATGCGTCAGTGCGGCGGCACGTTTGGTCGCGGTCTGCGCCATTTCGACATATTTGCCGATCTCGCCCGACCGCCCTTGGCTGATTCGCAACTGGATCAACTCCAGCCCGCCCGACACGCCCGTCAACAGATTGTTGAAGTCGTGGGCCAAGCCGCCGGTCAACTGACCAACCGCCTCCATCTTTTGCGCCTGACGAAGTTGCTCCTGCGCGGCTTCGCTTTCCCGCGTTCGCTCCTCGACCTGACGCTCTAGCGACTCCGCCAGCTCGGCCAGCGACATCTCGGCATGGCGCCGCTCGATCGCCGACTGCGTGCGATCGGCAACGTCGCGGACGAATGCGCGTTCGGCGGCACTCCACTCGCGCGCGTCGACATGATTGAGAAACAACAACGCCACGAAATTGTTGTGATCGACCAGCGGCAGGTTGAGGAGCGACCGGGCGTGCACCGCCTCCAGCGCGTCGGCGTGGTCCGACGTGCGCTTGTCGAGGCGGGCATCGGCGATCGCGACCGTATCACCGCGCTTCAGGTCGTCGATGAACGACCCATAGTCGCGGAACTGGCGGACGCCGGCGATGCTCATCGTGCCGGGCTGCGTCCAGTCGCGATCGATCGTGACGGTCTCTGCGATCGGGTCGATCATGCCGTAGCCGGCGCGGCTGACGTTGAGCGTTTCGCCCAGGATTTCTGCCGCGAGAAACGACATCTCGGCGGGGTCGATCATCTGGCGCAGGCCGTCGCCCAGCGCCAGCAGCGCGGTTCGACGACTCTCTGTGTGCCGCCGCGCGGTAATGTCTTGCGACACGCCGACCATGCGGATCGGCTTGTCGCGTGCATCGCGCTCCAATCGGCCATTGACCTGCACCCAGTGGACCGAGTCATCGAGCCATTGGCAGCGATATTGAATATCGTAGTCGATGCCGGTCCTGATCGATTCCTGCACCGAGGCGCGCATGCGATCGCGATCGTCAGGGTGGATGGACCCGATCAAGTCCTCATAGGAGAAGGGGTCGTCCGGCCCGCGGCCATAATGCGCCTTGCATTCGGTCGAGGCGAGCAGCGTGTTGCCCTTCAACTCCATCGTCCACGCGCCCAAGCCGCCCGCGCTCAATGCAACGCGCATCCGCTGCTGCCCTTCGCGGATATCCTCGAGCCTCG
Source organism: Sphingomonas panacisoli (assembly GCF_007859635.1). Lineage (NCBI taxonomy): Bacteria > Pseudomonadati > Pseudomonadota > Alphaproteobacteria > Sphingomonadales > Sphingomonadaceae > Sphingomonas > Sphingomonas panacisoli. The sequence continues at coordinate 3,073,508 of NZ_CP042306.1, read as the reverse complement.
TTCGGGCTTCGTATTGGCGCAGCCGCGCGCGGCGCGCGGCGCGGGCCAGGCTGATCAGGGTGGTCGGATGGAATGGGCGCTCCAAGAACGTGACGTTGCCCAGCGTCTCCAAAAGTCGAACCGCGCCAGGATTGCGTTCAAGCCCGCCACCCCGCGCGGTCAACACGATGAAGGGAAAGTCGGACCATTCCGCCTGGTCGGCGATGAACCCGGCCAGCTCGCGCAAGTCGGCGCCGCGCATCGCTTCTTCGGTCACGATCGCGAAGCCGGCTCCTTCCCGGAGCGTGCGGACTAGCAATGGAATGTTCGTGACCGATGCAGCTTCGAGACCGCCCTCGCGAAGCATCGCCGCAGCGACATCGGCGTCACGGCCATGCGGCGCCAAGATGACGGCACCTTCAGAAATCGTGCGGTTCAACGGCTGATCACGCTTTGGCCATATCCAGTAAGCCGGCGCCATCGCCGACCAGGTTGGGCACGCCACGCAGCACGCCTTGGAATCCGGTCAGCGGTTCGCCCAGCGTGATGCCGTTGCTACCGATCATGAATTCCCGGATCGTGTCCTCGTGCGAGCCCGTCCGCTTCTTAACGATCGAGATCGCCCGACGGACCCGGCCTAAGGCTTCGAAATATCGCAGCAGAATGACGGTGTCGGCGAGATAGGTGACGTCAACCGGCGCCTTCATGTCGCCGACCAGGCCGTGCTGGGCGACCGTCAGGAAGGTCGTGACGCCCTGCCGGTTCAGATATTGCAGCAGTTCGTGCATGTGGAGGACGAGCGCCTGCTCCTCGGGCATTGCCGCCTGATAGCCGTTGAGGCTGTCGATCACCACAGTACGCGCGCCATATTTCTCGACGCATACGCGCACGCGTTCTGAAAATTCTCCCGGGGTTAGTTCCGCCGCGTCGATCTGCTCGATCACCAGTTTGCCCGATTCGACCATCGTTTCGAGATGGATGCCCAGTCCCTTAGATCGCTCGAACAGCAAGCCGAGTTCCTCGTCGAAGATGAACATCGCCGCGTTCTCGCCGCGCTCGATCGCTGATTTGACGAAGCTGAGCGTCAGCAACGACTTGCCCGTTCCTGCGGGGCCGAGGATGAGGTTGCTCGCCCCGCGCTCGAACCCGCCGCCGAGCAGCTTGTTGAGTTCGAAATTGTCGATCGGCACCGTCGCGCGGGAAAAGGTCGACCGATGCTCGGCCGACACCAGTCGCGGAAACACCCGGACGCCGCCGGTTTCGATCACAAAATCGTGATAGCCGCCCCGATAGCGTCGCCCGCGATACTTGAGCACGCGCATCCGCCGTCGCTCTGCCCCGTAATTGGGTGACAATTCCTCCAGACGGATCACCGCGTGGGCAACGCTGTGGACGGTCTTGTCCATCACGTCGGCGGTCAGGTCATCGAGCATGAGGACGGTCGCATCGTTATTCGAGAAATAATGCTTCAACGCGAGGATTTGCCGGCGGTAGCGTAGCGAACTTTGGGCCAGCAGTCGGATTTCCGACAAGCTGTCGAGAACGACGCGCGACGGTTTTACCCGTTCGAATACTTCGAAGATCCGGCGCGTCGTTTCTCCGAGTTCGAGGTCCGACGAATACAGCAGGCTTTGCTGTTGCTGGTCGTCGAGCAAGCTTTCCGGCGGAACGAGTTCGAACACCTCGAACTTGTTGTCGAACGTCCATCCGTGCGAGAGGGCGCCGTCGCGCAACTCCTCCTCTGTTTCCGACAGCGTGATGTAGAGCACCTTTTCGCCGGCTTCTGCCCCCGCCATCAGGAACTGGCTGGCGAGGGTCGTTTTCCCTGTGCCGGGACTACCTTCGACGAGAAACAGACGACCTTTAGACAGACCGCCAGCGAGGATTTCATCGAGCCCAGCGACACCCGTTTCGCAATTTATCATCAAGAGATCATCCGTGCTCGTTGTCGGCCGTTCCTATCAATACGGCTGCGTTATGGTTTTGATCTGCGTTAATGCGCCAATAGTCGGTTTCG